>JALRBJ010000003.1 GCA_023257815.1 Candidatus Saccharimonadia bacterium | reverse complement strand
CTGGCTTATCGCCATAGAGCTCGACTGCGCGTTGTAGAATCTCCAACAGCGTCTGATGTCTTCTAGGATCAAATTCTCCGCTGAGTTGCTCTGCCATATACTCTCTCGTCGCTTGCTTGCAGTATTTGCTTTTGAAGTTTGCTATGATCAATCGGTGTTGTGAAACTATGAAGATCTGGAATGAATAGATTTATCTGAAATTCATCTGAGCGTGTTTTTGCCATATCAACTATCGGCAACATAGCTCCAAAATAATTGCCAATATGTAGATCATTATTAGCACGAATGCCAGTGAGTATTACGGGTTTAGCCATTGGAATCATTATAACACTTCAAGAGTTCACTCTTGTGTTATCGACTAACCCTGTAGTAGTGAGAGGCTAGTCTGCTGATCCCTACTGGCTTTTATAATAGCGCGGAAGATTTGTTCTAATGAATCAGGCACAAAATCGCCTCCATGTTCAGAAATGATTCGTCTAATTATTGCTTCTTCTCTTTCGGGTCGATAGATATTTTGGCCACCTTTTGCTACGAACATTTCTTTAGCAAGCGTTGAGCGCCTCGCAAGTAGTCGATTGAGCTCATCATCAACTTCATCTATTTCTGATCGGATTCGCGCGACCTCTTGACTATTGTCTGTCTTGCTACTTTCGGTCATCGAGCTGGTTACGGCTGGCTG
Organism: Candidatus Saccharimonadia bacterium; assembly: GCA_023257815.1. GTDB lineage: Bacteria > Patescibacteriota > Saccharimonadia > Saccharimonadales > Saccharimonadaceae > UBA1020. Next base: position 53,285 of record JALRBJ010000003.1, on the reverse strand, counting down.
TTGTATTGCGTATTCGAGTTCGGTAAACACTTTCATGAGATTTTGGCGAATAGCACCTGCCTGGGGATTGTGGCGTTCAACGGTCGTAAAAAGGTCGTAACTTTGTGTCTTCTCTAAATCGCGCAAGGCAAGGAGTTTTTCAAAATATCCTGTGCTTAGCTGTAGCTCTGGTATATCGATTTCTACGAGTGCACGGCCAATAAAGAACGTTAGTGCGTGTATCCAAGCCATCTCTTTATCGTGCTCTTCAGGATTCATCTCTATAACCCTCAGACCAAGGTCATTAAATAACGCACGGAGCGGCTCGGTATCACCGCCTCCTTCAAGCTCAGACCAAACTAGCTCCTTGCCTTGCGCGGCGTCACGATTCGGTGCGGAGTTTGGTCCAAAGAGTGGATGAGTTGAAACAAAGTTGGCTTTACCTAAAAAGTTACGTTGCAATAGCTCTGCAGGCTTTACTTTTACAGAACAAAGGTCTGCCACGATCGTATCCTTACAGACATGTGCAGCAAGCCTTTTGCACAGCTCTGGCATGGCTTCAAATGGTGTGGCGATAAAGACGATGTCTGCTGTAGCTGCTTCTGGAAGTTCAACCCACTTGGCATTGTCTGGGAGGGGCTTTGATTGATCGCTGTCGTGCATTAGAAGTTCTAAAGTTTCAGGCAAGAGCCGCGATAATAATGCTCCGAAATCACCATTTCCAATGATTGATATCTTTTCTAGTCCCATAACCTTTTTACTGGCTCTCATTTCTTGCTGCAAGAGCATTACTCTGGTACACGAATTCTTCAGCTACGTAGCCGCCCAACTTTAACTGGTGTAGGGCGGCAATAATATTCGCTTCTACCGGCAGCACAAAATAGAAGCCACGGCCATTTTCGTGCTCTGGTGCGTAAGGGCGGCTCATGTCAACGATATTTATGCCGAAATCATTCAAAATTTCTAGCATACCCTTAAGTGATCCTGGCTGATTTTTAGCTTGAATATAGAGTACGGGAGCTTCCTCGTCATGCTCAAGTCCATGTCGCCCGTTCCATAAGGTATCGGCTGAGACATCTGCCTTGCCACGATGCTTAATGGCCGCAGACTTAACCTCTTGTTTGGTGGAGTCTGTATATACACCACGAAGATCTACGTTGAATTCACTCGGAATAACAGCAAGCGTATTGCTTAGGTCTACTTCGGTATGGTTGCCTAGATCAATCTCTGTAAAAAAGCTGCGAACGCTGCGGTGCGAATTCAGGTGGCAGTCAATATCAACCAAATCATATCCCGCATCACTTAGTATGCCAACTATCTCAAAAAGTTTACCAGGTACGTTTGGGACATCAAAATAAAGCGCTGCATGTCGTGGTTGATCTTCGCTGACTTCTGGAGAATCGGTGGGCTGATCAGTTTTTTCGACCAGCCAGAAGGTCGTGGCGTTACCGCGTGGACTTACCTGTTCACCAATACTGAGCCCATTTGCGCTACCTGCTAGTATTGATGCGATCGCTGCCGTAGGTTTATTATCAATAACTCCTTGTTTCAGTGCCACTTCGCGAGCACTTCCTACGGTGTCAGATCGGCTTAAAGGAGTTATCTCGTTAAGTTCAAGCCATGCACTAGCCTGATCAAGCGCTGGCTTTTGAGATACGACCTGAACGATCGTATCAATAGGAGTGTCTGGATGGCGAAGAATGTGCTGAGCAACAGAAATAGTTACTTTTCCAATAATTCTTAACTTTTGATCGCGCAGTGCCTCAATTGCAGTTGGTACGCGACCAGAGACGGTGTTATCGATTGCGATAACTGCCATTGCAATTTCGTTTTTGTTGAGAGCGCCTAGAAGTTGTTCGTGGGTTCCATAGCACTTCAATTTATCAGTTAGGGTGTCATCTGAATCCAGTGGTTCGTGAAAGAGCTCTCTAGCGGCTGCTTCGTGGAATGAGCCGTGTGGAAAAGGCTCATCGTTTTGAGGAGGCTTAGTTTGAATTCCAATTGAGGCTTTTTCGAGGGCGGCTAAAACAGACATAGTAATATTATTTCAAACTATAGGTATTATGAATACTTTAGCATAAATCGGTATAAAAAGCAATACACATCTCTTAAATAGAGATGTGTATGTATAGCGCAGTAAAAACTGACTAACGCTTCGAGTACTGTTCGCGTTTACGTGCAGAGCGAAGACCGTATTTTTTACGTTCCTTCTCTCGTGGATCACGCTTTAGGAGTTCAGCTTTTTTAAGCGTTGTACGCAGATCTGAATGATCGACAGTAAGTGCTTTAGCGATTGCAAGCTTGATTGCATCAACTTGACCAGCTAAACCACCACCACTAACACGAATAGTCACATCAAACTCTTTTTGCTTGTTAACAAGTGCAAGAGGATCGGTAACCTCAGCAAGCATAGTAGAATTACCGCTTAGGTATTCACTTGCAGGCTTGTCATTGATGGTAATAGATCCTTTACCTTTGTAAAGTCGTGCTCGTGCAGTTGCGCTTTTGCGGCGACCAAGGCCATAGGCATATTTAGTGTCAGCCATATTACTTTACCTCAACCTTCTCAGGAGTTTGAGCCGTGTGAGCGTGCTCACTACCTGGGAATACTTTTAGGCGCTGCATACGACCAGGTGCAAGCTTGTTTTTAGGAAGCATACCCTTAACAGCGTTTTCAATGATTCGTTCTGGGAATTTTTCACGTACTTCTTTTAGCTGCGCATCTTTAATACCACCTGGGAAGCCACTGTGACGGTAGTAAATCTTCGCTTCTTCCTTATTGCCAGTTACTGGCACTTCGGCTGCGTTAATCACTACAACGTAGTCACCACCATCAATATGCGGCGTGTAATCAGCCTTGTATTTACCAATCAGATACTTGGCAATCTGAGTACTAAGGCGTCCTAATGGTGCATCTTTAGCGTCGATTAAAATCCAACGACGTGAAACTTCGGTAGGTTTTTGTGAGTAAGTCTTCATTATTTAGACTCCTTTGCAACAGGCTTTAGCTCGTCAACGAAGCTAATAGTAGCCATTTCAGCACCATCACCTTTGCGAATACGAGTTCGCTTAACACGTACGTGACCGCTATTTCGACCCTTGAGTTGTGGTGCAACTTCGTCAACCAGCTTGAATGCTGCCGATTGAGTTGTGAGACCAGCGATTACCATGCGCCGTGAAGCTAGGTCACCACGCTTTGCTTTGGTGATTAGTTTTTCAATGTATCGTACAAGTTCTTTTGCTTTTGGCAAAGTCGTCTCGATCTTACCGTGTTCTACAAGGTTTGTCGCCAAGCCTTTAAGTAGTGCGCGGCGTTGATCGCGTTCACGACCGAACTTGCGTCCTTTATATCCGTGTCGATGCATAGACTATAACTCCAACTCCGCAAGCTTGTCTTTTACTTCATCAAGTGCTTTTGAGCCAAAGCCCTTAAGTTCGCGCAGATCTTGCTCGCTTAGGGTTACTAGATCATGGACAGTGCGGATATCGTTGTTTACAAGTGCGTTTGCAGTACGTGCGCTGAGGTTCAGTTCCTCGATTGGAGTGTTAAGCTCGCTTGTCTCATCATCGCTTGACTGACCAAGTGCCGGTGCTGCTTCAACACTAGTGCTGCCTGCAAGTGCAGTGTATTGGTTAACCAAGATAGCGGCAGATTCCTCGAAGGCATCCTTAGGGCTGATTGTACCGTCGGTTTCAATACTTAAACGTAGCTTATCAAGATTGGTCTCTTGGCCAACACGTGTACCGTCAACTTTGTAGCGAACGCGCAGCACTGGGCTGAATACAGCATCAAGAGCAATCATATCGCTGTGAACACGAGCACTTGAAGACTCTTCGATAGTGCGGTAGCCGCGACCAGCTTCAACAACAAGGTCGATAACAAGTGACTTCTTAGGGTCGTCAATCGTTGCGATTACTTGTTCTGGGTTGGCAATTTCAACATCGGCACTTAACTTAATATCACCTGCAGTGATTGGGCCAGCGCCTTTCTTTTCAAGACGTAGCTCAACTGGCTCATCGGTATGAACCTTAACCTTAACGTTCTTTAGGTTAAGCATGATATCAACAACATCCTCTTTAATACCTGGAATGGTAGTAAATTCATGTGTTGCGCCTTCAACGCGGAATGCAACGATTGCTGCACCTCGAATGCTTGAAAGTAGTACACGACGAAGGCTGTTGCCTAGGGTGTTGCCGTATCCAGAGTGCAAGGGCTCAATATCGAAAGTTGCGCTCACGTTAGAGTGCTCTTCAATGCCAGCCAATGCAGGGTTAGAAATAGCTTTAGACATAGTAATTCTCCTCTTACCTTAGCGCGAGTAGTACTCGACAATTAGTTGTTCGTTAATATCAGCCTCGGCTTCTTCTCGCTTTGGCAATCCGGTAATCTCAATTGTGAGCTTCTTATGGTCTGACTTTAACCAGCTAAGTGGACCCTGGATTGAATTAGCAATCACGTCGTTAATAGCCGTAAAGTAGCCACTTTTGGCACTTTTTTCGCGTACTGTAATGACATCACCCGCTTTTACGCGAATTGATGGAATGTCAACGCGTCGGCCATTCAGTACAAAGTGACCGTGACCAACTAGCTGACGTGCCGCGCGTCGGCTCGTAGCAAGACCAGAGCGATACACGACGTTATCAAGACGTAGCTCAAGTAGCTGAAGTAGGTTTTCACCACTCAAGCCCTCGCGACGCGACGCTTCTTTCATGAGACGTGCAAACTGCTTTTCAAGCAAACCGTACGTTCGACGCACTTTTTGCTTTTCACGAAGTTGAATCTGATACAAGCTCGGCTTGCTCTGGCGACCACCAGAATGTTGACCAGGAATACCTGGCTTTTTGATTAGGATCTTATGAGCCTTAGGGTGAAGGGCGTAGCCTTCACGACGAGACTGCTTTACGATCGGTGAAGTATCACGTGCCATATACTAGACCCTCCTTGCCTTTCGTGGACGAGGACCACCATGCGGTACTCCTGTTACGTCTTTAATGCTGTCAACTTGAATGTCAAATCCACCAAGTGCACGTACCGCTGCATCACGGCCAAGTCCCACGCCTTTGATGAACACATCAACTGACTTCATGCCATGGAGACTCTGCACCATTTCAGCCGCTTTTTCAGCTGCGATCTGAGATGCATATGCTGTACCCTTTTTGCTTCCTCGGAAACCGCAGGCGCCAGCACTTGAGGCGCACAAAACGGCACCTTTTTTGTCTGTAAAAGTAATAATTGTGTTATTAAATGATGCTTGAACATGCATCTGACCAGCTGGAACAGACCGGCGCTGCTTTTTGCGCGCACTAGCTGGCTTTTGAGTTGTAGCTTCTGCCATCTATCTAATCCTTCCTAGGTCTTGCTTGCTGCTTTAGGTTGCGTGCCACCAACTGCTGATGACTTACCCTTACGAGTACGTGCATTCGTACGAGTACGCTGACCGTTCACTGGCAACCCTGCTTTGTGACGTAGACCGCGGTAGGCGCCTACATCCTTAAGTCTTTTAATATTGTTAGTTACGAGACGTTGGAGATCGCCTTCGGTGGTGTAGTCTTTATCGACTATTTCTCGAATGCGTTGTTCTTCAGCCTCGGTGAGATTCTTCACCCGAGTGGTCGGCTCAACTTTTGCCGCCGCAAGGATGTCTCGTGAGTGCTTCGACCCTATACCGTATATATAGGTAAGAGCGATATGCACCTGTTTCTCAGCGGGAATGGTTACCCCAGAGATTCGAGCCATGCTTAACCCTGCCTTTGCTTATTCTTAGGTTTTTTCTTATTGATAACCCTTAAACGACCTTTACGTCGTACCAGTTGGTCATCGGGACTGATTTTTTTAACGCTCGCACGAACTTTCATGAGCCTATCAAAAATCCTTTCCTAAGTTAAAATTAATATTTTGAACTACGCAGCGTGTGCTGGTCGTTCGTCTCGTAGGCGGAAACTGATTCGTCCCTTAGTAAGATCGTAAGGGGTCATCTCAACTTCTACCTTATCGCCAGGTACTAGACGGATATAGTGCTTACGCATCTTGCCGCTAATGTGAGCGATAATACTATGGCCATTCTCAAGTTCTACCTTGAATTGAGTATTAGGTAGTGCCTCCACTACCGTTCCCTGCATCTTGATTACTTCCTTTTGTCCGGCCATAAATACTAAGTATGGATTATACAGCAAACTGCAACCAGCGTAAAGGGTTTTATAAAGATATTTCACGCGTATTTATACGGGTGAAAATGTGTTAGATTACTTACTATTCTACCCAAGTTGCATGGAAGGTCAAGATATTTGCGCTAACATTCTTAAAAATAGGATTGGCCCAGGCTAGAACATGTCTAGCCTGGGCCATCGCCCTAGTTTTTTGAAGATCCGCGCATATTACACGGCGGAGTGACCAGTGAAGGCATGCGAGTGTGGGTTCTTTGGGCAAATACTCCCTGAGCTCGCTTCACATGTTATGGTCTCGCCCAACAGGGGCGATTGCGCGGTCTGTCGGCAACGACGGAGCTATAGCTGGTATCTCCAGCCAACCGAGTCGCGGCCAATCAGGTAACGAAAGCTCGTTCACCTTCATTACACAGCAAATTATGACACAGACTAGTCAATAATAGTAGCTCTTACTAAAATTCGTCTATCAAAGACTTTTTCTTTAGGTATCCATTTGCCGCTACATGTAATCAAGCTAAGACCTTCTTTTGAAGGATCTGCCGACATCATCATCTCTTTCATACCAGTCTGATTAACCTGTTGAAGCGGCATATCGCGAACGTCATACACTTTGTACGTAAACACCTTACTATCACCACGCTCAATTGATATCTGATCGCCTGCCTTTAGATTGCCTAGTCTGGCAAATATACCGTTACGGGTTACTCCACCGTTGTGTCCGTCTATAACAACCGCACCAACACCAGCACCAGGAACAGCACTTTTTGTATACCATGCAGTGTCGTCAATATTCTTAGGTACATCAAGCATGTTGCGTGCAGTGACACCGACGCGCGTAACGCGTGCTTTTGGCATATTGATGGCTGGTATTTCAATGTATTTTGGTTGACTCGCAGGAACACTATACTCATCAATTTGCTTATCAGAGACGGGTGTCTCATCAATCGATGAATCGGCAGCCGAAACAGGGAGTGGCAGCGGCGAAAGTTCACCTGTGTTATACCATCTAAAGCCAAAGTAGACATACGCTACGCCAATGGCAACTAGCAGCAAAGCAAGAACCCAACGAATTATATGGTTATTACGTCTTTGCTCAATTGATAACCCTGACATTGTTTATTTATACCTCACCTACTATGTAGTACATAGTAGCATATGCGTAATCTTGTCTCAAGAATTCTACCTGCTACTTGTAGTCGTCGTAGGTAACCATAAGTGCACGTGAATTGATTTGGCGAAGCGCTTCAAGTGCAACCGATACCACAATCAATATACCGGTTCCGCCAACTGCCAAGTTACTATTCTGTACACCGGCGAGCTGGAATAATAGGTATTCTGCAACGAATGGCAATACAGCGATAAGCCCAAGCACGAGTGAACCGAATAGAATTAGTCTATTCATGGTTTGTGATAGATACTTTTCGGTCTGCTCACCTGGACGAACCCCTTCAATGAACCCACCTTGTTTTTGAAGATTTTCGGCGATCTCATTTGAATTAAATACAATTCCGGTATAGAAGTACGTAAAGGCAATTACAAGCAAGAAGTAGAGTCCGGGGTAAATGAAGGCTTGCCATGTTTCGCCGGTAAATTGTCCAGGGTTTGGCGTTTGAAACCAAGTTACAAGATTCGTACCTATTTCAATATAGGTGGGGTTTGCGGTAGCCTTCATTACTTGGCCTATAAATGCGGGTAAGCTAAGGAACGCTACAGCAAAGATTACCGGAATAACACCTGCAGCGATCAGCTTCATAGGTAAAATGCTCTTGACTCCACCGTAGCTTGAGTTGCCCTGAACTCGTTTTGCATAGTTAATGGTTACCACGCGCTGCGCTTCATTAATCTTGACTAACAGATACAGTACTAAGAGTGATGCGAGTGCTATAGCGAGCACAACCCAGAAGGATAATGGATTAACCGGTATGGTGAACCAGTTAAATACTTCAAGTTTGCCGTCTGCGGTATTAAATAGTGAGGCGCCGATAGTCTGTAGTGTTTGAGGTAGCTGACTTACGATACCAGCAAAGATCAGGAGGCTTAACCCGTTGCCGACTCCTTGTTCTGTCATGATTTCACCAAGCCACATTAATAACATTGAGCCGGCTGTCATGGCACCCACGGCAACAATCCATTCTATTAAACTGGTATCTGTTAATGCTGAAGAGGTGTTACCCGCTAAGACTGATTGTCGTAGGATATAAATAAAGGCAATAGACTGCACTATAGCAAGAGGCAGGCTTATAATACGAGTCCACTGTTGTATCTTACGTCGTCCCGATTCACCGTCTTTATGCAGCTCTTCGAGCTTCGGAATAGCTTTTGTAAGCAGCTGAGTAATAACGCTGGCTGTGATGAACGGGCTAAGACCTACAAGTACAATTGAAAAGCTAGCTAGGGCGCCACCAGAGAGCAAATTCAAGAATCCACCAAAATCAGTACCCGAAACAACGCTATTTACAACTTCCTTGAGTTCAGTTGGCTCTGCTAAAGGCACAGGAATATGCGCGAGTAATCGATATACAACAATAAGTCCAAGCACAATTAGAATACGCTTGCGCATGTCTTTATTCTTGAATGATTTTAGAATAGTTTTCCAGTTCATGTGATTTTTTTACCCCTGAATTCTCAACATTTCTTACGTCACACCGTAGTATACTTTAACTAGTATATCATTGACGATACAGTAGAGCCGAATGTTTAGATTCATTTCTACTAAAGACCGGCCGTTATACTAAAAGCTATACTACGAGGTAAGCAACAAACCTGAGCGTTACTTATCAGCCTTTTCGGCTTCTTTTTGACTCTTTGGAAGAGGCGTATCAGTTTTATTGAACGTACCGCCAGCCTTAACAATGGCTGCCTTTACGCTTACGCTAGCGGCCTGAACGTTCAACGTCACCTTTTCTGTTAATTCACCACGAGCAATTACTTTTACAGTGTGGAATGGTGTAGCGATCAGACCAGCTTCGAACAGGCTAAAGTTATCGGCAACTTTGCCCTTGAACGCATTTAGGTGATCCATGTATACAACTTGTGCTGGTGTGCGCAGACTCTTAAATCCACGATTTTTTGGAATAGCTTGCACTAATGCACGTTGACCACCCTGAAAACTAGCGGCCAGCTTCTTACCTGTACGTGCACCCTGACCCTTAGTACCACGACCAGCAGTCTTACCTTGACCGGCAGAGATACCGCGTCCAACACGCTTCTTATTCTTGTTAGCAGAAACTTGGAGTTCATTATATTTCATAATTACTTCTCCTCTTTCTTAGCTGCTTTTTTAGCAGGCTTAGTAGCATTAAGCCACTGATCACGAGGGACTTGGCTCCGGAGTGCCTCAATCGTAGCATAGGCGATGTTTACCTTGTTAGTGGAGCCTAAGCTCTTAGAGAGCATATTTGTAATACCCGTTACACCGATAATCTGGCGAACGACACCACCAGCGATAATACCCGTACCAGGTGCAGCTGGCTTCACCATAACCCGCGCACCAGATAGCTTAACTTCGGCATCATGCGGAATAGTGGTGTTCACTACAGGAACAGTAATCATGTTCTTTTTTGCAACATCAGTGGCCTTAGCAATTGCAGCCTGAACGTCTGCACCTTTAGCAACACCAACACCAACCTTTGTTTTGCGGTCACCCACAACCACTAAAGCCTTAAAGCGGAATCGTCGTCCACCTTTTACAACTCGTGCAACACGGTCAATGTTTATAACAGTTTCTTCAAATTGCTTCGGTTCCTCAATTCGAGGAGCGTTTCGTCGATCATCTCGACGACCACCACGCGGTCGCGAGACTTGTGAGCCATCTGCGCGTGGGGTAGTTTGAGCTGTACTTTCAGCCATACTAAAATTCCAATCCTTCCTTACGAGCCGCATCGGCCAGTGCTTTTAATCGTCCTGCGTAGGCACGGCCATTACGGTCGAACACTACTGCTTTAATCTTTGCTTTAGCAGCTTTTTTGGCGATATCTACGCCAACACCAGCTGCTTTTTCCGTCATTGTTCCGGTAGCTTTTTTACCAACTGTTGTTGCAGCAACCAATGTCACGCCTTTAGAATCGTCAATTATTTGAGCGTTTACGTGCAAGTTAGAAATAGTCACCGTAAGGCGAGGGCGGTCTGAGGTACCCTGTACGGTTGAGCGTACACGCGCCTTACGAAGGCTTTTGTTAAGTAGTTTCTTTGCAAGATTAGTCATGATTACTTACCTGCCTTTCCAGCCTTACGCAAAATTACTTCATCGGCATACTTAATTCCCTTGCCTTTGTATGGCTCAGGTTTCTTTAGGGCGCGAATTTCAGCAGCAGTCTGACCAACTTTTTGCTTATCAATACCACTTACAGTAATTTCCATTTTGTTAACAGTTAACTGTACGCCATCTTGGGCTTTGTATTTAACTGTGTGGCTGAAGCCAAGACTCATTTCAATTTCCTGGCCACCACCACTTACGCGGAATCCAACTCCATTAACTTCAAGTTTCTTTTCGAATCCTTGAGTAACTCCTTGAACTGCGTTATTAAGTAGTGCTCGCTGTAAGCCATGTTGGCTCTTTGCGATCTTTTGGTCGTCCTTACGAACGACAGTTGCAACTCCATCATCAACGCTAACTGTTACGTCGCTCAGATGTGGCACGATCAGTTCGCCTTTGGCGCCCTTGACTGTGATAACATCTGAATCGACCGTGATTGTCACGCCTGATGGAATCTGTATTGGTAGTTTTCCGATTCGACTCATCTCTTATCCTTTCTTATCTTTATCGTTCGAAGACGTCATTATAATAATTGCAACTGTGGCCATTACTATTACAACGCCAATGCAAAACCAAGTAATGGTACTTAACGTCATCTAGTATACTTTCAGTAGAACTTCACCACCAAGACGCTGCTTTACAGCCTCTTGACCAGTGATGACACCTTTACTTGTTGATACCAGAACAATACCTCGGCCGCTTTTAACCCGTGGAATGTCGGTAGCACTGACGTACATACGTCGACCTGGCTTGCTCATGCGAGTGAGTTCGGTAAATGTTGCGTTCTTGCCAGCATCATTGATAGTAACCACCAGAGTTCCTCGTGGCTTGCCATCCTCAAGTTTGACGTCTGCAAGGTAACCATTCTTCTTGAGCTGCTCAGCAACTACACGCTTTAATTTACTTGTAGGTACGCGAACTTCGGTTTTACCGACGGCTGCCGCATTGCGGATCCGAGTTAGGAGATCAGCGATTGGGTCTGTAGATTGTAAACTCATATTCTTATTCTCCTTTCCTTTACCAGCTGCTCTTTGTTACGCCAGGGATTTCACCCTTACTTGCTTTTTCGCGGAAGTTAATACGGTTGAGACCAAACTTACGCATATAGCCATGTGGCCGTCCGCTCAGTATATCGCGGTTCTTCCAACGTGTTGGACTACTGTTTTTTGGAAGCTTTTGCAAACCTTCTTGGTCGCCAAGCTCTTTTAGCTCAGCACGCTTAGTAGCATACTGGGCAATCATTTTCTTACGCTTTTCATCGCGCGCGATCATAGATTTCTTAGCCATTACCTGTCGTCCTCCTGGTCTTCAACGCGTCGATCTTTATCAAGGCCCTCATCAGTTTCTGGAGCCCAGTCTTCCCCTGTGTAACCTGAGTCATCCTCTGGTACCCAGTCGCCAGTCCAGCCACTGTTTGTTAAGAGTTCACCCATTACCTGTTTCCTCCTGCTTTTTCAAATGGAATACCAAACTTTTCAAGTAGCGCGCGACTATGGGCTTTGTCTTCGTTCTTTATCACGAACGTAATTTGTAAGCCATGGATTACCTGTGTTTCTTCAAATGTGAGTTCAGGGAAAATTGATTGTTCAATCAAACCAAGATTATAGTTACCACCTTTGTCGAAACCTTTTGCCTTAACACCATGGAAATCGCGTACGCGAGGTAAGCTAACACTTACCAAACGATCAAGGAATTCATACATACGTCCGCCACGAAGTGTTACGGATACACCAATTGGTGCGCCCATCTTGGCGCGAATCTTAAATCCTGCAATCGACTTCTTGGCAAGTCGCTCAACTGGAGCTTGGCCGGTCACTTTTGTTAGGGTATTCTTAACGGTTTCAAGAACACGCTTATCTTCTTTGGTTTTACCGGTTCCTACGCTTACGACGATCTTTTCGAGCTTTGGTACCTGATGTACATTACTCAAATTTAGTTCGGCCTGCAGTTCCTTGACAATACTAGAGTTGTACAAGGCTTTCAAGCGAGGAGCGGTTACAGTAGCAGCTTTTGCCATTACTTAATCTCCTTATTCTTTAAACTTCGCGCTACGCGAACTTTCTTACCATCAGCATTCTTGATCAAACCAACGCGTGAAGTCTTGTTTGTCTTTTCATCAACAACAAGAGCAACTTTACTGATGTCAATCGCTACGTGAATGTCGCGTTTACCGCCAGTTGGGTTAAGCTGACTTGGTTTAACGTGGCGGTGACGTTGACCAACACCTTCGATTAATACGGTACCTTTTTTGGTATCAACAGCCAAAACTTTGCCTGTCGTACCTTTACTGCTACCAGCAATAATCTTTACTTGATCATCTTTGTGAATACGTGCCATATTAGAGTACCTCCGGCGCTAGGCTGATAATCTTAGCGTAACCTAGGTCACGTAGCTCACGAGGTACCGGACCAAACACACGAGTAGCCTTTGGTGTTTTGTCGTCGTTGATAATAACAACTGCGTTATCATCAAATGCGATCGTGCTACCATCTTTACGCTTAATTTGGTTGCGAGTACGAACCACAACTGCTTTTTGAACAGTCTTCTTTTTAACGTTACCCGTTGGATTGGCATCCTTAACGGTACAAACGATCACGTCGCCAACATGAGCGTAGCGGCGCTTGGTACCACCGAGCACACGTATGCAAAGGACCTCCTTAGCACCTGAGTTATCGGCTACCTTAAGACGAGATTCTTGTTGGATCATTACGCCTCCACCTCTGTCACGTCTTGTTTCAGTTCAACTGAACCAACCGCTCTTGCTTCAATGTTTGCAAGCTGAAAAGCCTTAGTCTTTGAAACTGGACGAATTTCAGCAATCTGAACTTTGTCGCCGATGTGAGCTTCGTTCTTAGGATCATGAGCCTGATACTTACGATTTACTGTGTACTGCTTACGATAAATCGGATGAGTTTCACGACTTGTAACTGTAACAGTAATAGTTTTGTCACGCTTGTCAGAGGTGACAATTCCGGTCAATGTTTTTGCCATACTATTTTGCCTCCTTCTGAGCGTTAATATTAGTAAGTAAGCGGGCAATGTCTTTGCGGTAGCTAGCGATAATTCGTGGATTTACTAGCTCACCGGCAGCTAGAGACTTCTTTGCCTCAAGTAAGTCGGCGCGCTTATCGACTAGTTGCTCCAGTAGTGACTTCTCGACTACTTTAGCTTCTTTAGGAGCTTTTTTGGGTGATTTATCAGCCATACTATGCATCCTCCCGCTTAATGAACTTAGTCTTTACTGGTAGCTTATGGCTTGCAAGACGCATAGCCTCACGAGCAACTTCTTCGCTCACACCTTTCATCTCGAACATAACCGTGCCAGCTTTAACCTTAGCAGCGAAATATTCAGGATTACCCTTGCCGCTACCCATCTTTACATCCTGTGGCTTTTTAGTTACAGGGGTGTGTGGGAAAATTCGAATCCAAATCTTACCACCACGCTTGATGTATCGGGTCATAGCCTGACGTGCAGACTCAATTTGGCGGCTTGTCACTCGTTCGTTACTCTGAGATTGCAGTGCGTAGTCGCCAAATGCAATGTAGTTACCCCGAGTGGCGTTACCATCGTTCTTACCGATGCGAACTTTGCGGTACTTGGTTTTCTTAGGAAGTAACATTACACGTCACTCCTTTCACCCTTGTTGATCCAAACCTTAATACCGACGATTCCACCACCATTCGGCATTTGCGCACGAGCAGTGTGGAAGTCAACATCAGCGCGCAATGTATGAAGCGGCACTGATCCTTCAGATACCTTTTCCTTACGTGCCATTTCTGCATTATTTAGACGGCCAGATACTTGAATACGGATACCTTTAGCACCGGCATTCATGGTGTTCTGTGCAGACATCTTAATTGCGCGGCGAAAATTGATACGTCGTTCTAGTTGACGAGCAATGTTCTCGGCAACTAATTTAGCTGCGAGCTCTGGGCGCTTTACTTCTTCGATGTTAATTCGAACTGGCAGGCTGGCTACTTTTTCGATACTAGCTTTTAGTTCAGTCACACCAGCACCACCTCGACCGATTACAACACCGGCTTTGGCTGTGTGAATCGTGATAGTAATCAAGTTAGCTGAACGCTCAATTTCAATACGATTGATAGTTGGACGTGATGCGAACTTCTTCTCGATCAGTTCGCGAATCTTGATGTCTTCCGCTAACCAGGTTGCGAAGTCCTTCTTGCCAGCGAACCAGCGTGAGTCCCAGTTCTTGTGAACCTGGAGGCGGAAGCTAATTGGATTTACTTTCTGTCCCATATTATGCTTCCTCTTCTTTCTTCGTTGCAGCAGCCTTAGTAGCCGGCTTTTTCTTTGGCTTTTCGGCGCCTGTTACTTCAACTAAGATATTTGTTGAAATCTTTTGGAAGGGTAGTGCCATTCCGCGCATGTGCGGCTTAAAGCGCTTCATACGCTTGCCAACGGTTACGCTGAGCGTTGTAATCTGAAGGCTCTTTGCATCCAGACCGTGGTTATTCACGGCATTTGCCTGGGCGCTGGCGATCGCCTTCTTGATTGGAAGTCCAGCACGGCGTGGTACGTGATCTAGAATGACCAGCGCGTCAGCAACCGAGCGGTTACGCACAAGACTTGCAACGATGCTCACCTTGCGTGGTGCAATATCAACACCTTTAGCGTAACTGCGGACAGTGGAGGTTTTATCAGCCATTACTTCTGCTTCCCTCCGTGCTTGCGGAACTTACGAGTTGGGCTAAATTCGCCTAACTTGTGTCCAACCATGTTTTCACTTACATACACTGGTACATGTACTCGTCCGTTATGGACTGCAAAGTTCTTACCAACCATCTCTGGAGTAATAGTACTTGCGCGTGCCCAAGTTTTAATAACAGCTCTATCATCTGCACTCAGCGCCGCTACCTTTTTGGCAAGCTTCGCGTCGACAAATGGGCCTTTTTTGAGTGAACGACTCATATTCTACCTCTTTCTCTTCGCGTCATGACGTGAGCGAACGATTAACCTATTAGTATCTTTGCGTCGGCGTGTACGGTAACCAAGAGTCAACTGACCCCATGGAGTACGCGGAGCCTTACCAGCACCATGACGACCACCGTCACCACCACCATGTGGGTGATCTGCCGCGTTCATTACTACACCACGAACAGTCGGGCGGATACCCTTGCGACGCTTGCGGCCAGCTGAACCAATTTTGATGTTTTGATGTTGAACGTTACCAACGACACCGATTGCAGCAGTAGCTTCAATACGGAATCGGCGAACTTCACCACTTGGCAAACGAACTTGAGCGTAATCGCCCTCTTTTGCCATTAGCTGAGCTTTTGTACCAGCCGAACGAACCATCTGTGAACCCTTGCCTGGGTGAATTTCAATCGCGTAAATCTGTGTACCAACTGGAATCTTCGAAAGAGGCATGCGGTTTGATGTTTCGATTGGAGCTTCTACACCACTTTCGATAGTCTTACCTTTTGTCATGCTTGTGTCGGCTAGTACGTAGTGATACAGACCGTGCTGATCTTTTACACGAGCGATACGAGCTGAGCGGTTCGGGTCGTACTCGATTTCTTCAACAGTAAGCTTCAGCCCATCAGCCAAGCTATGGTTAAGCAGACGATAGTGACGCTTTACACCACCACCACGGTGGCGAACGGTAATTCGACCACTGTTGTTACGACCAGCATTCTGTTTTTTACTTTTGATTAAGCTCTTGAGCGGCTTACGGGTCGTAACCTCTGAAAGGTCTTGACTTGTCATGCCTCGACGAGCAGGAGTAGTTGGGTTATATGCTTTAATCGCCATTACTTCTTCTCCTTAGTCGCTTGCTCTGGCTGTTCAAACATCTGTATTGAGCTTCCTTCAGCCAAAACGACATATGCTTTCTTGCTGTCTACGCGAGTTGTTGTGCCAGGGTAGCGGTTTTTGCCACGGCTGTAGCGCACAGCTTTACCAGATTGCACAGCAGTAGTGACTGATTTGACAGTTACACCGTATTGCTCAGCAACAGCGGCAGCAATCTGCTGCTTGTTGGCTGTTAGCGGTACATTAAATACGTAGGTGTTCTGAGCACCAAGACCGTAGGCCTTTTCGGTTGCTCGTGGAGTTACTAGAATACTCATTATTTAGTACCTCCGTTAAGCCATGCGTCAATTGTTGCAACACTTTTAGTTGAAAGTACGATGTTATCGGCATTTAAAATGTGATACACGCTTAGGTAGGTGCTGCGAACAACGAGTACATTCTGAATGTTATTAGTAGCACGTAGTAGCTCAGGAGTCTTCTCGTCAACAACGATTAATGTTTTACGAGTAAACTTGTTATCGGTCAGGAATTTAACTATTTCTGCCGTTTTACCAGTAGTTTTAACGTCTTTAACAACAATCTTCTTTGCTTTATTTGCAAGACTAAGTGCCTGTTTTACAGCTACACGCTTACTCGTGGTAGAAAGCTTCTTAGTGTAGTTTTCGTTTCCACTTGGACCAAATACGATACCACCACCACGCCAAATTGGGTTACGGCTTGAGCCAAAGCGTGCTCGTCCAGTACCTTTTTGTTTCCATGGTTTTTTACCACCACCGCTTACTTCGCCACGCTTCAAGGTAGTAGCACTCGCTTGGCGAGAATTTGCCAAGTAGCTGTCGTAGGCAAGTTTTAGTAGCTCATGGTTCTCAACCTCAACTGCAAATGTAGTCTTTGGTAAAGTCACTGTTTTTGGAGTAGTTTCAGCCATTACGCAGTACCTCCAATAATGATAAGACTCTTACGAGGGCCAGGAACGGCACCCTTTAAGCCGATTAAGTTATTTTCGGCATCTAGGTAAGCAACTTCAAGGTTCTTAACGGTAACACGCTCACCACCCATACGGCCGGCCATGCGCTTACCCTTAAACACTTTTTGTGGATACATCGAGCCGATTGAACCAGGCTTACGAACGTTACCGTTACCACCATGAGTACTCTTTGATGTATTGAAGTTGTGTCGCTTTACCGTACCGGCAAAACCCTTACCCTTGCTTGTGCCCGTAGCGTCGACTACGTCACCCAAGTTAAATGCACTTACGTCGATAACGCTGCCGACCGTTAGGTCGCCAAGCTCTTCAACGCGGAATTCCCGCAAATACTGCGGCGATGTTTTGCTGGCCTTAACGTGTCCAGCGACGGCCTTGCTCAGGTTCTTACCCAAACCAAATGCAACCTGTACCGCGTTGTAGCCATCTGTTTCCAGTGACTTCACCTGAGTAACGGTGACAGGACCAGCTTGAATCAAAGTAACGGGCGTAGCCGTACCATCATCCGCTAGGATCTGGGTCATACCAATCTTGGTGCCGAGAAGTGCTTTCATGCCTTCTTTTCTCCCACTTAAAATTCTTGGTGGCAAGCGGTTTCTACCTCTATAAACATGTTGTTTAGCCTAGGTAGACCTGCTCATTCACCAAGAACGAGTTATTATTACGTAATAAAGTTACCATCTAATTGTAACAGATAGTCACCCCTAGTGTCAAGAGGGTCTACCCCGCGTATATAATTACGCAGCGAGTTGCGCCCGACGTGAAGTATGTCCGGCTCTCTAAACTTGAGCCTCCTGGTGTTGTGCAGGGTACGTCACCCTTAAGGTAATACAACAAATATCCGTTGAGGTCGCTACCACCCCAAATGTAATAAAGTGCACCCTTTACAACTTTGTTTTCGCATTGTATGCCTTGTGAACTGACATTCGGCATTCGGGCAATTACTGTTCGAATAGGCGTATCTAGAATAGCTTGACCCGTACTGGTGCCTATACCTCCGCACGAGCTATCATTCGCACCGCCAACCCTGCCACAACTGTCGCCTACAGCCGCTACGCACGCATACGTAAAGCTGCTATAAGTGCCGATAAATGGATAACTCCCTGTATTCGTTCTGTACAGTTGCACCGCTTTACTAAATTGCTCAACACCCGAAAGCGTATTTGCATTCTCGGCTCTGTTTTGCAGAGCAATATATGTAACAAATACTATTGCAGCCAAGATAGCTATTACTACAATAACGATTAGTAGTTCAACAATAGTAAAGCCAGTTATATTTTTGCGGCTGCTGCCAATCTGCCTGATGTAACCTTGTGTCATATCCCCCAAAACCTACGTAGCTAAATTACTATCCCCGCTGCCTGAAAGTTGCTTATAACTCCTATCACCACTAGTAACGCGTACCATATCTTGCGGTCAGCTTGATGCTTTTCAAATGCTCTAACAAGCAGAAATCCGATAAACACCCCAACCGGAATAGCCGTGAATTGAAATATTCCTATCGAAAATGGTTCGTTAAATTTTATCCAAAATGTACCAAGCAAGAACACTAGAACGAGCTTCAAAAAGTAAATACCATCACTTTCAAATACTCGCTCATGCAATTTCTTAGAGCTGCCTTGTTTTACTGTTTTTTTTGTTGGTTTTGTTGGCATATTATCTTTCATTGTAATTTATACTTGTTTTAAGCACAAGCGTGTATACTGTAATTATGGCTACTAAAAAAACTGTGAGCAAAAAAGCTCCAATCAAGAAAAAATCAACCGCTAAGGTGGTTAAGACTAAGAAGGCTTCTGCCTCTAATAACACAAGTTCTTACGTAGGTTTGCGAGCCGAGGATCAATCGTTTATGACGTTCCGCGTCACACGCCAAACAGTATATTGGCTTGTACTTGGTGCTGTGGTGGTGTTGTTTGCTGTTTGGATTATGAAATTACAAGCAGACGTACAATCAATCTACGATGAAATTGATGCATCAATGCAGGGAACAAATTAGCCCCGATAGT
The DNA here is from genome assembly GCA_023257815.1 of Candidatus Saccharimonadia bacterium. Taxonomy (GTDB): domain Bacteria; phylum Patescibacteriota; class Saccharimonadia; order Saccharimonadales; family Saccharimonadaceae; genus UBA1020. The sequence continues at coordinate 34,119 of JALRBJ010000003.1, read as the reverse complement.
TTGACTACGCATCAGTTTATAAACGATAGAAGCTTCCATTCGGAAGCTTCTTATTTGCAGCGAGTATCTCAAATCTACATGCGAATTTCTGCATCAACACCAGCTGGTAAGCTTAGGTTTTGCAGACTATCAATCGTTTTAGGAGTAGCGTTAGTGATATCAATCAAACGCTTGTGTACACGCATTTCAAAGCTCTCACCACCAGTCTTATAAACGTGAGGGCTCTTAATAACTGTGAACGTACTCTTACGAGTAGGTAGGGGTACAGGGCCAGCAATACTAGCACCGGTACGGACAGCCGTATCGATGATCTGTTTAGCTGATTGGTCGATTACTTTGTGGTCGTATGCCTTTAGGCGAATGCGAATTCGCAGCCCTTCTTCTTTTACCATAATTAATACTCCTTATGGACTTTGTGTGTCGTAACCTCAGGCTCGAATCTGCTTTGTTCAGTCTGGCCGAGTTCTCGACACGATAATAATACGTTACGTACTATATCAACTTAAGTGGGCCGGTGTCAACGGTCATGAAGAACTGGTTGGGTATCAGAAGTCGAATGCGGTAGGATAGGCTCTTCTTGTGCGTCTGCACTTTGACTCAATACGTTGAGACACATCACTAAAAGTGCAGTGCCGGCAATGCCAAGTGCTCCCCTGGCTCCCATTTGACTCCACGACATTTCAGGTAATGTACCCAGAGCGCGGCCATCAGCTACACGCTTATACTCATCCGTTAATGCGTCAGGATCATTACTAAATCCCGAAAGCCCTTCAGCTCTGTGTTTACTCATATGTATCTTATTTATAGCACTTTAGATTATATTTGTCAATATCTAAAAATTTTCATCCAAATAATACTCCGCCTGGGAAAGGCGGAGTATTACGGCTAGTTCTCTTTAATCGAACTACTTAGTAATCTTGGTTACCACACCGGCACCAACAGTCTTACCACCTTCACGGATAGCAAAGTTTAGACCCTGTTCCATGGCGATTGGAGCAAGTAGCTTCACGTTGAAAGTAATAGTGTCACCTGGCATAACCATTTCTTTACCAGCTGGAAGTTCAACTTCACCAGTAACGTCAGTTGTACGGAAGTAGAACTGTGGCTTGTAACCCTTAGCAAATGGGGTGTGACGACCACCTTCTTCTTTTTTAAGGATGTACACTTCAGCTTCAAATTCAGTGTGTGGAGTTAAGCTACCTGGTTTAACAATCACCTGACCACGTTCAATTTGTTCGCGTTCAATACCACGAAGTAGCAACCCAGCGTTGTCACCAGCCTGACCTTGGTCAAGATTCTTTTTGAAGGCTTCAATACCGGTAACAGTTGAGGTTTGAGTATCTTTAATACCAACGATTTCAACAGCGTCGTTTAGCTTGATGATACCTTGTTCAATACGACCAGTAGCAACAGTACCACGACCCTTGATTGAGAATACGTCTTCGATAGGCATAAGGAATGGCTTGTCGAGGTCACGTACAGGTTCTTCAACGTAGTCGTCAAGTGCCTTAACAAGTTCCATAATAGCGTCTTCACTAGCTGCATCACCCTCAAGAGCCTTAGTAGCAGAACCCTTGATGATTGGAGCGTTGTCACCGTCGTAACCGTTCTTAGTTAGAAGCTCACGAACATCCATTTCAACTAGTTCAACTAGTTCAGGATCAGCAAGGTCCATCTTGTTTAGGAATACAACGATCTTAGGTACGTTTACCTGGTGAGCAAGCAGAACGTGCTCACGAGTTTGTGGCAAAGGACCATCGTTAGCAGCAACCACCAAGATAGCGCCGTCAATCTGAGCAGCACCGGTGATCATGTTCTTAACATAGTCAGCGTGTCCTGGCATGTCCACGTGAGCGTAGTGGCGCTTTTCTGACTCGTATTCCTGGTGAGAAGAAGCAATGGTAATACCACGAGCTTTTTCTTCAGGAGCGTTATCGATGTCCTCGTAGTTACGAGGCTTGTTTGTATCTGAAGGCAACTTCTTGGCAAGCACGTGAGTGATTGCAGCGGTTAGAGTTGTTTTACCGTGGTCAACGTGACCCATAGTACCTACGTTGACGTGTGGCTTGCTTCGATCGAAATCGGCCATTAGGGTTATATCTCCTTTAGTTAGTTATTAGCCGCGCAATCAATAGAGACCTCGCAGCGTATAGGCACCATTATACATAGTCAATAGAGGTTAGTAAAGTGAAATAACGAGACTATTATTTATCGAATACGTCAGGTATTCGAAGCTCTTGCTTTGATTGTGAGCGCCAGAACTTGAATGCCCACCCAATTGGTAGTATGTCGTGATATCCAACCATATCGGCTAGTGACCGCATAATACTGCCCATGCGCCCACCAAATTTAAGCCATCTCCATTCAAATAGCGCCCACCGTTCGCCAATTGGAACCACACTCGGAGGGAGGACGGCTTTGTATTTTGCATTGCTACCTCCAAGATGTTTTGCAACAAAAATCGCATCATGTAGAGCGGTTTGCGCAAGGCCGGCATAAGGGGTATTAGCATTGTCGCCAATCACATATACATTTGGCGCTGCCTGAAGATACTCATTAACATTTACTTTACCCCGTTCGTTGAAGCTGAACTGCGAAGGATTATCTTTATAAAAAGGCGCATTCGCAACTCCCGACGTCCATACTACCGTTTGGGTAGCCAGTGGCTTACCATTAACGATCAATTCAGATGCAGTCTGTTGCTCAACTTTTTTATTTAATTCGACATGAACACCCAATTTTCTAAGCCGTCGTAAGGCTCGCTTGCTTGAAGCTTCGGACAAGCGTGGTAATACCCTTGGAGCTGCTTCAATAAGGTTGATGGTTACACGTTTTTTGGTAATGCCAAAGTGTTTGCGCATGCGCCGTATATACTGTCCCAACGCTCCCGCAAGCTCAACTCCGGTTGGACCGGCACCAATGATGACGTAATGCTTCTCGCTATCGCGCCCATCACTCATTTCATTCCATAGGTGTTTTTGTAAGGCTCGTATCTCATCTTGCGACTTAATGCCGTACGAAAACGTATCGATTCCCTGTATACCAAAGTAGGTAGTTACACTGCCAAGCGCCAGGATAGCTGTTTCATAATGGTAGGAGTCTTTGCCTTTTAACAAGTGGGCAGAGGTATCAATCTTACTAATAGAGTCATTGATGATAGTGACGTTTGGATATTCCTTAAAAATAGTTGCAAGCGGCACCCAAGACTGACGATAGCTATGACCGGTCGCGGTAGAGAAGAGCGCCGGATAGTATTGAAAATCAGACCTATCAGATAGTAGAGTTACTTGATTGGAGCGATCAGCCGCTATCTCAAGTGCTGTCTTTACCCCACCGAATCCGCCACCAACAATTGTTACGTTTATACTTTTTGCCACTTTTTGTGATTCCTTCTTATATTCTTTCTAGTTTACTATACACTCATTACCATATTAAGCAGACCAGCAATCGGCAAAATAAGTGTCAGTACAAGCGATGCACCAAAAATCGATTTCGCCCATTTATCTTGATCACCTTTTGTCATCATGAACACGTACACCCAGTAAGCAGCACCAGCGAGTAGCAGCATCCCAGCGGCAGGACGTGCTGTTTCGGTAGCGATCATAGCAGCTATTACACTCACATAAAGCACGATGTAAAGAAGCATGTAGTTTTTGACAGTCTGAAATGGCTTAACAACACCAAGGACTGGAACAGCAGCAGCAGCATACTCCTTACGGCGAAAGAGTGAAATTGCATAAAAATGAGGCATCTGCCATGTAAATATCAAGAGAAAAATAAGCCATGCACCTATCGATAGATGGCCACTTATAGCCACATATCCAGCCATAGCTGGAAGTGCTCCTGGGATAGCACCAACGAGAGTACTATGGACAGTTCGGCGCTTCGCCCATCCGTAAATAAATACATAGAAGATAAAGGCGACCAAACCGATTAACATAACAAGCCAATTGGTCAGTGCATAAAGCGTATACCATCCACCAAGTGCCAGTAACACTGCAAATACCATGCCATTTATCAGTGGGATTTTACCAGTTACCGAGGCTCTATTTTTAGTACGTGCCATCCGAGCATCCATTGAACGATCCATGTAATTATTGCAAACGCATGCGGATGCAATCACAAGTGAGGTGCCAACAAGAACGCCCAGGACAGATGGCCAACTAATCGCTGTTGATGATGCAAATAGCACTCCGGCTAAGACGTGTATAAGATTACCGCGTATGATACCAGGTTTAGTCAATTGATAATACAGTGCTGCATATTCAAACATCTTATTTCCTCCTAGAAACCTTTTTTATTTTGCTTCATCATATATTCATTCATCGCCTCAGAGCTCATACCCATTCTATAGTCAAGATTTTTCATGATCCACAGTGATCCAATTACAATCACAAGCATCATCGCAATTGTAAAAGCAAGAGTCAGCGTTCGATTGCGCGACCGATTCTTGATACCAAGATGCAAGAAGCAAACAAGTTGAATAACTAACTGAACAACTGCGAGCAGTAAAAGAACTGCCATCACTAGGCCTTCTGCATGAGGCAAGATATCGCTTGATATCAACGTATAGCTAAGGACGCTCAACAACAGTGCTGCCATAAACCCCGCAAGGTATTTGCGAAGCAGTGGCTTAAAATCACTTTCTTTCATAATGACGCCCCCAGATAGACGATTGTAAAGATGAATATCCAGACTAAATCAAGGAAATGCCAGAAAAGTGAAAATAAAGTGAACTTACGAAGTGAATCACTAGTTACCCCAGTTTTTATAATATACGCCAACATCACTGCGCCCCATATCAATCCAATGATTATATGCAAACCATGGGTGCCTACAAGCGTAAAAAATCCAGATAAAAATGCGCTCGTACGCCATGACTGCCCTTCGTTTATAAGTGTCGCAAACTCATTAAGTTCAAGGCTAATGAACGCAAGTCCCAGTAACAGCGTAGTTACTAACAATCCAAGAGCCATACGCTTATGCTTAAACCGTAAAGCTAAACCAGCAATCCCACACGTAAAGCTACTCGTTAAAAGTAGTACTGTTTCAAGAAGCGCGTACTTTGGATCAAAAAGCGCAGCGGCCGACTCACCACTAGCAGTATTGCCGCGAAGAATCATATAGGTTGCGAACAAACTAGCAAACAAAATGATATCAGTAAGAAGATAAAGCCAAAATCCAAATTCTGCTTTGTCGTATTTTTCAAGTGAACGAGCGACGGAATGCTTCATGACTATCGCCCCTTTCCTACTTCATGAAAGAGTTCGGTAGCACTAACTTGAAACTCACTATCGTCATTTAGTGTACGACGGATTACGGTGATAATAACTGATATAAAACAAATCGCAAGCAGCCACCACAAATGCCAGATGATACTAAATCCGGCCAACCCAGCCAAAACTCCTACAATAATCCCTGTTCCACTACTGCGTGGTAACCAGACATCCTTGAATGTAGATTTTGGAGTCTTTGTTAGCTTATGTTGTTTCCGATACCACCACTCATCACGATGATTAGCAGTTGGAATTACAGCAAAATTATAATGTGGTGCCGGCGATGGTACCGACCACTCAAGCGTTCTGCCGTCCCATGGATCACCAGTGGTGTCTTTTAGCTCTTTACGCTTCAAGAAACTGTATCCGAGCTGCAGGAGTAGCACGGCAATACCAGTGCAAATGATGAGCACTCCTACGGCAGAAGTTATAAATAATGGCTGCCATGTTGGGTCACTGTAACTATCAAGCCGCCTGACGGCACCCATCAAACCTAGAATATAGAGTGGTATAAAAGCTACTATAAAGCCTACCTGCCACAGGACGGCCGACCATATGCCTAACGTATCGTGTAGTTTATAGCCAAATATCTTAGGAAACCAGTGGGTGATGCCGGCAAAAAAGCCAAATATAACACCGCCAATAATCACATTATGGAAGTGCGCAACAAGGAACATACTATTATGAACCTGAAAGTCAAGAGCCGGTACAGCCATAAGCACACCGCTCACACCACCAATCGTAAATGTAACCACAAATGCCATAAACCACATCATAGGAGCACTGAATGTAATACGACCACGGTACATTGTAAACAACCAATTAAATATCTTGACTCCTGTGGGAATAGCTATCACCATCGTCATTATGCCAAAGAACGCATTCACATTCGCACCAGCCCCCATGGTAAAGAAGTGGTGTTGCCATACAATAAACGACAAGAACATAATGGCCACTAATGCCCACACCATCGTTCGATATCCAAATAACATCTTTTTACTGTAGGTAGCAACAACTTCAGAGAACACACCAAAGGCTGGTAAGACTAATATATACACCTCTGGATGTCCCCATGCCCATATGAGATTGATGTACAGCATTGGGTTGCCTCCCGTATCAGATGTAAAGAAGTGCATACCAAGTGTCCGATCAAGCCCAAGCAGCGCCAATGTGACCGTAAGAATAGGAAATGCCAGCATAATCAACACGCTAGTTACAAGTACGCTCCACGAAAAGATAGGCATTTTCCATAGTGTCATGCCTGGAGCACGCTGTTTAATAATCGTTGTGAAGAAGTTGATACCCGATAGCAAACTACCTATGCCCGCAATCTGCAACGACCATATCCAATAATCAACGCCAGGCCCAGGATTATATTCAAGTTCGGTCAAAGGTGGATACCCAAGCCAACCACCATTTGAAAAACCTCCGTACACGAGTGACATATTGATAAGCATCATGCCGGCTACGAATAGCCATAGACTGATGGAATTCATAACTGGAAAGGCCATATCACGCGCCCCCAATATAAGAGGTAAAATCCAGTTAACCAGTCCAAACAGTAGCCCCATTGCCACGAAAAATATCATAATTGTCCCATGTGCTGTAAAGACTTGCTGAAATGTATCGGATGTAAACGGTCCAGATGCACCATTTACTGCTACTGCGGTCTGCAGTCGCATCATTAGCGCATCGGAAACGCCACGCAACATCATTAGCACAGCAACTATCATGTACATAGTACCTATTTTTTTAGCATCAACTGAGGTGAGCCAGTTTTGCCACAGCCATTTCCAACGCTTGGTGTACGTTATAAAGCCTACAACTACGAGCGCTATAATTGGCAGGCCAATGGCCGCTGCAAGTGTAATAGGTTCGGTTGGAATATACTCCGGCGATAATCGCCCAATGAAAAAATCTACAAGTTGACTCATTCAGACATCTCCATAGTAGAATGATCCATCTTGCTATGTTCATCTGAATCAGATGAACTATGTGACATGTTTTGATGCATGATAGATTGAAATAAATCCGCATCAGTAAGGCGATACGTTCGCTGACTGGTTTCACTCTTTGCTATAGCCAACTTGCTATACTCTGCTTGATTCATTTCAGCTTTTATCATTCGCATCTCGTCTACCCATTTTATAAATTGCTTCTTTGTCGTAATCTTAGCAGTAAATTTCATACTAGCGTAACCTTGACCATTAATATTCGTAGTGTAGCCTGTAAAGTTACCAATTTCATTAGCCTTTAGGTTCAGCTGTGACTCCATACCATTCATAGCATAGATCTGACTTCCCAGCGCTGGTATCCAGAAGGCGCTCATAGGCGCATCAGCAGTCAAAGAAAAATGAATCGGTTGATTAACTGGTGCAGAAATATAGTTAAGGGTGGCTAGTTTCTGCTCAGGGTAAATGAATAACCACTTCCAGCGCAGCGCCACAACCTGTATCTCTAAGGGCTTACCCCCTGAGAGTTGCTTGTATGGATCAAGGCTGTGGCTCGATTGCAGGGTTATAACACCAAGCACGCTAATAATTGCTATAGGGATACCCCACCACATTGCTTCAAGTACTTTATTTTCTCCCCATTCTGGCTGATATCTCGCATGCTTATTATCCGCACGATAATGAACAGCAAAGTAAATCAATAGGGTAAATACCGGCACAACTACAAGCGAACTCAGAAACAGCGTAAACAGTAATATACTACGCTGCGCATTAGCTATCTCGCCACTTGGGTTTAACACATCAATCTGCTTGCCCTGGAGTAACCATGCAAACAAAACCACTAAAAATACAGCGACTACAGTCACTAGTATGCCGATAAACCTCCCCCGTCTCATATACAACCATCATACCGTTTATGATAGGTTGGGAGCAAGCCGCTATTAGAGATTCGCTTGAATTTCAGCTTCAGTGGAACTATCGTCATCAAATGATAAACCACTTAGTTCTTTCTCGGCTGATTCAAGATCAGCTTTTGACGTAATAACTTCAGCTGATTGCGACGATGACGTTGCGCCTGTAGTGACTGGGGTGTTTTGATTCGATTTAGTCAATGCCTTGAGTCCAATGTAGCCGACGCCGACTAATAACACTACAACACCTGCAACAATAATACCTTCAATAAGTGAGAATCCTCTTGAACGCACCATGCCTATTGCCCCGCCCCATTCATTGTCGATTTCTTGCTACGTAGTGCATCCTTCACTATCGCCAAGAGTTGCTTAACACTTTCACGATATTCATTGAGAGCTTGTCGCTTTACTTGCTGAGCGTCCTTAAGTGATTTGGCTGGATTATCGCCATCTACCTTAGCGCAATCAAATTTCTGATTTGCAAGCTCATCGAGAGCAGCTACAGCGCTTGCTTCTTTTTGATCGGCGGCGGCAACAGCGCTTTCATAGGAGTCGCTAGCAAGCTTCTGCTTGATGTAAAAGTTCTTAATGGCCTCTTCCAATTGCTGGATACGTGCAAGACGCTCATGTCCTATACCCGAGGCTTTATTCATAAGAGAATTGATCTTGTTTTGGCGATTCTGACACTGAGCAAGTCGACGGCCTTCTAGCTTGTTTCTATGCTCATCTGTCTTTGATTGTTCCTTAAAAACTCGCTGCTTATTTTCAATTTCGGTCTTCTGGCCATCGTATTGAACAACAGACTCACGTCCACCTGATTGATTTTCTTTTATTGACTGTGTAGGCCTATCGCCTGTATTCGCATGATCATGCCCGTCATGAGCAAAGGCTGGTGCGCTTAGAATTGCCACCATAATGACACTACTTAGTATTACTTTGCCTACCATTTTCTATTGTTTTCTTTCATTATGAATAGGAAAATTATAGCACTCATGCTTACAAAAATAAATTACACCCCTAAGTTAGAGGTGTAATTTTATAGATTAGCATCTACTTGCTTGATCGCTTTTCGATGATCTCTTGAGCAACGTTAGGTGGTACTTCCTCATACTGAGCAAGTTCCATAGTAGAAGCCGCGCGTCCCTGGCTCATTGAACGTAGGTCATTCGTGTAGCCAAACATGCTAGCAAGTGGCACGATAGCCTTGATGAGCTTAGCGCCACCAGCCAGATCTTCCATTGATTCAATACGCCCACGACGAGAGTTAAGGTCGCCAATCACATCACCCATGAATTCTTCAGGAGTAGTCGCTTCAACACGCATCACCGGCTCAAGCAGAACTGGTTTAGCTTGTTTGATTCCTTCGCGAGCGGCTAGGCTACCCGCAAGGTTGAAGGCTAGTTCAGATGAGTCGACGTCGTGGTAGCTACCATCATACAGAGTTGCCTTAACATCAACTACGGGATAGCCAGCGATCACACCACCATCAAGTGTGTCAGAAATACCCTTTTGCACAGGCGTACGGTACTCTTGCGGTACCACACCACCCTTGATTTCATCAATGAACTCAAAGCCCTTGCCTGGCTCGTTCGGTTCAAAGCGTACCCATACGTCACCATATTGGCCACGACCACCAGACTGCTTAGCATGCTTACCTTGCACTTCGGCAGTTCCCCGAATCGTTTCACGGAAGGCAACTTGTGGCTCGCCAATGTTTGCTTCAACGTTGAATTCACGCTTCATACGGTCAATCAAGATATCAAGGTGTAACTCACCCATTCCAGACATAATTGTTTGACCAGTTTCTTCATCGGTATGAACACGGAAAGTTGGGTCTTCTTCTGCAAGACGACCTAAGGCGATGCCCATTTTTTCTTGGTCAGCCTTAGACTTAGGCTCAACAGCGATTGCAACGGGTGGTTCTGGGAACGTAATGCTTTCTAGAGCAATTGGGTTGGCAACATCACAAAGCGTATGGCCGGTAAAGGTGCTCTTCAAGCCAACTACCGCAGCAATGTCACCGGCAGCGATTTCGCCGATTTCTTCACGCTTATCAGCATGCATACGTACAATACGGCCAACACGCTCTTTTTCACCAGTAGTTGTGTTCAACACATAGCTACCAGCCTTCAAAGTACCAGAGTATACACGAACGAAAATCAGCTTACCTACAAAAGGATCGGTTGCGATCTTAAATGCGATACCAGCCATAGCTTCAGAAGCGTCTGGTTTACGGCTAATCTCGTCGCCAGTCTTAGGATTAACACCCCAAGTGTCACCAATATCAAGTGGGCTTGGCAGATAGTCGCTTACGAGATCAAGCACCTTTTCTACGATCACACCACGACCATCACCACCAGTTACAAGGTAAAAATCACCTGCAAGCACACGCTTACGTAGAGCTGACTTCAATTCATCTTTAGAAATAGAAGCTTCACCTTCATCAAGGAACTTCATCATTAGCTCATCTTCGGCTTCAACAGCTGCCTCAACTAGTAAGCTGCGAGCGTTCTTAGCCTTATCAAGCATATCTGCAGGAATCTCACCTTCAATAAGCGCCTTGTCGGTGTAGTCGCCGTAGGTGTATGCCTTCATTTCGACAAGATCAACCAGTCCGTTGATATCTTTTTCAAAGCCAATCGGTAGGTGCACGGGCAACGCGTGTTTAGAAAGACGGCTGTGAATGGTTTCGAGTGATTTGAAGAAATCGCCACCAGTCTGATTAATCTTGTTGATGAAGCAGATACGCGGCACACCGTACTTGTTTGCCTGACGCCATACTGTTTCGGTCTGAGCTTCAACACCCATCTTGCCATCGAATACCACTACAGCACCATCAAGTACACGAAGTGAACGTTCAACTTCAGCCGTAAAGTCGATATGACCTGGAGTGTCGATAATATTGATCTTGCAGCCTTTCCAAAAACAAGTCACAGCAGCAGAGGTAATCGTAATACCGCGCTCTTTTTCTTGTGCCATCCAGTCGGTTGTTGCACCATCACCATCGCCACGAACCTCACCAATTTTGTGATTAATACCAGTTCGATACAAAATACCTTCAGTTGTAGTAGTCTTACCTGCGTCAATATGCGCAATAATACCGATATTTCGGTAATCTTTTAGTGGTACATTGGTTTGCGTTGCCATGGTTGGTTTACTTAATTCCTCTCGTTATTTTAGAAATTTTTGCCATAAAAAATAGCGCTCTGTGTTTATTCTACCATAAACAAGGAGTTTTAGCACTGTTTACTGGTCAACTGCACGGTATTTACTGCCCGGTACAGCGATGCCAACATGAAGGATCTGCTCACCACTGGCTATAGACACTTGCTCACCAGTAGCAGTGGTAAGCATAGCATCTCTAAGAACAAATGCAGGCATATGAGTGAGAGCACACCCCTCCTCTACAGTCTTATAGATATAGCTTCTATCAGTTGGTGCAATCGTTAGAGAAAGCGCTTCAACGGTGCCTACGAGTCGGCAATCTTCGTTCAGTATACCTATACTAACATCGATCTCGGGGTCATTGAGATGAGCGTTTTGCAGTAGTGCAAAAAAGGAAGGTCCTTTAATTTCAACCTTTTCCATCTTTGGTACCAATCGTTCATAATCCTTGTGTGTAAGGTCCATCACTATACGACCCTGATCATCAGATATAGTTATAGGATCAATATTAGTCCTAATCAGATGGTCAAGATACGCATGGTATACCTCTTGAAGCGACCCCGTAAGATCATACTTTTCGAAAAATGCTTCAAAATCAAATTCACTAGCTGCTGCTGCTTCAGCTGCAGCTTCTACTACAAGTTCAGCAATACAGGCCTTAGCGTTTACAAGCATATGAACAAACCCAGCGTGGAACAACTCTTTCTCATCATGACCTGGCATAAGTACACCACCTAGTTCAAGGGCAGCGTCACTATACTCCAGTTCTACCTCGTGAGCATCAACCCCACCAACCGCCTCGTAAAGATCAAATTCCTGAGTCACAGGTGAACAGGATACAGAAAACAATGATTTTTTAGACAACCAAAGCTCTCGATATTTCGTACATTCACCAAGTTTTAATTCTGCCAGTTTATCTGAGGCTAGTAACGCAATTACTGCTCCTGCCAGAAAACTGTTTGTATGCGAGTATTCTGCAGCCATCGATGACTCAGTCCCTAGTAAAACAGTGAGTCGTCCTAATATGCTTTCGTCGGCATACGTTCGCTGAGCCTCTTTACCAATCAGCTCCTGAATCGTCAACTCATCATCACCAATGAACAAGCTTGAGTCAAGAGTGTCTGCCACTACCTTTGCATGATCAGTAAGTGCAAATACATCGTGAATTTCGGATTTTTCGATGCTCATGAATCTTGCCCACCAAGTAATTGCCGAAGCTCCTCGTCAAAACCTTGCATTTCCTGATTTACAAAATTATTCTGCTCTGTCTTCTTACGGTGCTCAAGTGCGGTCGCTCCAGTTGCAAGCATGTATTCAAATCCGTTTTTGAACGCTGCCGTCTCGTCTACGTCAAATTCCTGATAGTCACATAGTTTATCAAGCAACTCACCGTAGGCGCTGATCGGGTTTTCTCGGTCTAGCTGCTTAGCTACTTGCTTAACAGCAAATAATTGCAGGTTTTCATCAGCCCACTCGCTTTTACGCATCCTAGAATGAGTGTGTTGCAGCTTCCAGATTCTCAATAATTCAGGTAGTTCAACCCCTGTTACATGGGCTGATTTTTGAAATATTTTCATTCCAAGAATAGCCCCATGCAGAAAGGACTGAGCCACATCGTTAAGTGCACTATACTCAGAGTCATTCGAATACAGACACCATGCTAATGTGATTGCAGCATCGATTGCCTCATCGTCAAAGTCAAATACTTTTTCAACAAATTGACCAATATATGCTTCAGGGCTACTGCTGCCGACTTCATCATCGTCCGATTCAGCCGGATAGAAAATTTCCGTATCAAGCTGATCGGCTAGTAAGAGATGATCGATGTCAGCGACGCTCATCTCTCCACGCTCGGCGTGAATAGGCACGGTGTTATGGCCTGCTTGCGTCCGGACAAAATCATTAATCACTGAAAGTACTTTATACCCCGATCCGAATACATGCCCGTACACACCTTTGAACACACCCGGGTGTTTCACCACCACGGAATCATCGGAGAGCATATCCACACCTTGGCTGTAAACTTCGGGTAATTCTGCCATCAAACGATGGCCGGCTTCAACGATACCCTCGGCGATTGCCTCGTGCTTTTCTTTAGGAGTATGATTGGAAAACTTCTCATTACGTACGTCAACTATGGTGATAAGACCATTTGCCAACCAAGCTTCTCGGAGCACCATTTTATCAATATTGAGCTGAGCGCATAGTAAATCCAACGTCGTAAGCGCACAAATTGTAGCAATGTTCTGAACATTATGGCGTTCCAGATCGTTCACGATATCGCCTTCATCGGTGATCGGAATAAAATAATAGCCAAGTTGTGTCAACTTATCGAGTAAGTCGTTACTGCCGGCGTCCTGAGCAGTAGCCATCTCTTCAACCAGCAGCTTACCATCGCACATAAACCGAAGAAGCTCTCCAACTACCGCATCATGATCTGCATCAATCTTTGGGCTATGTTTTTCACCGTTGCCCGGAATAGGGTCATGCATTGTCATAAATCACATACTATACGCAACTAAGCAATCCTTACAAGCATAAGTGGTAATTGTGATATACTCTCGTACATGAATAGTAAATCAACTCGGTTGTACTGCTTTTCGCCACCGGTAATGCTTGCAACGTTTGCAATTGAGATTATTTTTGCTGGTTACGTATTGTGGCGATATAAGTTCACACCGATTACGCGGCTTATTGTATCGCTCTTAGCCCTGCTGGCTATGTTTCAGGGTACGGAGTTCATGCTTTGCGGTGGATTAGCCCTAGAAGGTGGTACTTGGTCACGAATAGGTTACGGTGCAATTACGCTTCTGCCTCCACTTGGTATTCACTTGGCGTATCTTTTGGCAAACAAGAAACCAGGAGTTGTTGTTGCAGCTGGATACATAACAGCCGCTGCATTTTTAGGCTATTTTGCTTTCGCAACTCAGGCTATATCGGGTCATACCTGCTATGCGAATTATGTAACCTTTAATACCGCAGACGGCTCTACTATACCTTATACACTTTATTATTATGGGTGGCTGTTCGTTGGTACGTTCTTAACCTTTAAGTGGGCGCCGTTACTCGATAAAGATCGCAAGGCCGCCTTGTACTCACTCATGGTCGGCTATCTTGCTTTACTAATTCCAACTACTACTATAACTATCCTATGGAATGAAACGTTAGCTGGAATACCAAGTATTATGTGCGGATTTGCGATTATACTAGCTGGTTTACTTACACTAAAAGTCGCACCCGAAAGTATTGCTTTAAAAAAGAATACAAAGCCACTTAGACTTAAGCTGCCGTTTTAAAGCGTCTACGTTTACCGTAGATAAGCGGCATCAAGTTTACAGAATTACTTGCTGCAATCTTGCCCAGTTCTGTTGCAACTATTTCAGGTGATTTCTCAATAATGGCTGGGTCAATAACAAAATCATTGCCCGGTTCAAAACCACTTTTTGTATTCTCAAAGTACCTATTAAAGTTTTGCATTATCTGCATCAATATTTCATCGTCTAGTAATACCTCGCCAGTTTCGAGTGACACGGGTACTCCGGATATTTTACCTGGTCGTCTTACTGCCGTAACCGCACCTCTTGCTGATTCAAACAGTGCTTTTACAATTTCGTAATCACGCAGTCTGGCTTCCATGACTGAAAAATCTGGCACCGGTGGCGGTGCAATAACGGCATGAATAAAATCATGAAGCTGCCGAGGTAAATACCCCTTGTGAAAAGATATTTTGTCGCGATAATCTCTGGGAATCTGACTGCCATTAAAATGGCGAGGATGATACCAGTCGCGTTCCCATACAAAATGATGCACGTCAGGTTCGGCCTGATCGCGTGGCCATACATACTCTTCATCAACAAGACTAAGCGCAAGCCTAACAGTCTTAAAGATATCAACCACACCACGGTTATCTGTTGGTGCTTTTAGTTGATGCTCCGCATCAACTCGTTTACGTTCTAGCTCATAGTACTCAAGGATTGGAGCAGCACCAATAGGCGGCAAATGAGGAGGGGCGTCATAACGTAACCTCCCCGTGTGCGCCATATCCTAGCGTTGCCACCTATTATATGTTTGTATTGCTCCCATTTGCCCCAGTTATATCATGAGCAATTTTACATTGTCAACAGAAAAATCCACCTAACAAGTAGGCGGATTTCTATCTTACTATAGCTTCTTGAGCCCGTCTTCAACCGAATCAACAGCTTTTGCTGTATACGGATCTAGTCCGCGCATTGCGGCATTTCCACAAGCCATGCGTACCTCAACCGGTCTGTCGATTCGTTCAATCTCCTCGGGTGACGCCCATTCAGCGACACCCATGACATCAGTTGCATCGATAATGCGAGCCTGGGGACCCGGGCAGTTGTAGTATGGTACAACACCTTCTGGGAATTCACAGGCTCGCAAACACTTTGGCTGAAAGTCACCATCAATAGCCATAGCGGTTTTAGCCCCTGGCGAAGTGAGCAAAGGCGCGGTTAGCCTCGGCCATCTTGTGGGTGTCTTCCTTCTTCTTGAAGGCAGCACCAGCTTCGTTGTAAGCATCCACGATTTCAGCGGCAAGACGCTGTTCATATGGCATACCTGAACGTGCACGAGCTGACTGTACAAGCCAGCTAAACGCGTAGTGTAGTTGTCGATGTCCCTGAACTGGGAATGGAATCTGGTAATTTGCACCGCCGACACGACGGCTCTTAACTTCGAAGTTAGGGCTAACGTTTTTTAGTGCCTTTTCAAATACTTCAAGCGGATCTTCACTATCAAGCTTTTTAGCAGCTCGTTCTAGTGCATGGTACACTGCACGTTCAGCAACGAGCTTCTTGCCATCAAGCATACTCTTGTTGATAAGGCGCTGTACCATTACGCTCTGATATTTACGATCAGGCTTTAATTCACGCTGTAGTTTCTTGGTAACTTTACGAGGCATTACTTAGTCTCCTTCTTGCTACCATACTTAGAACGACCCTGCTGGCGCTTAGCAACACCCTGGAGGTCAAGTGCACCACGAACAATATGATAGCGCACACCTGGAAGATCTGGCACACGACCACCGCGCACAAGTACAACGGCGTGTTCTTGTAGGTTATGACCTTCACCACCAATGTACGCCCAGACTTCTTGTTTATTAGTCAAACGAACACGAGCAACTTTACGAAGTGCCGAGTTAGGCTTTTTAGGGGTTTTAGTAGTTACCTTGATACATACGCCACGCATAAGTGGAGCATTTTGCTGGTAATATCTTGTTTTTAGTGCGTTATGGATAGTTCCAAGCGCAGGACTTTTTGACTTCTTCGTGGCAGTCCTACGTGGTTTACGCACCAACTGATTAATCGTTGGCATAAAAAATGCAAACTCCTTAATTAACTAATTATGTAGTTATTCCTTGATCAACTTCAGCTCGCTGATTAGAAATCTGTCTTTCTTGCTAAAGGAAAGATGAAACTCTTAAGTACCATTGTAGCATTTTTGAGTATAATTGTCTAGTTATGTCTTATTCACCTTAAGATATCGTTGTACACGCCGTGCAATCAGCAATATGAACAATATTCCGTAAATAATCAAAAGCAATCGAATTGCTCGCATCCCGTCGCGTGGCTTCTTTGCATGATCAATGATTATGGTATGGCTCTGGATGTCTAGTGCGCTCATTTGAGTCTTGGGCAGCGTAGCAGTAACTGGCAAAAAAACAACCGGCACCGCATTCCCAGAACTACCACCTGATCTTATCTGAGAAGCGGTTGCTCCACTTGAGCCACCTGAATCTGAAAGATCAGGCAAATGAGGGTAAAGCAGTGCATTACACTGCTGTTCGGTCAGGATATACTGAGTTACAAGGCCTGCATCAATAACACATTCAGCTGGCGCAATCCATTGGTGTACTGGCTCAGCAGAAGCCACGGGTACCCACAGTGTTGTCATAGCAAATGCCAATAGTACTCCTACTTTTGCCATCATGTTGCAAGTACCGTCAATGCAAAGTTTAGATTATAACTCCCAACAGGCCTGTAGGTTGGAATTTGCTGAGTTAAACCTATGCCTGTAACTGAAAAATAGCAAAAACGCGGCGTAGCAGACGACGCCATAAACAATGTTATAGCATTAACTGATCCCTCTGAAAAACTGGATGATGAGCCTAGTGATGTTCCAGTTGAGCTACACCCAGACTGTGGCGTAAGAGTTGCCGTGGCAGGATTAACCGTTAGCTTGCCCGCATAAGGATCAGCATCACCACCATCTGTACACCCGCTTGGACTACCAGAAATGTCATTATAATCATATTGACCGTTCGAGCCATTCGTCCAATAGGCGGTTGGCCCGTCAGCTGCCGCCATCGACACTGTCCACCCTGCGGTTGCTATATTATTGGTTACTCTAATAAGCTGTGATGCTAGTCCAAGTGTTGCAGTTGAATTCTGACAATCAGGCTGTACAATGACTGAGCTAAAGGGCATATTTGGTGATGCTACGGTCGCTCCCCCTGAATTAACTATATCTATATCTAAGCTTCCAACTACCACTATAGACGGGAAATTAGTATAGCCCGCGAGTAGTGAGCCATCAGACTTCACAATTCGAAAACAGTACACCGTGCCATATGTCGATGAAACATCCTTGAGTGAAAAATCCCAAACACCCGTATTACTTGTTGTAACCTGTGTGGGGTTTGTGAACGCTGACGCAGTATCTGTATACGTTTCATACACCGCCGTTCCTGTTACCGGAGGATCGTTGGCATTTGAACTGATGGTTGCCCCATCAGACACACCGGCATTGTCATTCCAGCGTATGTTTCCAGAAGCCACTTGCACGTCAGACCAGCCGGACGATTGAGCGCTACAGCTCGCTGCAGAGCGTGCAGCATATTGTAGCTTATACGTATTAGGAGTGCTCGTTCCCCATGATCCTGTTGTCCAGTTAAAGTCACTGACCGCAAGACCAGTTCTTATGCGAAATGCTGCGTCACGCTGAACATCAGCTTGGGCATTGGCCGCCGCTAAAGGAGTACCAGGAGCGAGTGTGTTTGCGTTGTTATATACCCTTGCAGTTGATTGGGTAATATCAGGTTCGCGCGCCGTTACCTCTACATAAACGGCCGATATTGCCATATTAGCGTTACCAATCCCACCGTTAGTACGTTTCTTAAAATTCAAAGTCAAGCTATTAATATCAGCCTGTGTCCAGGTGCCATTGTAGGTGTAGCTAGACAATGCCCATGTGCTAGCCCCGCAGCCACCTATGGTAGCCGTTGATGTCGCGAGCGTCGCGCCCTGAACCTTTGGAACAATATCTATGTATCCTCCAGTACCCAAAAAAGCTACTGCCACACATTCAGCATACATATAGACCTTAAAACTCGTTATTGTCTGCCCCTGTGATATATCGCCCATGTTAAACTCTTCGGCTGCAGTATCACTGGTTGCCGATAAGTACGATGTATTCCCGTCACCGTTACCCGTGGTCACTTCATCGACATACATGCAATGACCCGTACAGGTGTTGTCCGCTGTACCGTTAACAGTCCATCCACCAGTTACGGTACCGTTTGGCTTTATAGCAATCGTAGATGTAGAGGCCGATGAATCACCTGGCTTCAGGGACAGTGAAATCACCGCGGCAAGTAGCAGTACCATACCTACGACACCGATAGGACGCCGCATGAGTATTACCCCTTCTTAGGTGATTTAGGTTTTCCCTTTTTAGCTTGCTTCTCAGGAATAACCAGTGATGAGCCTAATCTAACTTCATACGGAGCTTTGAGTTTATTCAAGGTTGCTAAGGTCTTCCATGTAACCTCGTAATGTTCTGCGATTGATTTAAGTGTTTCACCCGGATTGACCACGTGCTCTCTTCCCCGCTGGAGCATTCGATTACGCTGCTTGATGCGACGAATAAAGTAGTATGGTACACCGATAAGTAGGCCAAGAATACCCACTATTATAGCCATTCCGTTTATAGTTGGAGCAATCAGCACAAGCTGCCTACCCCATTCTTTCTTGATTTGTTGAGTGTTAGCCTGAACACCAATCTGATTTTTTGTAGAGCCATCATATGTTGCGGTTGCCTCTACCCAGTAAAGTCCACCAAAAAGTGGTGGATGTTCATCGACAAAGCTTAGATCAAGCTGTGTTTCTGAAACAACTGGATATTGGCCGCCGTTATTAAAGACAACTTTCCCATCAAAAGAGGTCATTTTAACCCTGATATCCGCGTCAATCGATACATTGCCTGTGTTTTTTAGACCCACATCGTAGAAGTAGTTTCCTTTATCTGGGTGAACGTTAAATTTTGCAAATGTTAATTCTTTCTTTAGATCTCCAGGTATTGTTACGGCAACACGAATCGCCGATCTGGTTCTAATCCTAATACCGCCGCCCTCACCGGCCGCAACGTCAGCAGACACAGGTTCAATGACAATACATCCATTATGCTCACCTACATCAGCCTTTGAAGGAGCTGTAATTGTAAACGGAATAATCTGATCAGTACCAGGAGTAAGCGTGATCGACTCTTGATTTAGCTTAACCCACGAGCCGACGTCCTTCTTGCCTTCAACTTGCTGCTTACACGTTAATGATCCCGTTGACGTGACAGTTGCATCAACAGCGTACACATTAGCTGATTGCGTCGTGTTACTACTGTTAATAATACGCACACCTTCGTCAACAGACTGTCCCAGATTTAGCGTATGAACAAATATTGAGCGAGTACGTTGATTTGTATCGTCTGGATTGGCCGGCCTACCTCCAATCGAGCCAGAGAGTGCAAAGCTGCTAGAAGTAGCAATGAGCGAGAGTGAAAGAGCTGCCATAGTTGCCAGTACAGCAGCCAGTAAGCTTGGCTTTCGTTGAATGCTGTGATTATGTTGTTGTATCACTGATGTTGCAACCCCGCGTTATAAGTTTGTAATGGTCTGCGTAAGATCAAGAACGTATGATCCAGCAGGTGTACTTGCTGGTATTTTCTGTGATAATTCGATTCCTGTCAAGTAACCTCTCCAGAAGTTATCAGATGATGCATCGCCGTTAAGCAAGGTAATCGACGAGCCGTTCACGAAAGAGTCTGCCGATCCAAGTGTAATACCCGTAGCCGCGCCCGTTTCAAGTGTAAGTGTCGCAGCGCTGGGATCAAGACTCAGCTGTCCATTTGTACAACCGCTTCCACTTGGATCGTCGTAGTCATAGTTATGTGCACCAGCAGTCCACTTAGCTCCAGATCCGCCTGTTGCGGCGACTGTTAGCGACCAGCCATCATTTGCCATACCAGGATTATCTACGTATATACGCTCTGCGTTGCTACCGTATATACCGTCTGTTGTTTGACAGTAGGTTGTAATCGTCGTGGCTCCGAGCGTAAATGAAGGAGACGGAACGCTCACGCTTAAGGCATCTTTGATATCGGTCGAGAGAATACTACTGTTTATCGTCTGGTTTAGTGTACCAGCAGGAACTGCGTTCACAGTATAATTGCCAGTCACTAGCACTGATACGAGTGATATTACGATACCAAGACCAAGTAGTCGCAGTTTTGCAGCAGTGCCGTGACTAACAAGTGTCATCTAGTCACCTGTTAGTTAGCTAGGATAGTCTGAGTTAGTGAGATAGCGTAGCTACCAGCAGGCTTGCTTGCAGGAACTTTTTGAGAAACACCCACACCTGTTAGGTAACCACGAAAAATATCATCTGAACCAGCAGCTGCAGTTAACAGTGTAGTTGAGCTATTACTATTAAAGGCACTTGATGAGCCTTTAGTGATAGCAGTGGTCGTACCTGCATCAGCCGTTACCGTTCCAACACTTGGATCAAGTGTTAATTGACCATTAGTACAGCCAGAGCCAGCGGGATCATCAAAGTCATAGTCATTACCGCCACTTACCCATTTAGCCGATGCGCCTGCGGTAGCAGCTATACTTAATGTCCAACCGTTATTGGCACCTCCTGGGTTGTCTACATAAATGCGCTGGGAAGCACTTCCGTATGTACCAGTTGATGTTTGACAGTCGTTACTGATATTCAAAGTACTCATACCAAACGTTGGTGATGCAACCGTTGTATAAGAACCATCTCGAATGTCTGTGGTTAATGTGCCTGGCGTGACCGATTGTGTCAGCTGTCCTTGTGGCGAAGCGTGAGCCGCCCCTACTACCACTACTGCTGCAACTAAAGTCAACAATGCAGACCCCGCTACTCTTGCTATACGCATGTTCGTTTTTCTCCTACCTACTTAAGATATGAGGCCATTTTACCACAAGCACATTAGTTAACACAAGCACTTTTGTAGTTACTTAACTAAATAGAAAAACGACCGCTAGGCTATGCGGTCGTTTTCTAGAGATAAGAGTGCTTGATTAAGCCGCTAGTTCAAGATCTTCAGAGATCTCAGCCTCAATCTCCTCATCACTTTCACTATACTCGCTTACACCAGTACCAACTGGAATCTTCCGACCGATAATAACGTTCTCTTTAAGACCGTTAAGTTGATCAGCTCGTCCACTTGTCGCAGCATTGATAAGCACTCGCGTAGTATCTTGGAATGATGCAGCTGATAGCCAGCTATCACTCCAGATGCTTACCTTGGTTATACCGAGTAAGAGCTGAGTGTATTGAACAAGGCTCTTACCTTCCTGAGCAAGACCAGCATTAGCATCAACAACTGCGGCCTTCGATACGATATCTCCGGTAACGAAGCTTGAGTCACCCGGATCCTCAACTTGTACACGACTAAACATCTGGCGAACGATGATCTCTAGGTGCTTGTCAGCCACATCCTGACCTTGTGCAGCATAGATACGCAGTACTTCGTTGATGATGTAGCGCTGAGTTGCTTCAACACCCTTTAGACGCATCAGGTCGTGTAAGTTCAGCGAACCAATCGTTAGACGATCACCGGCTTCAATTGTGTCGTTAGCCTTAACAACAATCTGAGTAGTGCCTGGGATTTCGTAGCGTACAGGTGCAGATGCATTAGCCGCAATCACTATAGTGTCTTCAGCAATCTCTACAACACCGTCAAATGGTGCAACCAATGGCTTGGCTTCACCTTCAGTAGTTGCTAGCACATCACCAGCCTTAACATTTGATCCAGCCTTTATATTTACCGTACGTCCTTCAAGCGCCAAGCGCTCAACATGACCAGCCTCTGGTGTTACTTGCACCACATATTTGCTGCCATCTTCCCATACATCTACAAGACCGGTTACTTCGCTAATGTAGGCTTGACCCTTAGGGCTTCGTGCTTCAAACAACTCTTCAACACGTGGAAGACCTTGGGTGATGTCACCACCAGCCACACCAGATGCGTGGAAGGTACGAAGTGTTAGCTGTGTACCAGGTTCACCCACTGACTGAGCAGCGATAACACCAACAGGCTGTGCCTTATCAACAAGCTTGTTAGTAGCCATGTCGATTCCGTAGCTCTTTTGTGGGATTCCCCGAAGGTTCTTGGTTGAAAGAACACTTTGAATCTTAACCTCTGTTACTTCAGCGTCGGCTTCGATTGCATTAGCGATCTCGCGGGTGATCAACTCATCCTTGGCAATGTGCCCTGGAATTTCTTCGGCCGTATAGCGACCAAACAGTCGATTACCAAAGTCGATCATAGTAAGTTCAGACTCTGAACGGTAAATTGCAAATCCGTCATCATCACCCATCGTATCTTCAACGGTAAATACGTCTTGCGACACATCAACCAGACGACGAGTCAAGTAACCTGAGTCGGCTGTCTTAAGCGCCGTGTCAATCAGACCCTTACGAGCACCACGTGTTGCTACGAATGCCTCAAGGCTTGAAAGACCCTTACGGAACGAGCTTCGAATTGGGAGCTCAATTTCGCGGTTAGTTGCATCAACCTGAATACCAATCATGGCACTTGCAAGCTTAACGTTACTAATGTCACCACGAGCACCTGAGTTAACCATGACAGAAATACTCGTATCCATACCGGCCAGCTTACTCTTTAGGAAGTCGGTAACCTGGTTGTCAACCGATCGCCACGCACCAACCGTTAAGTTGTAACGCTCGTCGTCGGTAATCAAACCTTGGTCATACTGTTCAGAGATTAGCGTGGTCTTAGCATCACCCTCAGCTACAAACTCTGAGATCTCTTCAAAGTGAATATAGTCGTCTTTACCAGTAGAAACGGCAGCGACTGTTGCGAATCGGAAGGCAAGGCCTTTCATACGGTCGGCGGTCTTAGCAGTCTCTTCAGCATCGTACTTGTCGAAGATCTTCGCAAGTACTTTTTTAAGTTGCTTCTTGCTTTGTACGCTATTGTCGTATGGATAGTCTGCAGGCAGAATCTCGTTAAAGAATACCCGTCCTAGTGTTGTTTCACGAATTTCACCCTTAGCAAAAATACGGATTGGACTCTGCAGCTGCAATTTGCCATCATCGTACGCCATCTCAGCCTCGTAAACAGAGCTATAGGCCTTCACCTCTTTAGTCTGAGCACTCGGCTTTTCATACGTAAGGTAGTAGTTACCTAGCACCACGTCCTGTCCAATATTTAGCACAGGCGCACCATCAGCTGGTTTGAGCAAGTTGTTGGTTGCACTCATAAGCTCACGAGCTTCACGCTGAGCTTCGTCGCTCAGTGGCAGGTGAACAGCCATTTGGTCACCATCGTAGTCAGCGTTAAATCCGTTAGCTACAAGTGGGTGCAACTGAATAGCCTTACCTTCAACCAATTTTGGCTGGAAGGCCTGAATTGATAAACGGTGAAGCGAAGGTGCACGGTTAAGTAGTACGTACTTACCTTCAATCACTGCATCAAGCGCATCCCATACAAGTGCATCACCAGCCTCGATCAAGCGAGTGGCTGAACGGATATTGTGAGCGTGCTCACCCCGAATTAACCAACTAATGACGAATGGCTTAAAGAGTTCTAGTGCCATCTGCTTAGGCAAACCACATTGGTTAATCTTGAGCTTTGGACCTACCACGATCACTGAACGACCAGAGTAGTCTACACGCTTACCTAGTAGGTTCTGACGGAATCGACCCTGCTTACCCTTTAGCATATCGCTGATTGACTTCAGTCGACGACGACCACCAGTCGCGTTAACAGCACGGCCACCGCGAGCAGCAGAGTTATCGACAAGTGCGTCAACTGCTTCTTGCAGCATACGCATTTCGTTACGACGGATTACCTCTGGAGCGTTAAGATCAACAAGTTTCTTAAGACGATTATTACGGTTAATTACACGTCGGTAAAGATCGTTAAGATCTGATGTCGCAAAACGACCACCCGTAAGCTGTACCATTGGACGTAGATCCGGTGGAATTACTGGCAGAACGGTCAAGCAAAGGCTACTTGGCCTAATACCAGCCGCTTGCATGCCTTCAAGCACCTTCAGACGCTTGAGTAGTTTCTTTTCGCGCTGACCCTTAGCTGTTTCTACTTCACTAGATAATTCGGCAATCAGTGTAGGCAGGTCAATCTCATCAAGCATTGCCTTAAGAGCCGTACCACCCATACCAACCTCAACCAATTCCTCATATTCTTCTGGGAGATTACGGTAATCTGTTTCGGAGATCAAAGCGCCTTTTACAAGACTTTCGAGCTGTGTCTTTTTAACCGTGTAACGCTCTTCAAGTTCTTCTTGTTCGCGAGTTTGTGCTTCGGCTAGAGCCTTCACATCAACACCTTCGGCTTCAGCCTCTTTCTCATAACGCATTTTAATAGCCATGCGACCAGCTTCGGTTTCAGCTTCGAGATCGCTCAGGATTTGATCACGCTTCTCGATATCTGCTTTCAGGATAACGTAGGTTGCAAAGTATGCAATACGTTCAAGGTTGCGAACTGTTAGACCAAGTAGCAAGCTCATTGCGCTTGGTGTGCCACGCATAAACCAGATGTGTGCAACCGGAGCTGCAAGACTAATGTGACCCATTCGTTCACGACGAACAATTGCTTTTGTAACAAGTTCCCCGTTCTTATCAATAGCAGCTTCGCGTGAACGCACGCCTTTTAACTTGCTATCGTGCGGATTGATGTCTTTGACTGGACCGAAAATTCGTTCACAGAATAGACCATCACGCTCTGGTTTTTGCGTACGATAGTTAATGGTTTCAGGTTTAGTAACCTCACCATGACTCCACTTTAGGATATCTTCAGGGCTTGCCACCGCTAATCGAACGGCGTCAAAATCTGCGATTCCGGTAGTAGCAACAACACGTGACATTACGCTACCTCCTTTTCATCTTCATCTTTAAATTCATCGGCTGTTTCAATATTGAGACCATCTTCTTCAAAGTCGATCTCATCAGCCTCGTCAAATACCATATCATCATCAGTTGATGGCAATACTGGATCGGCTGGAACAGTCTTATCGTCTGGGCCGGCTTCGGCAATCACTTCTTCAGCATCAACAGCTTCACTTTCATCTAATAGATCAACGCGAAGACCAAGACCCTGAAGTTCCTTCACAAGCACGTTAAAGCTTTCCGGTAGTTTCGGACCAACGATTTGTTCATCCTTGATGATTGCTTCGTACGCTTTGGCACGTCCGTATACATCGTCAGACTTAATGGTAAGCATTTCTTGCAAGGTTGTAGCGGCACCATACGCTTCAAGTGCCCACACCTCCATCTCACCAAATCGCTGACCACCGTTTTGCGCCTTACCACCAAGCGGCTGTTGAGTCACCATAGTGTACGGCCCAATTGAACGTGCATGGATCTTGTCGGACACCATGTGGTGCAGCTTAATGATATGCATCACACCAACAGTAGTACGTTCTTCAAACGCTTCACCGGTACGACCATCGTATAGCTGGCTCTTACCATCTGCGGCAAAACCGGCTTTTTCAAGTTCCGCAGAGATTACTTCGTTTGGTACACCGTTAAATGGTGGGGTTGCTACCTTGTAACCAAGTGCGCGAGCAGCCATGCCAAGGTGAGTTTCAAACAATTGACCAATATTCATACGGCTTGGCACACCAAGTGGGTTCAAGACCACATCAACAGGCGTACCATCTTCAAGGAATGGCATATCTTCAACCGGCAAGATTCGAGCTACAACACCCTTGTTACCGTGACGACCAGCTAGTTTGTCACCAACGCTAATCTTGCGTAGTTGTGCTACAAAGATCTGGATCTGCATTAGCACACCAGCTTTAAGCTCATGGCCGTTTTCACGGCTGAAGATCTTAACACCAACAACTTTACCACCACCAGCATTATTCATGCGCTGTGATGTATCACGTACGTCTTTGGCTTTTTCACCAAAGATAGCACGCAGTAGGCGCTCTTCACTTGAAAGTTCTTGTTCACCCTTAGGAGTAATTTTACCGACCAGCACATCACCAGCTCGGACTTCAGAACCAACTTGCACGATACCATTTTCATCAAGGTGACGAAGTGACTCTTCAGATACGTTTGGAATATCGCGAGTAACAATTTCTGGACCAAGCTTGGTTTCACGAACTTCTACATTGTAATCTTTGATGTTGATACTGGTTAGGCTATCGTCTTGAACGAGCTTGCTTGAAAGAACGATAGCATCGTCCATGTTGTAGCCACCCCATGGCATGAAGGCTACAGTTAAGTCACGGCCAAGCGATAATTCACCATCAGCGATTGAGGCGCCTTCAATAAGGGTATCGCCTTCAACTACCTTTTGGCCACGAGTTACACGAACTTTTTGGTTGATTGAACGATCGTCGTTCGACTTTGCAAAGTGGATTGGCTGGTAACTTTTCACGCCACTCTTGTACTTTACCTGAATTTCATCAGCATCAGCCTTAACAACTTCACCGGCAGCTTCGGCTACTATAAGTTGGCTGGTGTTCTTAGCGATTTCAGCCTCGATACCAGTACCAACCACAGGAGCTTGTGGGGTAAGCAGAGGCACAGCTTGCTTCTGCATGTTTGAGCCAGTCAAGCTTCGGTCGATACGGTTCTTCTCAATAAATGGCACAAGTGAGGCAGTAGAACCAAGAATCTGCTTGTTGGCAGCGTCCATGTAGGTTACTTCACTGGCGTCAACCTGCTCAGGCAGCAGTCCGTTACGAGCGCTTACACGCTCTGCCACAAATTTACCGGTCTTATCAAGTTCAGCGCCGGCATCTGCGATCACTTCGGTTACTTCTTGGGAAGCGTCGAGATAGACAACTTCGTCGGTGACTTTACCATTCTTTACCTTTAGGTAAGGGGTTTCGATGAACCCATATTCATTGACTCGTGCGTAAGCAGCTAAGTTAAGTACCAGTCCAATGTTGGCACCTTCAGGTGTTTCCACGCTACATAGTCGGCCATAGTGAGTTGGGTGAGCGTCACGCACGTCAAAACCGGCACGTTCACGGCTCAAACCACCAGGCCCCATTGAGCTCAAGCGTCGCTTATGGCTTAGTTCTGATAGTGGATTTACTTCATCCATTAGCTGGCTTAGCTGGCTAGAGGCAAAGAATTCACGTACAGCGGCAACAACCGGACGAGCGTTGATTAGTTGGCTTGGAGTTACGGTTTCAAGGTCGCTCATGCTCATGCGATCCATGGCGTTTCGTTGCATACGCAACATACCAACACGGAATTGACGGGCAACAAGTTCGCCAACCAATTTAACGCGACGGTTTGAAAGTGCATCAATATCGTCAGGAAGCTCTTGGCTATTGTTAAGGCGAATAATCTCGCTCACAATCGCAACCAAGTCGTTCATCTGAAATACGCGATTTTCAGTTGTATTCGCTACCTTTAGGCCAAGTCGTTGGTTCAATTTGTAGCGACCAACACGCGAATAATCAAAGCGCTTAAAGTCAAAGAACATGCGTTCAATCATCTGGCGAGCGTTATCTACGGTTGCAAGGTCGCCTGGGCGAAGGCGGCGGTATACTTCAATTAGAGCTTCGTTTGAGCCACGCGATGCATCTTTTTCCAGTGTGGCATCGATGAATTTAACGTCGCCAGTATCAACTTTTTCAAACAAAGACTTAATCTCAGATGTTTTAGAGTGCCCAAGCGCACGGAGCAACGTAGTGACTGGCAGCTTACGGCGGCGGTCGATCTTGACGTAAATCACACCGTTAGTCGCAGTTTCGAACTCAAGCCATGCACCACGGCCTGGAATAAGCTTGGCACCGTAGAAGTTACGTCCGGTAGCACCCTCAGCAGTAAAGAACACACCCGCTGAACGGATTAGCTGACTAACGACAACACGCTCGGTACCGTTAATCACAAATGTTCCACGGTCAGTCATCCAAGGGTAGTCACCCAGGTAGATCTCTTGTTCCTTAACTTCACCAGTTACCTTGTTGGTAAGTTCAACCACAGCATGAAGCGGTGCGTCAAAGGTGACATTATTTTCTTTGGCAAAGCTTTCAGAGACTTTAGGCTCATGAAATGCATATTTACCGAAGCGTAGTTCTAGCTTTTGGCCAGTGTAATCTTCGATTGGGTTAAGCTCCGCAAAAATCTCGCTCAAGCCAGTCTCGACGAATTCACGCCAAGAATCTTTCTGGTGAGCCATTAGATTTGGAAGCGGGAGTGCTGTGTCGTCTTTTGTAAAGAAGACTCGTTGGTTGGTAGCAGGCTTGGTTGCCACGATTAGTACTCTCCTCGCAGTTATCTAGGAGGGGCTTGCCCCTCCGCCACGCTTTGAAATGAATTCAAAATCGCAGCTCCTCTCCCTAAAGCTTAGCTTACGCTTCGCGTTGTACACATTTGCCTAGGGATTAAACGGATTGATTATTAATATATTGGGTGGGTCCTGAGTTTCTAATCTGCTTACATACGCAAAAAACGCCCCGCCCAGGCGTGCGTACAAGAAAAAGCAGTTTATGCAACCTTCATTAATTTCAGTATGCGCTCATTGCAACCAAATGTCAACAAGTAATGTACGACGCTTTACACTGGCCGTGTGGCTTCAATTGAAGCCAGTAGCTGCTCAAAGGCATCATCGTGATAAAAACTGGCGTTGCGCCAGGAATCAAGCCTGATCGTCGCGGTCTCAACATAAGCAGCAGGTTCTACGAACTGACCTGGAAGCTGTATTTCCTTTGCAGCAGTAACGAGTGGCTGATGGGTGACTATCAACAAGTTCTCATCATCAGCAACCTCTGTGCCAGTTTCTGTCATCGCAGCCTCTACTACTCGCCGTAGATCATTCACTATACGAAAATCGTTGCCAGCCTCGTTTATAACCCTACTTGACCCAACCGTTGTTTGATTACCAAGCATGGATGCAATTATCTCAGCGGTCTGCACCGCCCTCGCCAAGTTACTACTAATAACCTTATAGCGTTCGCCTGTTCTTGCGAGCTCCATGCCTGCCTTCTCTGACTGCAGTATACCAACATTGTCTAGTGGCTTATCTGGATTTGGGGCTCGGCGATCATAGTTACCATGACGCATAAGTATTGCAGATTCAGGAGCAGTCATATGGTAATGATTTATATCACAGACAGGCAACATAGACAATCGCGCCATTATTACCCTTTTATTCGCCGATACTATCGACAATGTTGCCAGATTAGTATATTATGCGTTATATTCTGCCCGTGAGTTAACTGTCAAGGCGCAGTACGCACTTTGGAGAGGATCAGAGCATGCCCAATTACATCTTGATTCCGCTTACTATCTTTATCCCTTTTATCTGTTTGGTCAGCACATCCATGCTGTTCGAACTCTGGGATAAAGGCTGTACAGAAGAAAAACAGAAGGTATCGGGCTTCGCACCTACAGCCACGATCGTCTCGTTCTATCTCAGTATTATTTTTGCTATTTCGATGCTCGCTACTTGGCTTGGGGTTCACATAAATGCCTGGCAAGTTTGGCATTTGGCAAAACACGACCATAGTTCGTGGGGCGCTATATTCGTCATTAGTGATCTAATGGCGCTTTATTTCTACCTACGCGTATGTTGGCTAAGTACTGTTGCGATGATTAAAAAGTATCCATCCAGAAACGTAGAACTTGGGGCATAATGCCTCTTGAAAATAGCTTGTCGAAAGTGCTTATGTGTATTTTCAGGCTGAGCTTTTTCGAGAGGCTATTTTCAATTCTGCTAGACCGACTTAACAACCTTATCAGTAAGTCCGTACTTGACTGCTTCTTCTGCACTCATCCAGAAGTCGCGATCAACATCTTTTTCAATCTTAGCTAATTTTTGACCCGTATTCTTTGCCAAGATTTCATTCAGGCGTTTCTTAAGGTAAATACCCTCACGTAATGTGATCTCTTGGTCGGTAATCTTACCTTGAGTGCCACTTGATGGCTGGTGGATCATAATTCGTGAGTTCGGCAATACGAATCGCTTACCTTTTGCACCGCTAGAAAGCAGGAATGCGCCCATACTTGCCTGCAAGCCAATGCCATACGTAGCTACATCGGGTTTAATAAATTGCATTGTGTCGTAGATTGCCAACCCATCATACACATTGCCACCAGGGCTATTGATGTATAGTGATATATCTTTGGTTGGATCTTCATATGCCAGATGAAGCAGCTGAGCCACCACCAAGTTTGCTGTGTGTTCATTTACATCTTCGCCTAAAAAGATGATTCGCTCCTTAAGTAGGCGAGAATAGATATCAAACGCTCGTTCACCCTGTGATGAACTTTCAATTACCGTTGGCACTAAGTAGTTAGTTGGCTTGTTCATACGTATAAGTATACACAAAAATTAGCACTCGTGTAAAGCGAGTGCTAATTTTACTTACAAGGTAGAGCTCCCGGCTTGAGCTCATGAAAATCTTCTACCTACTACGGGGTCGCTACCCCTCACTCTCACCGATCAAGCCCAATGCCTTGAGATACCTATCTAAGACAAAATGCGCTAATACCGCTGCTATCCCAATCAAGAACATACGTTCAACACTTCGTTGCATGGCATGCCTCCTCTTTAGATACAATCGTCTCCTAGCCGGGAGTAAGTATACTATAACATTGGAATACTTTTATGGCAATTTTAGCAGAGTTTAACTATTCGCGTTTAATTCCACTAAACGATCGACTGTCTTTTCGGTAAGTAGTCGGTTAGCAATGTCACGTTGAGCCTCTGGACTATCAAATTGCTTAACCATTTCAGGGTTATTAGCATATTGCTGCTTATATAGGTTGATGTGCTCAGCCAGCTCATCTGCAGTAGCTTCAATCTTTTCTACTTTAGATAACTCTGATAGTACTAGGCCCGCCTTTACACGCTTCTCGGCCGCCGGAGTAACCTCTTTCTTGTGCCATTCGTCGCGGTCTTTATACTTACTCGTAGCAAGGTATTGCTCAAGCGTAACACCTTGATACATCAGATTTTGAGTCATATCTTGCTCAATACTACGGATCTGATCATCAAGTAGCACTTGTGGTACAGGAATGTCTGAAATTTCGATAAGTTTGCCGACAAGATCATCCTTCAACTTATCAGCTGCTTCACGTTCTTTTTGCTTACCGATTTCGGCTTTAATATCGTCCTTGAGTTGCTTTAGTGTCTTAACACGACTGTCAGCTTTTTTGGCGAATTCATCATTAAGAGCTGGCTTTTTTAATTCCTTAACCTTTTTAAGAGTAGTTGTGAACACAACCTCAGAATCTGCCAATTCTGCCACATGATAGGTGGCGGGAAATTTAAGTGTAAGATCAAAGGTTTCACCGATTTTCTTGCCAACAATTCCTTCTTCAAACCCAGGAATAAATGAGTTTGAGCCAAGTTTCAAATCATAGTCAGTTGCGGTCCCACCATCAAATGCTACATCGTCCTTCTTACCTACAAAGTCGATTGTAACCTCGTCACCATTCTTTGCAGCTCTTTCTACCTCTTGCTTTTCGCTCATACCGTCACGCATACGCTCCAGTACTTCGGTAACGTCTTTTTCAGTAACCCTACCTTCAGTTGGCTTAACACCAAGCTTTTTGTAGGCACCAAGTTTAATTTTAGGCAAAATCTCTACCTCTGCCGTGAATTCCATCTCCTGACCTGGAATGAACTTCTTTAACTCAACCTCGGGTCTATCAAGCGCCTGAATCTCTTCCGCTAAAAATGCCTCAGCAACTGCTTTACTAAGCGCGTCATCAGCTGTTTGTTGTGCTAATAGATTAGCGTCAACGTGTTTCGCAGCAACGCTGGCTGGGACTTTACCTTTTCTGAAGCCGGGTACCTTGACTGTATTGGCAAGCTTAGTAAGCGCAACTTGCTCTGCCGCCTCAAGCTCTGTTTTAGTTAAAATAATCGTTAGCTTTACTCTGGTTGGGGATTCGTGGGTTACCTGGGTCTTCATACAAAAACTGATTATAACAGATTGCAGTCGTGGCGTCTGTATACGAAGTATCCTAACCCGAGATTGTTAGCGTACAAACATATCCACCTGTCATAGCGGTACCGCCAGATAAGTTGGTACCGCTCACTGTTGGGCAGCTAGTAACATTACTCAGAAACAGATATATCAACACAAAAGTTCCATAATTAACATATATGCCGCCGCCAAATTGCTTACCGCCACACGTCAAAGTCTGGTCACTTGGTTCGGGTAGCGAGCGTGTGATCGTAGCGATGTCATCACCAAACGATGAAAGGTAAGTAGCCTGCGTAAATCCACAAGTAGTTGAGGTGTCAGTTACATTGCCGCACAGCGTACCTGGCTTTCCAAGGCATGCAATACCTAGATATGAGCCCGGGAAGCGCTGATTTGTGGCATAGAACGATTGTATCGATTTAGCATAGCTTGCTGCCGAGGTGAGCGTCTGAGAAGTACGAGCACGATTTTGAAGCGTAGTGTACGCAACTACTACAATTGCAGCAAGTATGCCGATAACCACTACAACTATTAATAGTTCGACGATTGTAAACCCTGGTTTTGATTGTTTTGCAGCCCACCTACTCTTCATTAAGCAAAATTATACTTAATAATCAGGGAGTCAGCAAGTTCTTACCCCAAGCAGGCCTACGTCTAGCTAAACAACTCATCATCGGCTGAGTACTTACGCCTAGCGTCCTTAACTCGAGTAACAATTCTCTCAAAACTCAGCGCTTCTTCTTCGCCAGATTGTGTATCTTTTAGATTGTAGCGTTCCTTCTTCAGCTCGTTCTGGCCAACAAATAGGATATAGGGAACCTGCTTCTTAACTGCAGTTTTAATTTGACGATCAAGTTTACGGCCAGTGAAGTCCAACTCAATATTGACGCCTTCATTCCTAAGGTTCGACGCAAGGCTACTAGCACCCTGTAAGCTATCCTCACCAAGAACTGCAACATACACCTCGGTTGTAGATGTAAATTTAGGTAGTAGCCCATGGCTTTCGAGGAATAGCTCAGTCATAGACAAACCAGGTGCCATACCCACAGCAGACAATGGTTCCGCTCCAAACAACCCAACAAGTCCATCGTAACGCCCGCCGCCAAACATCGCTCGATTGTTGTCTGGGTGCTTATCAAAGAATTCGAAAACCGTTCCTGTATAATAATCGAAGCCACGCATAAGCGTAATATCAAACACTGCATTAGTAACACCATGTGATTTAAGTTCGTTAAATAGCTTGTGCAACTCTTCAACCGCAGGATTACTTGCTATTTCATGTGGCAAATTTTCAATCTCTTTAGCAAGCAATAGTTTAGCAATCTTCGAAAGACCATCCTTAGCCTTCTCTTGACCAAAGATACCAATCGCCTGATCTCTAAATTCTTCGCCAGTAATCTTATTCTTGCGATCGAATAACTTTACCATTAGTGGTGCTTGGATCGGATCAAGCCCTAAATAGTCGTGCATCATTGCATCGATTACAACTCGGCTATTAATCTTAATTTCGTACATGTCGCTCGTCGCACCGAACGCTTTCATCATCTCAAAACCTAAAGTAATGATCTCGACATCAGCCATCACACCATCAGCACCAAAGA
>JALRBJ010000036.1 GCA_023257815.1 Candidatus Saccharimonadia bacterium | reverse complement strand
CGTGACCCGGCGTGTCGACGATGTTGATGCGGGTGTCCTTCCAGGTGACCGAGGTGCACTTGGCGAGGATGGTGATGCCGCGCTCGCGCTCCAACTCGTTCGAGTCCATGGCGCGTTCGGCCACCTGTTGGTTCTCACGGAAGGCGCCGGACTGGCGCAGCAGGACGTCGACCAGCGTGGTCTTGCCATGGTCGACGTGAGCGATGATCGCGATATTGCGGAGTTGCATTTTTTTCTCTTGTTTCAGGCGTTGCCCAGTTTGGCTTGGACAAGTTCCTTCAAGGGCCGGTCGGGACGCGCACCCAGGTGCTGGATCACCTCGCCGGCGGCGACGTTGCCGATATGCGCGCATCGCGCCATCGCGTCGCCCTTGGAAAGCCCGAAGAGGAAGCCGGCGGCGTAGGCGTCACCAGCGCCGGTGGTATCGACCAGGCGGGCCACCGGGTCGGCGTCGACCACGTGCACCTCGTCGCCCGCCAAAACGACCGAGCCCTTGGGCCCGCGCGTCAGCGCGACAATGTCGCAGTGCCCGCGCACGGCCTGCAGTGCGGCGTCGAATTCCTT
>JALRBJ010000035.1 GCA_023257815.1 Candidatus Saccharimonadia bacterium | reverse complement strand
CAGCACCTACTGTACGGCCACCTTCACGAATCGCAAAACGCAGACCAGCGTCCATCGCGATCGGGTGGATCAGCTCAACTGACATCTCAACGTTGTCACCTGGCATAACCATTTCAACGCCTTCTTTCAACTGGATCGCACCAGTTACGTCAGTTGTACGGAAGTAGAACTGTGGACGGTAACCATTTAAGAATGGAGTGTGACGACCACCTTCTTCTTTAGAAAGTACGTATACTTCTGCGTCGAATTTAGTGTGCGGCTTGATTGTACCTGGTTTAGCAAGTACTTGACCACGTTGTACGTCTTCACGCTTAGTACCACGAAGTAATACACCACAGTTCTCGCCTGCACGGCCTTCGTCAAGAAGTTTACGGAACATTTCTACGCCAGTTACAGTTGTTTTAACTGTATCTTTAATACCAACGATCTCTACTTCTTCACCAACTTTAACGATACCAGATTCTACACGGCCTGTTACTACTGTACCACGACCAGAAATTGAGAATACGTCTTCGATTGGCATTAAGAATGCTTTGTCGATAGCACGTTCTGGTTCTGGGATGTAAGAGTCAAGAGCTGCTACAAGAGCAAGAACTGATTCTTCACCGTAAGGACCTGC
>JALRBJ010000034.1 GCA_023257815.1 Candidatus Saccharimonadia bacterium | reverse complement strand
CGTCAACATTGGCACGATGGGCCACATTGACCACGGCAAAACAACTTTGACTGCAGCGATTTCAAAGACGCTTGCCAGCAAGGGTCTCGCTGACTACACACCTTTCGATCAAATCGACAAGGCTCCTGAAGAAAAAGCTCGTGGTATTACGATCTCGATCGCTCACATTGAGTACAACACCGAGAGTCGTCACTACGCACACGTTGACATGCCAGGTCACGCTGACTACATCAAGAACATGATCACTGGTGCAGCTCAGGTAGACGGTGCGATCTTGGTAGTTGCTGCAACTGACGGCCCAATGCCACAAACTCGTGAGCACGTTTTGCTCGCAAAGCAAGTCGGCGTGCCGTACATCGTTGTTGCACTCAACAAGTCAGACATGGTTGAAGACGAAGAAATGTTGCAACTCGTTGAAGAAGAAGTTCGCGATTTGCTCACTTCGTACGAATTCGACGGAAAAGGTTGCCCAGTCGTTCGTGTGTCAGCACTCAAGGCTCTTGAGGGTGATGCAGCTTGGCAAGAAAAGATCATGGAGCTCATGGCTGCATGTGACAAGTCGATTCCAGAGCCGAAGCGCGAACTTGATAAGCCATTCTTGATGCCAATTGAAGACGTGTTCACGATCACTGGTCGTG
>JALRBJ010000033.1:391-689 GCA_023257815.1 Candidatus Saccharimonadia bacterium | reverse complement strand
GGCGGCAGCCGCGTGCAATTGCCCGACGGCAGCGTCGTCAAGGCCAAAGAACTCTCGGGCAAGAACGGCATTTTGTACCGCCGCGACTCGCAGTCAGGTGCCTTGCACGCGATTCCGCGCAAGCAAAGCTGGGGCGAATTGAACGCCGAGTTGCACAAGAACTGACGCGCACCGCGCCCACGCACAGTGGGTGTCGGCGAAGCAAAAAGCCGCCCTGGAGCGGCCTTTTTTGCGACCTTTGTTTCGCACTCAAGCCGCGATGACGTGCAGCAAGGTCAAGCCACCCAATAGCGCAAAC
>JALRBJ010000033.1:0-381 GCA_023257815.1 Candidatus Saccharimonadia bacterium | reverse complement strand
CAAACAGCGCCGCGCAAATGCGGTGCAGCCAAGCCATGGGCAAGCGTCGGCTGAAACGGTCGCCCAACCACACCACGGGCGCGTTGGCCAGCAACATGCCCAGCGTGGTCCCGGCGACCACGGCGATGGTGTCGGGAAAGCGCGCCGCCAAGGCCACGGTGGCGATTTGGGTTTTGTCGCCCATTTCAGCCAGAAAAAACGCCACCACAGTGGTCAGCAAGACGCCGCGCGCGCCGCGTGTGGGGGCGTCGTCCTCGTCGAGTTGGTCGGGAATCAAAATCCACACGGCCATGGCCAAAAACGACAGGCCCACCATCCACTGCAATACGGTGTCCCCCAGCGCTTGAGCCACCCAGGCGCCCAGCGCTGCAGCGAGGGCGT
>JALRBJ010000032.1 GCA_023257815.1 Candidatus Saccharimonadia bacterium | reverse complement strand
CTGTAATCTCTTCTTCTTGTAAATTAAAAGTAATAATAGCCTGGTCTAAAATAGATAGAGCGTCCCTTACAGATCCCTCCGATGCTTTAGCAATAATTGCTAGAGCCTTGTCATCAATTTTGGCCTCCTCTTTAGTAGAAATATTTCTTAAAAAATTTTGCATTTCATCTATTTTAATTCTTCTCAGATCAAACCTTTGGCATCTGGATAAAATAGTAACTGGAATTTTTTTAACTTCAGTAGTTGCAAGTATAAACTTTAAATGCGCAGGTGGTTCTTCTAACGTTTTTAACAAAGCATTAAATGCTTGTTTAGATAACATGTGAACTTCATCAATAATAAATATCTTGTATTTTGCACTGGCAGGTAGATATTGAGCTGACTCTAATATCTCACGAATATCATCAATACCAGTTTTAGAAGCCGCATCCATTTCTAAAATGTCCATGTGACTTGAATTAATTATTGCTTCACAATGACAGTATTCATCCTTGGTACATTTTTCCTCTGTACCAAATTTTTTATTACAATTAATTGCTTTAGCAATAATTCTAGCAGTTGTAGTTTTACCAACTCCCCTAATGCCTGTCAGTAAGTAAGCATTGGGAACTCGGTCCATAGCAATTGCATTTTGAATAGCAATGCTCATCGACTCCTGTCCAATCAGCTGGTCAAAATTTTGAGGCCGATATTTT
>JALRBJ010000031.1 GCA_023257815.1 Candidatus Saccharimonadia bacterium | reverse complement strand
ATAAGTAAAATCTGTAAAATCTAATGCTATTCCGTATTCTTTAATTCTATTATCTGTTCCAGATAATGTTTCAGAAACAGTAATACCTGAGCTAGCTGTTGTTGTAACAGTAACATCTTCTACAGAATCCGCGTATGTAGCAATTCTTTGGTAATTACCTGCAGCATCTTGTATTTCCCATACATCTGTTGATTCATTCCAAATTAATGATCTGTTTGTTGAAGTACCTCTTTCAATTTCAATTCCAGCATCTTGCGATGGCGCACCTGTTTCATCTGCATTTAATACAATAATATTGTCACCAATATTTACAGTATTTGAATTTACGCTTGTTGTTGTACCATTAACAGTTAAATCACCGTCAATAACCATATTTCCAGCAACATCTACTGTATCGGTTATAGCATTACCTAATGTTACATTACCGTTTACAGTTAATGCATTAGTTACTGTAAGATCATTTGTAACTGTCAAATCATTTGCAATTGTAACATCATTTGGAAGTCCAATGGTTATTGTGCCACCATCACCAAATGTTTGCCCTGCCCCTGATGTTGTTACTTCAACTTCATTTGCAGTACCGTTTGCAGTAATTGATATAGCGCCCACAGCGGTTGAAATAGCGCTAGTTACATAAGTATATATATCTCCTGAAGTAACTAAAGCTGTGCCACCATTTAAAACAGCACCTGTAACAATATTAACAACCGGGTTTGGCCCATTAGGGTCTGTAACTAATATTTGATTACCAGTTGTTGTTGTTATGCTTTTTATATCCCCAGACGCATCAATCCAATTTGTTGCATCATAAAAATATAATCTACCGTCAGTAGAATTATAATAAAGTTGACCTTCTACAGGATTTAGTGGTGCAGTAGCTAAAACGTGAATGGCCACATTTTGGATCTCATTCTTGTTTAA
>JALRBJ010000030.1 GCA_023257815.1 Candidatus Saccharimonadia bacterium | reverse complement strand
GCTATAGAAAGTCGTGAATATCAAAAAAACCTCGCTCAACAAGCAATCTCTGAAAACTGTATTGTTGTTTTGCCAACGGGACTAGGAAAAACTGCCATCGCATTACAGGTAATAGCAGAATATCTATCAAAAGGAAATGGAGGTGCTTTATTTTTAGCTCCAACAAGAGTACTGGTAAACCAACATTATGAATTTCTAAAGCAATCATTAACAATTGAAGATGTTGCTATTGTAACTGGTGAGGATCTTATTTCAAAACGAACAAAATTATGGAATAATAGTGTTATTTGTGCAACTCCTGAAATTACAAAAAATGATTTGAATCGTGGAATAGTTAATCCTTCTCAATTCAATTTAGTAATTTTTGATGAAGTTCATAGAACAATTGGTGATTATGCATATTCAGGAATTGCCGAACTTTTTGAAAATTCCGATGTTCGAATAGTTGGAATGACTGCAACTCTTCCAAGTGAAAGAGAAAAAGCAACTGAAATTTTAACAAGATTAAGAATCGCAAGTGTAGCTGAGAGAAATGAAGATAGTCCAGATGTAAAACCATATACTCAAGAAACAGATACTGAATGGATTAATGTTGAACTTCCTGATGAATTAAAAGCAATTCAAACACTCTTAAAAATTGCATTAACAGAAAGATATGATGTTTTAAAAAATAATGGAATTAAATTAGCAGAACAGCAATCACTTTCTGCATTACTTAGAATAAGACAATTCGTTTTAAATCAAAACAGGCGTTCTGCAAAACCATTGTTTACCGCGATAAGAATTCACTATGCACTGAACATTCTTGAAGTTCATGGAATCACACCTTTTTTGAAATTTTGTGAACGAACTCAAGCAAAAAAGGGAGTAGGTATAAAGGAACTTTTTGAACTAGATCCTAATTTTACACGGGCTGTTCATTTGGCAAAAGAAGCACAATCAAGAGGAATTGAACACTCTAAGATTCCAAAACTAAAAGAAATAATTGAATCTGTTCCTGGTAAAGCTTTGATTTTTACTAGTTATCGTGATTCAGTTGATTTAATTCATAACAAACTTCAAGAACTGGGTATTTCATCTGGGATTTTAATTGGTAAAGCGGGTCAAACTGGATTGAAACAAAAAAAGCAGATAGAAACTGTCCAGAAATTTCGAGATGGTGAGTTTAAGGT
>JALRBJ010000002.1 GCA_023257815.1 Candidatus Saccharimonadia bacterium | reverse complement strand
GGCTAACATATGTTGGCACAGCGAGTGGGACAGTTACAATGAGTGAGGAGCATGACGGATATCGGTGGATGACACGTAAGGAAGTGCTATTGCAAAAGCACCTGGATCCATATATTAGGGAGGTACTGAGTGAGTAAAGTAAAAATCGTTACGTTTGTACCACGCGAAAATGCGGAGGCTGTTCGCGGAGCGCTTGGTGACGCTGGGGCGGGTGTAATAGGTGAATACAGTTTTTGCAGCTATTCGATTCTTGGTATAGGTAGATTCTTACCATCTGATAACACGCAGCCTCACATAGGACAAGCTGGTAAGCTTGAATCTGTTCAAGAGGAGCGCATTGAAGTAACGTGTAATAGAGAAAACGTAAAAGCAGCTATACGGGCAATGAAGTCAGTCCATCCGTACGAAGAAGTTGCTTTTGATGTATATGTACTAATTGATGAGGAAGAGCTATGAACGATCCTAAACCAAAAAGGATTTCAAAAGGTACATATCGTCATAATAAGACCGGCAACCTTTACGAAGTAATTGGAGTAGCATTGCAAACTGAAAATACAGAGCAGTATGTAATTTACCGTCAACTGTACTCTAATCCACAAAAACAATACCAGTACGAGTTATTTGCTCGTCCGTTCGACATGTTTATCGAAGATGTTGAAATTGACGGTATAACGAAACCGCGCTTTCAAAAAGTAAATGACTAGTCACGCATATGGCCACGTAATTTTAGCCAATCCAAAAGCATCTCGTAATACGGCGAGACGATTTCGGATACGCGAATAGAAACTTTATTATCGCGCTCCATACCAAGAGTGACGTTAAGATTGCTCCAGAATGCGTTCGGATCTTTATCGAGCTCAATCATTATGACTGGCAATAATTTATCAACAGCTTTCACAAATCTGGCTTCTTCGTCTTGTTTGTTCATATAGTCTTCGGCATAAGTGGTTAAATCAGGGAAATCGCTCCAATCTTGCTTTAGCTTCGTAATCGCATCTCTTTCGCGCTGCTCTTTTGACTGTGTGTTTGCATGATCGAATACAAATGTGTCACCAGCATGCAATTCAACGATGTCATGCGCAAGTGCATACTGAAATATCTTAGTTAGATTAAGTTCGGGTGCAATTTTGGGATGTAGATACCAACAGGTTAGTGCCAGTCCAAAGCTGTGTTCAACATCATTTTCTGGCCTGTCTGTATCAGCGAGTGGTGGTACGCGTATTACTTTTGCAAAGTCAGCGATTAGTTGCTGCAAGTCCGATAGTCGATCAATTGATGGGTAGTCACTCATAAGCATAGTATACTCATAAAGTATGAAAGATGTAGTGCTTGTAACTGGTAACCAACACAAAGCAGATCGCTATACTGCAATGATAGGACGGCCTATTGATCATCATAAAGTTGATTTAGAAGAAGTGCAGTCAACGAGCCTAGAACTAATTGTTGAGCACAAAGCCCGTCAAGCGTATAAGCTTTTGCGGCGTCCAGTTTTGGTTGAGGACGTGGGTCTGTTTTTTAATGCCTTAGGAGATTTACCTGGGCCTTTTATAAAGTTTTTTGTAGAGCAAGATAATGGTTTAGAAAAGCTATGTCGTATGCTTGATGGCTTTGAAGATAGGTCCGCTTATACCAAAATAATCCTATGCTATTTTGATGGGACTCAGCCAGTATTATTTTCAGGAATCCACAATGGTACGATTGCAAAAAGTCCGCAGGGAGAAGGAGGATTTGGCTACGACCCTATATGGTGTATCGATGGATTCGGTGGCAAGACACGAGCTGAATTAACTCCTGAGCAAGATCAAGAAACGTATAATTCAATTCGACCAGTCGATAAATTAAGGAAGTTTTTTAGTGAGTAGCGAACAAAAAAAACGGCACAGAGTACAAAGATTTACTACGGCAGTGGCTGGCGGTGCTGTGCTAATTGTGGGAGTTATAGCAATTCCATACCCTGGCCCAGGTTGGCTGATCGTTTTTGCAGGCTTAGCGATTTTATCTAGAGAGTTTCCGTGGGCGGCACGGCTACTAAAGTTTGGACGATCAAAGTACGATGCATGGAATGATTGGATAAAACAACAGAACGTCTTTATAAAATCTATAACGTTTACATTGACTGCCGTAGTAGTAATTGCAACTATATGGTTTGTAAACGGCTACGGGCTTATTAACAATTGGTTTAGGCTTGGCCAAGACTGGCTAGAATCACCCTTCGTTTAATAGCCTCGTGCTACAATCGGACTCATGGCAGAAGAGAAAAGGCCAAAATTAAATAATCGTCAGCGCCTGACTGCGACTATCAAGATCGCTACTACAACATATAAAGCGGCGCCGATGGCATTAATAGTTCAGGTCATCGGATCGATTATTTCGGCTGTCATGCCAATAATAACAACCTTTTTTGCGGCAGCAACAACAACTGCTCTTGCGGATGCTTACGCGGGTAAAGAAGGTGCAGGAGCACAAGCGATTGAGTACGTTATTATTACTGCGATTCTTGGTGTAGTAAGTTTTGCTTGGTCAAGTTTCGAAAATTATCTAAGTCAGGCAATGGAATACCGTATTAACGCAGCCATCAGTGATCAGATGTATGAACATTTTATGTCGCTTGCCTTTTGGCGATACGATGACAAGGAGACGGCCGACTTATACGAGAAGGCAAGCCGCTTTGCCCAGTTTTTTCCACGCGTGTTTCGCTCACTTGCGAATATTGCTACGAATTTTTTCACTATGATCGCAGGGCTGGGTGCGCTTATCTTTGTTAGCTGGTGGCTTGGAGCAATCGCACTGCTAGCAATTATTCCTGGTGTTATTATTCAAGTAAGATTAACACGAATTCAGACTAAGCATTGGCGTGAGAACATACAGGCCAGAAGAGTTGTTAGCTGGATTGAGTACGGCATGATGCAACCAGAGAAAATAGCTGAATTACGACTCTATGGCTTGGTAAAGCGTTTACTTGAACTGCGATCAGTGATGCGAGATAAGGACGAACGAGTTCGTATTGGTTTTGAACGACAATTCATTTGGAAGCGGCTCGGTGCTGATGTGCTTGAGGCTGTCGCTGAAGTAGTAGCATTGCTGTGGATTACACTCCAAATCATCGCTCATAATCAGCCCGTTGGCCAGTTCTTATACGTCCAGCAGATCACTGGTCGTGCATTGTCAGGAGCAAAAAGTTTCATCAGCGGACTCAATCAAATCGACGAAGATTTAGCTAATTTGTTTGATTACCAGATGTTTATGGATCTACCAAAGGGAAATAATAGTGGAATTAGTATTACTGATTCACCTCAGCATATAGTACTTCAAGATGTCTCATTTCACTATCCAGTATCTGATAAAAAAGTGCTTGAGCAAGTGTCACTCGATATAAAAAAAGGTCAACATGTGGCAATTGTTGGTGAGAATGGTGCCGGAAAATCAACGTTAATCAAAATTCTAGCTGGACTCTATGAGCCTACGGAGGGCAAAGTTTTACTTGATGATACGGCCCTTGATGAGTTTGATGTTGCATCGTGGCATCGAATGCTTGGTATTCTGAGTCA
The DNA here is from genome assembly GCA_023257815.1 of Candidatus Saccharimonadia bacterium. Taxonomy (GTDB): domain Bacteria; phylum Patescibacteriota; class Saccharimonadia; order Saccharimonadales; family Saccharimonadaceae; genus UBA1020. The sequence goes on along the minus strand of JALRBJ010000002.1, from coordinate 88,817 downwards.
GGATTTTGTAAAATACGATTTTGCAAACGCACGTGAGAATATTATTTACGGAGACGTTGCTCGTAAACCGACCGAAGCAAATATAGAAGAGGCAATCGGCGCAGCTGAAGCAAAGTTTCTTCACAAATTACCGAATGGACTTGATAACTATGTAGACCAGTGGATGGAAGATGACGAGGGGCATAAAGGGCAAGATCTCTCTGGCGGAGAGTGGCAGCGTCTGGCATTGGCTCGTAGTTTTTACCGAAATAGTCCGATTATTATTCTTGATGAACCAACAAGCGCGATTGATGCACTAGCAGAGTCACGAATTTTCAAGCACTTATTTGCAGAGAAAAATAAAACGATTATCGCGATTAGTCACCGTTTAACCACGATTGAAAAAGCCGACACGGTGTTTATGCTAAAGGAAGGCAAGCTTGTTGAGCAAGGCACCACAGAAGAGCTTATCGCTAAGAAAGGCGAGTTTTATCGAATGTTCGAAAGCCAAATAAAATAGCCTCGCATGCGAGGCTATTTTATTTGGTAGTGTTTTACCAGCTACGTTGACGGAAAGAACCACCACCGTTGTTGCCACCGGCTGGACGATCTTCCTTAGGGCGAGCGATGCTAACGTTAATAGCGCGGCCGTCAAGCTCTTTGCCATTAAGTTGGTCAACAGCTTTTTGGTTGTTGTCTTCGTTTTCAAACTCTACGAAACCAAATCCCTTTGAGCGGCCAGATTCGCGGTCAGTGATTACACGTGCGCTTACAACTGGACCAACTTGCTCAAAGTGTGCTTTCAAAGTGTCATCTGTAGTTGCGTATGCCAAGCTACCGACAAACAAGTTTTGTTGTGCCATGGAATTCCTTACATTGTTACCTATAAATACTCAGATCGACCCGAGGCAACACTTGTTTGATATTTCATGTCACAACGCTTCTGAACAATCCTTATTAAAGCATATCTGCTAGCTTATGTGAAATATAGGATTCTTATGATGGCTACAAGTGCTAAGAGACTAAAAAACACATTTACTATGAAAGATTGGTATGCTCGGTGGCGATAGGTAACAATAGCAAGACCTAGTGACCCAATCAGAAACATTAAGTGGTACATTGGCGAATTGCCATTTATTAGGCCTAGTGTTAGTAGGGCGTAGCCACTTAATATAAGCATTGACCCTAGCCATCCATAGATTTCGGCGAATTGATTTCTTGGAAGGTGTTTAATATGTTGCTCGGTTTTTTTCACTTAGTCGATTGTATCATGCTTGTGTTTTGAGCTTATTCGGAGCATACTAAAAATGAGCTGGTACGCAACAGGGGTGCCTGTCGCTGATAAACAAACATTATTAACATCAACACCACGTGCCCCGGGTGGGCGCGTAGCAGCTAAAATAAACTGGAGGGATTTGCCCTCCAGTTTATTTGGAAATAAATCTCAAATCAGATCTTCAGACCCTAAAGTTTTGCCTTCTAGTTGCATGCTATACTATACATATGCAAGTAAATTGGAAGACGGCAATTATGGCAACACTACACTGTCTAACAGGGTGTGCAATTGGTGAAATTCTCGGGATGATCATTGGTAATGCGTTCGACTTGCATGGTCTGATCACAATAGTATTATCGACTGGTCTAGCCTTCTTCTTTGGCTACCTCTTATCTATGCTGCCACTGTTACGTAGTGGATTATCACTTAAATCAGCACTTGGTATTGCGTTTGCTGCAGATACGTTTTCGATCATGAGTATGGAATTTATCGATAATCTAATCATGTGGTTTGTGCCTGGAGCGATGAATGCTAATCTGACGGATTTACTTTTCTGGGGAACACTTATATTGGCACTTGCAATTGCATTTATCTTTACAGTTCCGCTTAACTATTGGCTTATTTCTCATGGTAAAGGTCATGCGATAGCTCACAAGCATCATGACCATATGCATCACGATTGAAAATCCTGTAAGTTTAAATCAATTAAAAGCAAGGAAGGGTTTATAAGAAATGTCAAAGGAATTTTCAGGAAAAGTTGCCTTAATTACTGGTGGTGGCAGTAATATTGGTTTAGCAATAGCCACACTGCTAGCGGAACGTGGTGCTTCGGTGGCATTGGTGGGACGAAACAAGGAGCAGCTTGATCAAGCCGCAGTTAATCTTCGAGATCGAGGCAACGGTATAGTCCTGACCGTGGCTGCTGATGTGACAGATGAGTCGGAAATAGAACGTGCAGTAGATCGTGTAGCTGCAGAGCTTGGGGGTCTGGATATTGCTGTCAATAATGCGGGGATTGTTGGGGCTATTGGTCCACTTGTCGACATGAAGCCTGATGATTTTCGAAAAGTACTAGAGACCAATACAGTGGGGACATTTTTAAGTATGCAAAGCGAAATTCGCGCTATGAAGAGAGCAGGCAGTGGAGTAATTGTAAACACTGCCTCTAATATCGGTGTACACGGTCGCCGACTAAATATGGCAGCCTATGCAGCCTCCAAAGCAGCAGTTAGCGTGATGACGCGCAACGCAGCACTCGAGTCCATTAATGCAGGGATTAGAATCAATGCGGTTAGTCCGGGTGCCACAGATACGCCATTATCGTTTCGCCCAGGGGAAGACGCGGCGGCACGTGATGCTCGTGTCGCGTCAGCTGTCCCCATTGGTCGTGTAGCAAAGACAAGCGAAATTGCCGAAGCGGTTGTATGGCTTGCCTCTGATCGATCTAGCTACGTAGTTGGACATGACTTAGTCGTTGACGGTGGGACGACGGCTTAGTGGATACGCCATCTTATCATTGAATACAGGCTGTAAATCGTATAAAATGCTAAAAGTTTGGGGCATTAGCTCATTTGGCCAAGAAATCAACCTGCAGGACGCGCTCTAGCCAAATAGTACTACAGGGCTAATGACACCAGAACCAAGATTATATCTGGGGCATTAGCTCATTTGGCTAGAGCGCTTCGCTGGCAGCGAAGAGGTGAGCGGTTCGAATCCGCTATGCTCCACCACAAGATGAGAGTTCGAACCCGTGACCGGCTCAACGCCGGTCGCGGGTTCTTCTTGTTGGAGCCGTAGCGCTTCCTCGATGAGGGAGCGTTTTGGTTCACGGAACTCCTCGTACACCGCTGACGCTGTGTCGTTCCTGAGTTGGAGCCAGATCTCGTGGATGGCTCGTAGTTCGATGAACGGCTGTGTCCACGTTGCTTCTGCTACCTCTGCATGGTCGTCAAGCCCTTCATCGATGCCGGACGGAGGATCACTAAGACCTCCAGGAGACCGACTCGTTCTAGCTGGTTTTAGTTGTGGCAAAGTTTGTATTATAATCAACTGTATGAGCAACTCAACTTCAAACAACACAAGTAAATATCAACTGATTGGCGGAGCTGTTATCTCTCTTGCTGGTGTAGCGGCATCAATCGCATTTAACGATACCCGCTACAGTCTTATTGTTCTACTAGGCGTTGCATTTATGCTGTTCGCAAAGCGTGCAAAGTAGTTCGTCCTAGCAATCTTATCGTCTAGAAAGTGAAAACTTCCCCCTGTGTGTGAGATATAGGGGGTTTAATCTTTCTCATCTGTTAACGCATGTTTTTCATTGACAAAATTGCCACTAACGGCCATTCTAAGCATATACAGTATGAAAACTCGTTTTAAGCACTACACTTTAGGTAAGACTGGTTTTACGGTTGTAGAGCTTATAATTGCGATTATTATCATCGGCATACTAACTGCAATTGGAATAGTTGGCTATCGGACTGCGGCCACTAAAGCGGTTGATAGGCAGCTTATGTCTGATTTGAACAAGGTAAATAACCAGCTTGAAGCTGATTATGTCGATAATAAGCAATATCCCGCGACACTTGCCAACAGTAATGGAGGTGCAGGAGTAACGGTTAGTAATGGTACACAGCTCGCTTACACTACTTCTCCTAATCGAAAATCGTATTGCTTGATTGCAACTAGTTCTAAGAGTGGAACGAATACATATAACATTACCGAAGCAGGTGTGGTAAAGAGTGGCTCATGCTCGATGCCAATCGATACTCCGGAGGGCATCACATTTAATCAGGTATATTCACTCATGACGGGTATGCTAAATGGAACGAATGCAAGACTGACGATCCCAGATCCTTACGCAAACGGATTTAGTGCGGAGTATACGCTGTATTCGTGCACCGGTAGCAGTTCTTGTAACTCGGCCTATTCCAAGGCAGCACAGAGTAAGAGTGTGGCGTATCCAGCGGGCTGGACTGATACTAGCGTGATGTTTGAAGCGCAGGGTACTGTTGACGTAGCTATTGCAAGTGGTACTACAGCTCGATACGTGTTGATTGGTTCTGATTGCTATAACCCAAGCATTACAGTTGCCTGCTCAATGTCGAATGTGGTGACAGTTACACGACCATAATCTGTTAAAAGTAGGCTGTATATGTTATGATTCTAAGTAAGAACCCATGTTTTGGGGTTGTTTTTATGATAGATTCTTCAAAAATACGCAATATCGCGATCATCGCTCACGTCGACCACGGTAAGACTACCATGGTTGATGGACTGTTGAAACAAAGTAATACCTTTAGGTCTAACCAAGCCGAAATGAGCCAAGAGCTGATTATGGATAGCGGCGATCAAGAGCATGAACGTGGTATTACGATTACAGCAAAACAGACTTCAGTCTACTACGATGACTATAAGATTAATATCATTGATACACCTGGACACGCTGATTTTAGCGGCGAAGTTGAGCGCACACTTAATATGGCAGATGGCGTACTTTTGGTTGTTGATGCACAGGAAGGTCCAATGCCACAAACCAAGTTTGTACTTAGTAAGGCATTAGAGCTTGGGCTTAAGCCAGTAGTCGTTATTAACAAGATCGATAAGCCATCGCGCCGTATCGACGAAGTTATTGATGAGGTTTCTGACTTATTTCTAGAACTAGCAATTGATGATAGCCAACTGCACTACCCAGTTTATTTTGCAATTGGTCGCGAAGGTAAAGCCTGGAAGGTTTTGCCAGATAATCCGTCTGAGCATGCCGATCTAACACCCATTTTTGAGGCGATTATTAGTGACATTCCAGCACCCGAAGTTGATGCTGAAGGTTCGTTTCAGTTGCTTGTTACTTCTTTGCAATACGATAGTTTTCTGGGTAAGTACGCGATTGGTCGTGTATCACGGGGTGTAATAAAAAAGGGTCAACAAGTTACTCTTATTAAACGTGAAGGCGAGCAGCTTAGTGCAAAGATTGATAAGATTTTTGGGTATCGCGGCTTGAATCGTGAAGAGATCGATAGTGCGAGCGCTGGAGATATCGTGGCACTAACCGGTATAGCTAATGCTCACATTGGTGAAACTATCGCCGATAAAGATCAACCCGAAGCTTTGCCAGTTATTGATGTTGAAGCTCCAACTCTAAGCATGTATCTTGGCCCGAATACAAGCCCACTAAAAGGCAAAGAGGGTGAGTTTAACACGTCACGTCAGATTGGTGATCGGTTAAAGCGTGAGCTTGAAACAAATGTCAGTCTTCGGGTTGCAGAAGATGGCATAGGTTTTGTTGTTTCTGGCCGCGGCGAGCTACACTTGTCTGTATTGATTGAAACTCTACGTCGTGAAGGCTTTGAATTTGAGGTCGGCCGGCCACAAGTAGTAACGATTGAAGAAGATGGTGTCACGAAGGAACCTATTGAAGAGCTTCTGGTTGAAGTTGCTGCGGAATTTGTTGGTACAGTCAGTCAAGAGCTTGGAACTCGTAGAGCAATTATGGTTAAGCAAGAACAAACAAGTAGTGGTACAACACGTACAACCTATACATTGCCAACTCGTGCGCTGATTGGCCTTCGTAATACTTTACTCACTGCAACTAAAGGCACGATTATTATGAACTCACTTCCGCATGGCTACGAGAAGATGGGACAAAAACTACAGAAGACTCGCGGTGGCGCACTGCTAGCTACTGAAGCAGGCACTACTACACCTTATGCACTGCAGGCTGCTGAAGCACGTGGTGAGTTGTTCGTTGGCGCCGGTACGACTGTATATACTGGCATGATCGTGGGCTTATATCAACGACATGAAGATCTTGAAATTAATGTTTGCCGAGCAAAGCAACTCACTAATATGCGCTCTAGCTCTAGTGATGGTACGGTACAATTGACACCATTTACCGAGCTTAGTCTTGAACAGTGCATCGACTTTATTGAAGACGACGAATTACTTGAGGTTACACCAAAGAGTCTACGACTTCGCAAGCGTTACTTAGACGCCAATGAACGCAAGCGTATGGCAAAATCTGCCTTGTAGCGATATATGAGTGTGGTAAAATAAAATTACTGAAACTTGACTATTCGATTTGATGACCTAGTGCTATTGACTAAAAAATAGCGAAATAAGAAGGAGAAAACGATATGGCCGATTGGCTTATGTTGTTAATTGCTGCCACTGCGGGCAGCGTTGTATCACTGGTTGGTGGTGTGTATTTACTGTATGGCAAAAGAGGTGCTCGAACGTTGCAGCGCTTTGCGGTGCCGTTTGCTGCGGGGGCGCTACTTGCTGCTGCATTTTTAGATTTATTGCCAGAAGCATTAGAACATGGTGATGCGGCACAAATTTTGCTGTATGCGTTGATTGGGCTGGTGTTATTCTTTGTACTGGAACGAAGTTTGAGTTGGTTTCATCATCATCATGACGATGAAAAAACAACGCATACGGCTGGCCGACGTACCGTTAGTCTCATAGTAATTGGAGATACTGTACATAATCTTATAGATGGTATGGCGATTGGCGCATCATTCTTGGTTGATCCAGCGATTGGATTCGTAACGACACTAGCGATTGCTGCACACGAAATTCCGCAAGAAATTGGTGATTTTGGTTTGATGCTGTCGAAAGGGATGCCAAAGCGCAAGGTGCTTATTGTCAATCTTGTAAGTGCCCTTGCTACTATCGTTGGTGCGGTGCTTGTGTATGGGTTTGGTGATAGTCTTGGTATATCAGAGAGTCTATTACTTGCTGTTACTGCTGGATTCTTTATCTACATTGCTTCAAGCGATATCATTCCAACGATTCATGCCGAGCCAAAACGTAAAGCTGCCAGCATTCAGACATTAGTACTGATTTTGGGGATTGTCATCGTGGGAGTGGCGGCTCAATCTGCTCACCAACTTATTCCTCATGAGGAACATGCTACAGATACTCATCACGTAGAGTAATTGCGAAGCATAACCAGAACCAGCTATACTGACTGTAGTATGGTTCGACGATTCAAACTACCAAGAGATGAACGACTGAAAACCGCGCTTGTTAAGACGACTGGTGTGCTTGCTCGCGTAGGTACGAGCCCCGACGAAGGCTTAGGTGAATTGTTTCAGGTGGTTCAAGATTATCGAATGTATGACGACGATAAGACATTCGTCGACTTAGTACCCCGCGCAAGAATGCGGTCAATTCAACAGGAATATATGCTGGTTCGTGATGACCCGGACTTTGATTTAAGGGAGTTCATTAATCGTCACTTTTATGAATTTGCGCCTCATAAAGAAAAAGAAGATTTTGCTACTGATCCACATCGAACGATTACTGAGCACATACATCTTTTATGGGATGTACTTGAGCGTCGTAATCGCTTAAGTCGGGGTTCGTTAATTGCATTGCCCTACTCCTACATTGTTCCAGGTGGACGATTTAGTGAACAATTTTACTGGGATAGTTACTTTATCATGCTTGGTCTAGCTGCCGATGGGCGATGGAAGATGATTGAGGGTATGATGAAAAATTATACCTTCATGATTCGAAAGTTCGGCTATATTCCAACGGCCAATCGAACATATTTTTTAAGTAGGTCACAGCCTCCATTTTTTTCACAGATGGTTCGACTTCTCGCTTCACACAAGGGTCGAACGCGCACATTTGTTGAATACTTACCGTATATGCAACGTGAGTATCGATTCTGGATGAAAGGACGCTCTAAACTTGCAAAGGCTGAGCATCGAGCGTTTGCGCGCGTAGTTGAATTACCAAATGGCATGATTCTTAATCGATACTACGATAATAAAATGACGCCCCGACCAGAATCGTTAACCAAAGATAAAGCCACGGCGTATGAAAGTCCTAACCGCGAATCAGATCGACTCTATTTGCATCTGCGTGCAGGTGCTGAGTCTGGCTGGGATTTCAGTTCTAGATGGTTTACTGATCCTAACGATATTCGCACAATACACACAGCTGACATTATTCCCGTTGATTTGAACTGTCTTCTGTATCAACTTGAGGCTACGATTGCCGAAAGTTATCGCCTACTTAAGAATCCATTAATGGCGCGCAAGTTTCAGAATTTAGCCACACGTAGAGCTAATGCTATTCAGACATATTGTTGGAGCGACCAAGAAAATTTTTTTGTTGACTACAACTTTCATCATCAAGCTCCTACAGGTCAATTAAGTTTAGCTGCACTATTTCCACTCTATGTACGAATTGCAACCAAGCGACAAGCTGATGCTGTAGCAATGCGTCTAGAACGTGATTTTCTTAAAGAAGGCGGCCTCTTGGCAACACTTACTGCAAACGAGCAGCAGTGGGATGCTCCAAACGGCTGGGCTCCTTTGCAGTGGATAGCGATCGAAAGCTTACGAAATTACGGTCATCATGAACTTGCAAACGAAATTAAACACCGTTGGATTCGTACTAACATGAAAGTATTTACTCAGAGGCATAAATTGGTTGAGAAATACGACGTAACTGGCTCTGGTATTGGTGGAGGTGGGGAGTATCCTTTGCAAGATGGTTTTGGCTGGACGAATGGTGTTCTTGCGGCGCTGCTGGCCGAAAAATAGTCTAAGCTTTGTTGATAGCTTCGGGCAAGAAACCTTTATCGTGTTTGAAGTCTGCTTGCCATTTGTAATCTTTACCGTACCCTAAGTCTTTCATTAGCTTTGTAGGGGCGTTACGTATATGAAGTGGTACGGGCGAATCGGGGAATCGTTCTGCGAGTGATCTTGCGTTATTCATCAAGTCGCTAATTTCGCGTGATTTTTCACTTTTCGCAAGTGCAGCTGCACAGTGGTATAAATTGTAATTTGCTTCAGGTAGACCGACGCGTTCAATGGCCTGAAATGTTGCCACAGCAAGCGCAAGGGCACCGTTACCAGCAAGCCCAATGTCTTCTGACGCAAACACTACCATTCTACGAGCGATGAATTTTGGATCTTCGCCGGCATCAATCATTCGTGATAAATAGTAAAGTGTGGCCGTAACATCACTGCCACGCATACTTTTGATGAATGCACTTATAACATCGTAATGCGTATCACCTTTTTTATCATAACCAGGAACTTTTTTCTGGGCGGCAGCTTTAACAATTTCAGGCGTTACCTTTTCGTTAAAACTGAGTGCTAGCTCAAGGTTTCCAAGTGCAACACGTGCGTCGCCGCCTGATAACTCAGCTAAGTAATCCAAAGCTTTAGGTGTAACTTGCTTGGCCTTTTTTAAATTTTTTAGAGCACGTTTTAAAATTGTTAGTATTTCGGTTTTTGCGAGCGGTTGTAGCACCAGAACGCGGGTACGGCTGAGTAGTGGAGTAATAACTTCAAAGCTTGGATTCTCAGTCGTTGCACCGATAAGCGTTATAAGGCCTGATTCGACGTGTGGCAGAAAAGCATCCTGTTGTGCTTTATTGAATCGATGAATTTCATCAACGAAAAGAATTGTTCTAAGTTGTAGATTCCAGTTTTGTCTGGCATGCTCAATAACTTTTTCAACATCCTTCTTGCCGCTTGTAACAGCCGATAGTTCAATAAATTCAGCATTTACTTCACTTGCAATGATTCTTGCGAGCGTCGTTTTACCAGTTCCGGGTGGACCCCATAAAATAAGACTGACTGGTTCCTGCTGTTTTACGATTCTACGTAGTATCTCGTCATCGTCTAGTAGGTGTGTCTGCCCAGCCACATCATCAAGAGTCTTAGGTCGCATTTGTTCTGCCAAAGGAATACGCTGCATAGATATAGTATACTTAGAATTACAATGAGTCGGCAAACAGTATTACTGATATTTGGGGGTGAATCATCCGAGCACGATGTGTCTATAATGAGTGCAGGCAATGTCTATAGGGCGATCAATCTCGAAAAATATACGGTTTTGTTATGCTACATTGACCGTAACGGTAAGTGGTGGCTATTTGAGCAGTGGCAGGATGATCTTAAGAATCACAATGGTAAGCATTTAGCAGTTAATCTTGGTGATTCAAGCGTAACGATACCTGAGAGCAACCAATCGTTAAATGTTGATGTACTGCTGCCGATTTTGCATGGTGAGAATGGGCATGAAGACGGCTCAATACAAGGTCTCGCAAATCTGGCACACATACCTGTTATTGGATCAGGACTTGGTGCCAGTGCCGTTTGCTGGGATAAGCTGTATACTAAGCAGTTGCTCAGTGCAAACAGTATTAATGTTGTACCTTTCTATGTTTATAACACCAACGATTCTATGCCGTCGTACGATAACCTAAAAACTAAATTAGGTGAAACCCTATTTGTAAAGCCAACGATTGCCGGTAGCTCAATTGGTGTTAGCAAAGTGCGCAGTGAATCTGAACTTGAACCTGCAATCATACAAGCTTTAAAGCACTCAAGCACTGTGTTAATAGAAAAAGCTATAGATGGTCAGGAACTCGAAGTCGCGGTACTTGGTAACCCACCATATCATGCCGAAAGTGGGGTTGGCGAGATTATTCCAGGTGAAGAATTCTATAGTTACGAAGACAAATATTCTTCAGATAGTAAAGCCCAGGTTCTCACACGGGCAAATATAAGCAATGACCAAAAAGTAGCGATTCAGGAAGTAGCACACAAGGCGTATCAGCTGCTTGGCTGCAAAGGGCTGGCACGGATTGATTTCTTTATGGTAAGCGATGGCACATTATATATTAACGAGTTCAACACCTTGCCAGGTTTTACGAGCATTAGCCAATTCCCTAAATTATGGGCAGAACAAGGAATAGAGTATTCACAATTGATCGATAAGATTATTAGCTTAGCTCTGGAGCAATGATATACTTAAAGTAACCTAAGGGAGGTACACATGGAATACTTTTTACTATATGTAATTATCGGATTGGTCATACTCGTACTGAGCGGCATTAAGATTGTTAACCAATACGAGCGTGGTGTTGTTCTGACACTAGGCCGCTTTACGGGTATACGTCAACCAGGTCTTCGTATCGTTGTTCCTATTTTCCAAAGAATCATTCGTGTTGATGTTCGTTCAACTCCAATTGATGTACCAAAGCAAGAAATCATCACCAAAGACAACGTAACTGTTGGCGTTGATGCGGTTGTGTACTTACGAGTTATTGAAGCATCAAAGGCTGTGCTTGAAACGACCAACTATGTGTATGCTACAAGTCAATTTGCACAAGCGGCACTACGTGATGTTGCTGGTAATGCTGATCTTGATGAACTTCTATCTAAACGAGAAGAGATTTCAGAACAAATTAAAACAATTGTGGATGCCGAGACCGATAAGTGGGGCATTGATGTTGAAAACGTTAAGATTCAGAATATCGAGCTACCACAAGATATGAAACGAGCAATGGCAAAACAAGCGGAGGCAGAACGAGAGCGTCGGGCAGTCGTGATCTCAGCTGATGGTGAGAAGCAGGCAGCTCAGGCAGTTGCAGATGCAGCAGGCATGCTATCAAAAGTTCCTGGTGGTATTAATATTCGTACGTTACAGACACTTGAGAAGATTGCTGTAGAGCCAAGCCAAAAGACAGTGATTGTAGTTCCGAGTGAGCTTACAAATATGGTTTCTAAAGTTCTTAACAAATAGTTACTTGAGATTTGGCCTCTGTTACGGTATAGTGGAGTGAGCGTGGCTCTTTAGCTCCTGCGTGAAACGCAAGTATTCGTAGAGCAGAGGCCAGGCCGTCCCACTTGCGGCATAAAATAAGTTGTGCAAATGAAAAATGTGTGGCTCTTTAGCTCAGCTGGTAGAGCAGAGGCCTGAAGAGCCTTGTGTCACTGGTTCAAGTCCAGTAGGAGCCACCAAGAAAAAACCTCTAACTATTATAGTTAGAGGTTTTTTCTTGTATGTGTCTTTTGGATAATCGAATTTAGTTCGTGCGTGAGGCTTTTCGAATTTGATACAGGTTGACAATCAACAAGATAGTTGCACTTCCGATGAGTAGCAAAGCAAGGCTCCAGCTGGCTGACGAACTTCGCGAGTAACCAGTTGAAGGTGCGCTTGGTACCGTTGATGCTCCTGGATTTGAAGGAGTGACTGGTGGAGCGACGGAAGCTATTTCAAGACGCCCGATTTTATTTCCATTACTTTCTGCGAACCAGATATTACCATCGGGGCCTGAGGTGATAAAAGCAGGGTATGCATTTGGTGTTGGTACATCAAATTCAGTCACAACGCCAGCTATGGTGATTCGCCCGATTTTATTTATACCAAGTGCAGTAAACCACAGGTTTCCATCCGCACCAACAGTAATGGCGCTTGCAAAGGAATTAGCTGTTGGCAAATCAAATTCAGTCACGACTCCACTCGTTGTAATATTGCCGATTTTGTTAGTAAGCTGTTCTGTAAACCACAGATTACCATCAGGTCCTGCCGTGATACCCCCAGGAATACTGCCTGTTGTCGGTATATCGTATTCCGTGATTACTCCACTAGGCGTAATCTTCCCGATCTTACTCGCTAGTTGTTCTGTAAACCATAAATTACCATCAGAACCAAGAGTAATAAAAGCAGGAGCTGAGCTTGGTGTTGGTACATCAAACTCAGTTATCACTCCACCCGTTGTAATCTTCCCGATCTTGTTAGTACCTGGTGCAGTAAACCATAAATTACCATCAGGTCCTGCGGTAATATCGGCAAGCTGTGCTGAAGGTGTTGGTACATCAAACTCACTCACAACGCCAGCTGTTGTGATTCGTCCGATTTTATCTGCAGTTCTTTCGACAAACCACAGATTGCCATCAGAACCCCTAGCGATACCCCCTGGTGTAGAGCTTGGTGTTGGTACATCAAACTCAGTTATCACTCCACCCGTTGTAATCTTACCAACTTTATTTCCACCACTCTCTGTAAACCACAGATTGCCATCTGGTCCAGTCGTAATGCCAAATGGTTGAGATCCGGCCGCTGGAAGGTCAAATTCCGTGATATCACCAGGAGCAGCAATTGCATTATGAGCAGAAAACAGAGCAAAAAACAAAGGAAAAATCAACAAACAGACTAGCTTATGTACTGATTTTATCTTTATCATTCCCGCCATTCCCCACAGTATGCTGCGTTTTATCTCTGTACCTCATGGTATTGTAAAAGCATAACTTTTACAATAGAGCTACCTTTCGCTATCTCTGTTGGCGGGCTAGTCGTCTTCGGACTGATTTGGAGGTAAATTGAATAGATCCTGCAGATTATCGTTAGCAAAGTCTGGCGAGAGCATAGCGTACATGTCTCTGTGCAGTGCGTGCATAAGTTGGTAAGTAATACCACTAAGGTCACCAGCTTTACGTGGCGATAATCGAATGTTTTTAATAACCAAACCCATTGCTGATAGTGCTATCGCTGTTGGTGTCCCTATCGCGATTAAGCGATCCATCAGTTTAGGGGCTTCATTTATTGCTAGGAGTGCTGCGTTTGCAGAGGAAACACCTACCACACTTGCAATTTGCAAATTTGGTTTTGCTCGGTGATACGCTCGACGAGTAATCTCTTGGCCGAGTCCTATGCTCGCCTGAGATAGTGTTTGTGTAAGTAAGAATTCATTTAATCCTTTTTGTCTTTTAGCCTGTTCATATGTCATATTGTCATCAATTGTTGGTTGATCTGTAGCTTCTGATACTTCGATAGCGATATCACGCATCTTATCAATATCTTGATCGGATATGGTAACAATAACTTCAAGCTCTAAATCAGTAGTCTTTTTATAAGCCTTAGCGGCTTCAAGTTCGTGTTCGGTAACAATACTTACCCCAAACGCAAAGCTTGGATTTATTAATTCCTCGCCAACATTTTCAGGGGGTACATTAATGGCAAAGATGCCATGATCAGTAATGCCGCGCGAAATTCGTAGTGAGCCCCAGTCAAAAGGCAGGTCGTATACAAAATCTGGAAAATTTTGTTTTTCGAAAGCCTCTCGCGACATAGTATAGATATTTTATCATAATTATGATTATTTTCAAATCTGTTGCTTTTACGGCTATCGATTGTCTATCTTGTTCTTTTAGCAAAACCACCATTACCGACGAGAATTATTAAACCTATGGCTACAAGAGCAAAGACTATGAAATCACTGATTGATAGAAGTGATGATCGACTTACTCCTGTGGCTGGTGCTTGCGGGACGTTATCATTTGACGGGTTTGAGTAAACAAAGTTAATAGCAGTGTTGGTGCTTGTCAGAGTAGTGCTGTATGGGCTCGAAGGTGTCACGATACTATATCCTGCAATGGTCGGCGCAGTAAATGATCGAGACTGTTCGAGGCGGAAATAACGAGATAGATTGTTTGTGTCATTGTCGTTCGCCATATAATTACTGAGACCAGTACCAGTTATCGTTTCTGTTGGTGCAAGTGTGGCTCCTGTTGTGTTTCTATAAGACACGGTCGCTTGTGCTGGGTTAACAATGTGACCTCCAACAGAGATGTCATCAAGTTGATCTCCGTCATTGTTTACATCAATACCAAGTCCACTTTCTGGATACAACTGTTGAGCATCCTGGAGGTTGGCCGGATTAGAAGGGTCAGCCGTATAGAGGCGAGTGTAGTAAATGTCCATGAGTGAGCTGTAGTTACCAACGGAAAGTTCCGCAGCATCGGCTCCTTGAGCAAGAAAAGGATTTGCTCCGATTGTCGAGACGCTCGTAGGAATTATTACATCTGTAAGCTGATTGTACGCGAAAGCACCCGATCCAATAGTGCTGATATTATTGCCAAGATCAAGAGAAGTCAGTTGATTATATGCGAAAGCATAAGACTCAATAGTGTCGACATAATCGCTAAGTGTCAACGACGTGAGTTGATTACGAGAAAAAGCAAGATCTCCAATATGTGTCACTGAATCTGGCAAAACGAGTGAAGTCAGCTTATTATTATTGAAAGCCTGGTAGCCAACATCTGTTATGGAGTTTGGAATGCTAACACTTGTAAGCTCATTATTCTCAAAAACCGATAGATTAAGGACTGTTAATGAATTTGGAATAGTGACACTTGTAAGTAAATTATCCGCAAATGCATAAGTCTTCATATTTGTTACCGAATTAGGAATAACAATGGATGTAAGTTGGTTATTACGAAAGGCAAAATCATCTATGTCTGTCACTGTGTTTGGAATAGTGACTGCCGTAAGTTGCCTATTGCCAAACGCAAGAGTACCTATTGTGGTAACGGGCGTTCCAGCTATCGTACTTGGAATATCAACACTTCTTGGACAAGCAGGATTAGCATTGTTATTGTCTTCGTTGTCATAGTAATTATTGATAGTTCCTGAGCTGAAATCAAAGCAATTATCTGGCGGCGTAGCTGCGCTTACTGGTGAGTTATGTAAAGTGGCGCCAGCTATAGCCAGTACCGCTAGGCTCATAGTAATCACTACTTTATTAGTTATTTTTTTCGCAGACCACATGACTAAATTGATTATAACATGAGTACTTTGCTGTAATCAGGTAGCTGGGATGAGTGTAAGCGTTGAGCGTTTGGTTAGTCTACTCGCAGCTTCAACCCTAATTGCTGCATCCGCATCTTTAGCACTTAAACAAATTTTTCTTAGATACGGCTTGATTCCGTAGAGTATTACATTAAGAGTAATTTCAATATAATAAGTGAGGCATTTGTATACTAAGAGTATATGAATAAATATGTAGCACTGATTCGTGGTATTGGGCCAGGTGATCCTCGAAAAACCAATGATAAGCTACGGGGCGTCTTAGAAGGGCTTGGCTTTACAAACGTTCAATCCGTTATATCAAGTGGTAATATCATTTTTGAATCAGCCGAAAGTGATGTACAAAAGCTAGAAAATCAAATCGAAGCTGCTTGGCCAAAAGTGCTTGGCTTTCATGCTACAACGATTGTGCGGAGTTACGATCAATTACAAAATGTACTGAAGACTAACTTTTTTAGCGATCTTACGCATGCCGAAGGCTCCTATTTGTTAGTTACATTTTTCAAGCAACCCACCAAACCGATATTCGATGTACCATATCAACCACCTAATAAACCCTATGTAGTTGTAGGATATTCTGATAATGTTTTGTTTACCGTGACTGACAATACAATCCTAAAGACGACTGATTTAATGACTTGGCTTGAAAAGCAGTTTGGCAAAGATATTACTTCACGTACGCCACTTACTGTGCAGCGTATTATTAAAAGAATGGAAGCAAGCTAAAGCTTGTTCGGTCACCTAAGTGTAATCTTCTTTAGCTTGCTTAAAGCTAGCGCTAACTAACCTCTCAAGCGCCTTAAGGTCAATGTCATCAAGCTTTTTAATATATAAACAAGCGACGCTGGTCGTATGTTTACCCAAATCTTTTAGTAGGTCGGGAAAATTTTGCGGATCAACATAGAGTGTTAAACTTTGTTTGCGCGGTGAAAAGGCGGCAAGTGGCCAATCACCTTCTTGCGAACTACGTCCCGATCTGTAGTGATACATGCCAAAACCCACAATGCTTGAACCCCACATTTTTGGCTCAAGCCCAGTCACACGTTTATAAAGCTCTAAAAGTTCAAAACCATCTTTTTGGCGAGTTTCATTCTCTATACTGCCAAGAAAATCTTCCACACTCGCATCATTTACTTTAGTCTTAGGCTCTGCCATGACTCTATAGTATCAAGTCGTGATAGGTTTGTACTAACTAGGAGTTAGGTGTTGCTTAAGTATGCGGCTGCACCTTCACTTTGAAGCCGGAGGTCTTTTTCTTCCACTTCTCGTGCTTGGCGTCGCATCCATTCTTCATACTGCTCGGCTAGCTCTGGATCAGATAGTGCTAAAATACGCACTGCTTCAAGACCTGCATTTGCGGCTGCGGCCTCATTTTTACCCATAGTAGCAAGAGGAGCACCTTTAGGCATGCGAATCATTGAACCGAGCGCTGCATTTGTAGGATCAGGTGAGGATTCGATTGCAACACCTAAAACTGGAAGCCTCGTTTCAGATGCAAGCATACCTGGTAAGTGTGCAGAGCCGCCAGCACCTGCAACAAGCACCTGTAGGCCGCGACGTGCCGCTTCGCGTCCATATTTCATCATTGCTTCTGGAGTGCGATGTGCTGAAATTATGCGTTCTTCGTAAGGAACACCAAACTCGTCGAGTGTACTACCAACGTGTCGCATGATCTTAAGATCCGAGTCGGAACCCATCGTTACTCCAACAAGTAGATGATCTTTAGGTAGTTCGCCGCCAATTCTTGTCATATTCTGCACCTCCTATTAGTTAGCGTTATTATTACTTACTTTTACCGCTCAAACAAGCACAAGGAATTTGGTAAAAGTTTATGCTTGTAATGAAGTAAGCATGGAAGTAAGCTCTATTTATTGGATCATAAGCGAGGGAGACTATGAAACAGGGAATTGATATACCAGACTTACCACTAGCTGAAGGCAAGACAAAGCGAATCTGGCCATCAAGTATGCCAGGCCAGGTACTTGTTGAAAGTAAAGATGATATTACAGCTGGTGATGGCGCAAGAAGAGATCTCATTGCAGGGAAAGCGGAATTTGCCACCGAGACAACGGCAAATGTATTTGAGCTACTGCAGCGTGCAGGTATTCCAACGCATTTTGTGGGTCGTTTTGACGATCGAACCTTTCGTGCTCTGGCTGTTGAGATGATACCAATTGAATTAGTAACAAGGCGGGTTGCTTTCGGTTCATACTTGAAGCGTAATCCAGGCAGAGAGCCCAGGTCTACTTTTGATGACATTGAGTTTGAGATGTTTGCGAAAGATGATGCTAACCATGACCCACTACTAGAGATAGTGGGGGATAAAGTGTTTCAATATCGTGCTGATGCTCCGATTGGTCCTGACACGATGCTTGATGTTGATGAAGTAGATGAGTCAAAATTTGGCTTGGCTCCAGCACAACAACAGCGTGTAAGAGAACTTGCGATCAGTACTTTTGGAATACTTGAAGCAGCCTGGAAAGACCAAGATGTAACGCTGGTGGATATGAAGATTGAATGTGGTATTACAGAAGAGGGTGAAATAGTCGTAGCCGATGTTATTGACAATGATTCATGGCGAATTTGGCCAGGTGGGGATCCGGATCAGATGGTCGATAAACAGTTATACCGTGATGGACAGTCGCTTGATTACGTTGCCGATAAATATGCATGGGTTGCGGCCGCTACGGGACAGTTTAATAGGGGTGGCCAGTAATGATTGAAAGAATTGGGATTATAGGAGGTGGCCAACTTGGACGTATGATAGTACCACCTGCAAAAGAGCTAGGATTCCAAGTAAAAGTAGTTGAGAATTCAAAAGATTGTCCTGCTGGTCAAGTTGGTGCAGAGGTAATCGAAGGTGGAATTAAAGATGAAGCCGCAATTGAGTGCTTGGTAAATGAGAGCGATGTTACAACGTGGGAGATCGAACACATTCCAGCCGACTTACTAGTCGAACTACAAGAGGCGGGTCATGACATTCAGGCTGATCCTGCAACTTTAATGATCATTCAAGATAAACTTACACAAAGTTGTTATTTACAGAGTCTTGGTATTCCGGTAGCACCGTTCAGCGAAGATCTTGAGGCCAGTGCCTCATTAGGCGAAGGCCCTTACGTTGTTAAGAGTCGAAAGGGTGGCTTCGACGGGAGGGGTAATCTGGTTGTTGATAGGCTTGATGATCCACGAATTGCCGAGAAGTTTCAAGACGCTGAAATGTATGTTCAGCAAAAGCTAGAGTTTGAAAAAGAGCTGGCAGTTGTTGCAGCCCGTGATGTACGGGGCAATGTTGTAACATATACGGTTGTTGAAACTGTGCATGAAGATAATATTTGCCACACAGTTATCTCACCCGCTGAAGTTGATAGTTCTGTTCATAAAAAAGCAGAGGATCTCGCAAGGGAAGTACTGAAACACCTTAATGGCGCTGGTGTGTTCGCGATCGAAATGTTTCTAGTAAATGGTGAGGTTATTGTCAACGAAATCGCACCACGTGTACATAATTCAGGGCATCTTACGATAGAAGCAAATAAAACTTCTCAGTTCGAGCAGCATGTTCGTGCAGTTACAGGGTTGCCGCTTGGTAGCACGGAACAGGTTGCGCCAGTTGCCGTAATGGTAAATGTACTTGGTACTCGTGAAGGGCTGCTAGATCGAACTGGCATTGATAAAATTGCTGCAGAAAAAGATACAAAGCTTCATCTATACGGTAAAACTCCACGTATTGCGCGTAAAATTGGTCATGTAACCACGCTTGCTGCAACTTTTGATGAGGCACTTGAGACGGCAACTCGCTCACGTGAACATCTTGTAAATCTATAGATAGTGAGTCAGCGAATTCTTTAAATGCATGGTTATATAGTCATTTTATTGCTATATTTATATTCTAGTGCTAGAATATAAATATGAGTCTATCATTATCTGAACATCTTATTCTGGGAATTCTAGCAGAACAGCCTCATCATGGTTATGATATCGAAAAAGTTATTACCGAAAGAGGCATGCGAAAATGGGCTGATATAGGCTTTTCGTCTATTTACTACATTCTTGATAAGCTTGAAAGCAAGCAGCTTGTTAAGAGTAGCGCGAGTCAAGGAAAAGAAAAGAAACAATTCTCTATTACGCCCAAGGGTAGCGCCGTCTTGAAAGACGAAACAAAAAAACTTATCGCAAATCGTAATCCGGCTAATATGCATATTATGACAGGTCTTGCCTCAAGTGATCTTGTTGAATCTGCGGATCTTGAAGACGCCTTACGGCAGCGCAAAACGCAACTTTCTTCAGATCTTGATGCCTTGCAAGCTGCACAATCATTGGCAAAAAATGTACCACGATCAGCACAGCAATTATTTAGCTTGAGTGAAACGCTTCTTAAATCAGAGTTGCACTGGATTAATGAAGAGCTAGAAAGGATGACAGTATGAAAGTAAGCGTAAAACCATATGTCGGGCAGCACTGCGAAAGCACGGCTACTGGTACATTACTTAACCAAATTGACGTTGAATTAAGTGAGCCGATGCTATTTGGGCTTGGTGAAGGTCTGAGCTTTATTGTATGGAATATGAAAACGATGGATTTTCCATTTATTGGTGGCCGTGTAAAGCCTGATCAACTAACTGCAAACATTGCCAAGAACTTGAGGTTGAGATTAACAGTTAAAGAGACTTCATCAATTGCTAAAGCTTGGCAAGGCGTAAAAGAACTACTTGATGACGAAAGGGCAGTCGGGCTAAAGCTCGACTGCTATCATCTTGAGTACTTTTCAAATCCAATTCACTTTGCTGGTCATTATGTGGCTATGTTGGGCTACGATGATCACAACGCATTTTTAGTTGACACGAATCAGCAAGGGTCTGAAGTTAGTACATCGCTAAGGAGCCTAGAGTTGGCGCGCAACGAAAAAGGACCAATGTCTTCCAGGAATCTTTACTACATCCTTGAAAAAGATGGAAAAACTACGCCACTAAAAGACGCAGCGGTTGCTGCAATCCGTTCAAACGTCAAAGTTTATCTCAACCCACCAATCAAAAATCTTGGTCCAAGCGGTATTGAAAAAGCGAGTGAAGAAATTATTAAATGGTTTGACCGCTCAAAAGATATACAGACGGAGTTTGCTACTTCGGCGATGATCATGGAACGAGCCGGAACGGGCGGTGCGCTGTTTAGGAATTTGTACCGAGACTTCTTGAAAGAAGCCTATGAACTAACGGCCAACAAAGTTATCGGGGAGGCATACGCAGCGTTTATTGATGTTGCTAAGAGCTGGTCTGAAGTAATAGCACTATTTGAAAAAGTTGCACAAACAGGTGAGCGTACCTATGTGCTCCAGGCATCACAGAAACTCAAAGCACTTTCCCTCCAAGAAAAGAGTGCGGTAGAAATTCTTAAAGCTGTTTAGAGTCAGCAGAGCTTACCACTACTTCGCTGGTAGCGGCTATCTACCCTCTTTTCGAGAGTAGATAGCTGATGCCCAAAGTTGTGATTGGCATAGTTAGGTAACGTATGCCCGTTTGCATGAAGTAGTCAGCAAAGCCTATCTTCAACCAAGGTAGCAGAATAACAGCATCCAATGTTAAGTTGATTGCAAGCCACCAAACCCCAACAAATAACCCTTGCCGTAAGTACATGTCTTTAAGTCGTTTGAAATAACTACTGCATAGCAATATAACCACAGTACTAAGTGTTATAACCATGATCGACTTGAAAAATGTTTGATCGATAACTAACTGACGTTCCTGATTGTAAAAGACGAACGAAATTAATAGGGGTATTAGCCAAATTAAAAAACCAAATAATGTTGCTTTTAAGAATTGTTTTACATTCATATTGTAAGTGCCTCCTGTGATTTCTTTATAGATTCAAGGTGCTTGAGTAATAAAAAGCTCATGTTTATTATTCTAGCACTAGAATATATATTTTCATAGCTATATCTAAAACTATTCTATGAAAGCTTAGGCGGGTAGTTTATACTGCCTGATATGAGTGAAATTACAGTAAAAGCGTATGGCTTGGTTAAATTAACCAAAAAGCCATACATAATCACACAAACAATAGTCTTTGTATTAATCGTATGTATCTTTATCATTTCTTTGCTTATTGATCTTGATAGGTACATGTTGGGTAATGCTCAGTTATTTATCTTGGTTATTGCCGTGCTTGAAGCTGCAGAAACTTTCTTCATGCTAAGGGCATTCAGGCGCAAAGAAAAGAAGAGTTGAACATAAATCCCGCTTGTGGCGAAGCGGGATTTTGTTTGATATGACTGGTTTTGTTAGAACTTTGTTTTAGCTTTAGATGCCACCTTGTCATTTTGATAGGTTACAGTAATTGATCCGTTGTCGCCTAGGCTGCCGTACGTACAAATCTCGGTTTTACCAACGTATTGCATACTACTCTCGCTACAATTATCTGAAGTTTTACCAACAGCAGCTTCAACCTCGGCCTTGGTCATGCCATCGTTTACTTTGGAGTAGGCATCTTCAACATCCCACTTTGGCTTGGCTGGCTGAGCGGTTTCATTACTTTTCATCTCTGATGTGCTGCTTGAGTTTGCGCCATTATTCCCACCTGCTGCACCTCCAATTCCAATCAGTATGAGGATGATAATTAGCCACACCCACCATTTCTTGTACCATGGCTTTGCTTGTTTTGTATTCATAAAGAATCCTCCTGTCGATCCTTTGAGTTAGTATTCCTGGCGGCAAAACTAAAAGCCCGCCGCCAGTGATGGTTTTTAGGCCACCCACATCCTTTCGGATGTGACTATCAGGAAATAGTGCTCTGACGACGAGCTTTTACTTCCTGATAGATTTTTAACCATACCTTCTCATCTGAGTGGCTTTAGGCTATAGCCCGCTTGGGCTTAATGATATTATATAGTGTTTTCTAAAAGTTTATGTGTAAGAACGCAGTCTCTAAGCGTAGATAGTAATGCAAGAGAGTAAGCTATTTCATTTAACCTTACTATAAAATCTTATGAAAACGGCCCCCGAAACGGCTCGACGAAGGGCTGAACCACTTCGGGTACCGTTTTCGGGGGCGGAGTTCCGCCGGCTCAGGCCGTGTCGCCGTTGACCATGAGGTAGTAGTTGATCGGGGCGGGGATGAGGTACGGGGTGACCACGAAGACCAGCCTGCCGATACCTCCCGTCGTAGCGATCTTGTTGATGCCGATGTTCGCGACGACGTTGGCGGCCACCAGACCACCGGTCGCGAGGGCGAGCTTCTTCATGTGAATCTCCTCTGGAACTGTTCGATGACTGAGACATCGAATCAATCCAATAATACTATATAATGTGATAAATGTCAATAGTTGTGTACAGTTTTATTAAAAATAATTGCGCAAAGGGGTGCTCAGGACTAGTTGATCACTGGCTGGCTTGTGTGTACGGCTTGGGCTGCTTTCAAAAAAGACCGATAATCATAGTCGGCTATAGTTTCAGATAAAGTAAGGTCTGCCTCTGTGTAGGTCTCGGGGCTAACGAACTCCTCTGTGTCATATAGTCGACCAATTGCACTATTAATCAGTCTTTCTACAATCCAGCGAGCCTGGGCTACGGCATCGTACGTATTCTTGCTTCCTGCGCTGGTATCGGGGAATTTTTTCATGAGTTCTGCCAAAAATTCCTCAGGTCCTACGCTTTTAGTAACGCCGAGCCTGTGGGCAATGTCATGCCAATGACCAACGGCTTTATAACGTGCCTCTTCATCTTGCATGGGAAGTAACTTCACAAATAGTAGAATTTGCCAGTAGCGGCCAATAGAATCTTTTTCTCGGTCTATGTTTTCTTGCGATACTTTTAGTCGATCACCTTTGCCTCGCAGCAAGAAACTCAAGCCTCTATAGAATCCAACGCGGTTAATGTAAGTATGACCATCGCTAAGTATCACACCTTCGGCACCGAATAGAGGGTCGTTTTTTGCTAATAAACGAATAGTACCTTCTTTTATATCTTCAAGAGCTTTCTGCGAAAACAGTAGTTTGCCGTTGTGTATGGCAACTTGGTTAATGCTGCAGTCAACGTTACTAACTAGGCCTTCTAAAGCAGTACGAACATCACCGTCAACAATCTTTGTATCAGTAAGATCAACACCGTATGAATCTGCTTTTTTGCTTACATCATCTGTTTCGGCAGTAATAACTGCATCGATGTCATTGATCGGAAGTTCGGTTCGAATATCTACGCCGGCATGCATCTTCAGTGCTATTCGAGCTGCACCACCAACGATTGCAACATCCTGGTCATAAAGAATATCAGGCGATACATGAGCAGATAAAATTTCTTCGTACGACACACCGTCTTGTATTAATTGAGCTAGGTCTACTTCGTGCAACTCACCAAAAGTATGTACTTCACCCAGCTCTTTTGCGGCAAATTGAGTTATGTGATACCTGATTGCGTATGGATTATCTTCGGGAACGTCATTGTCTTTGACGTAATTAACCCACGCCCTAACAAGCTCTAAGCTTGCTTGTTTTTTGTCTCCATTAATGGGGAAGCGGTGGATTGCTTTCACCAAACCAAGGGCAATATTTCCAAGTCGTTCCTCGCTCGTAACGACATCTTGTAAGTGGTTACGGAATTCTCGTCGTTCTTCTAGATCTTTGGTACTTGGCATAATTAGCTGCATATTATGAGTAGTTATTGGGTAATTCGCAAGCACTACCACTATGATGTATTACAAGACGTAGCTAAAACTGTCAGCAATATCTATCCTTCAATTGCAACTTCAAAGCCGCCGTACGCCATTTTCTGCATATCATTCGGCATTTCAAAATCAGTCTGATCTTTATAGGCTTCGCTCATTTCGTCCATAACTTTTTTGTTTACTTCATCGCGATGTTCTTTTGAATTGAAAACAATAAAAGAAAACCAGACATTTTCATCGTCAGTCGCGCCAGCCATTTCTTTGTATGCACGCGACTTCATATCGCCCATTTCCTGCTGCTTCAGATCTTCGCCTCTACATTCAAAATACTGAAGCGCACCATGTTTCATCCATGAATCCCGCCCCATTTTAGCCATTTCTTCGTATTCGGTTTCTTTACCCTTAGGTATTACTAACACAAATCCATCAACATACTTTGCCATTTTACATACTCCTCTTTTTAAAGTTGTACTCTTTATAATTTTAGCACTCAAGGTCAAGCAGAAGTTATATAAATACAATTAAAGAGTTCCTCGAGACACCTTTAACTCTCTACCTTTGTTTAACTATTCGATTTACCTGCATGATTAATTCATTGTGATTCGTAACTAAGAACGTATTTAATCCAAATTCTTTTGCACCATCAATGCAATGTTGTCTATCATCAAAGAACATCACCTCGTTGGCTTTTATATTTGAAAGATACTTCATCGCGGATTGATACATTAGCGGGTCTGGTTTTCTAGCGCCTACTTCGCAACTCAGAATAGTGAAGTCAAAGTTTTCGTATCCACCGTTCAATCTAATTAACTCAGCTGTTTCTTGAAAGACGTTAGACACAAGTCCAACCGGATAGTTTTTAGCTTTTAGCTTATGAATGAGTTCAAGCATTGAATTAATTGGTTTTAAATCATTCCACCCAAACCAAATATCACGCTTGTGATCTGCAATATGTTTACCAAGTTCCATTTCAATTCTACTCCACATCTCGTCTTTCGACGATTTACCTGTGGAGTAGTCATTCCATATGATTTTAATAATATCCGACGCTTCGTCCACGGAAATATCAGCCCTCTTTGCGAGTCGCTGCGCTGGAATACTAACATCTACGCCTTTTGTGATGACACCATCATAATCAAATAAGAATGCTTTAATCATAAATTAATTGTAGCAGTGTGTATGGGCTAATGAATTGTGGCAGGGCTAGAGTCCTTTTGGCGTAAAGGCAGAGAACGTCGATTTACTAGCTTATGATCCACATAGGCCACGCGAGTAGAATTGAATTACAAGTGGAGCGAATACTTACGAAATAAGGGAGTGATAAAATAAGATAATGAATATATACGACTATCAAAGACCAGTTGGCAAAATTGACGACGTTCCTGAGCTTAGAAATGATTTTATAGCTATCTATGATACGAAGAGTCATCAACAAGTCGTAGAGTTTTGCATCGCACTGGGGAAGCACCTCATAGAGATGACAGGCTTTGAGGCAAATAAGGATATAATCGCTGCTTTTGAAGCAATGCAACGCTGGCTTAATGGAGAAGCTAACTACCACGAAGCAAGAAATCTCAGCTTTGCTATATCACAATACGGTCGAGACGAAGAAGACCCAATCAAAGCGAGGTTTTTTAAAACAATGGGGCAGCTAACAGCGGGACCACATGTAAAATACCATGGGCTATGGGCAACTGACTTTGCCGTAACTCTTGTGAATAAAATGCACCCAGATGATATAGAAGAAGTAAAAAAAGAACGAAAAAAGCATCTTGAGCTAATAAAAGCATGTTAGTGGGTGTTTCGGATTTAGATAGTGATCTACAACGATATATTTTTATTGTCGGATAAAGAAAAATACGCTCATGGCTTATTTGACAAATAAATTAAATTGGTGCGGAGCTACGGAATTTATTTAAACTTTTTGAACGGGTGATTGGGGGTGGTGAATGTAAACTTCCAAAAATAGGTAATGTCAAAAAGTTTGGGAAAATTATTTACTAGAATTGAACGCTACTGCTTTTAGAACTAGATCTTTGACGCCCTGCTCATTAAGTTCATAGCCTTCACGGAATTCTATAGCACGGTCCGTTTCGCTGTTTAGGCGAGCATTGAATAACTTATTAGGGTCGTCTAAATACGCACCTTTGAAAAATACTAACTTAATATCGTTTTTAAATATTTGAATAATGCACACAATTCCATTGTGAGAGAAAACTGGCAAGCCTTTTGGATTACTGGGCATTTTCCATTTAACCTCTTCAACAATCTCAGGAGCAGCGGTCTTAATGATTGACCGTAGCTGCCTTAATAGCTTCTCTTGCCAACCTTCATATTGTGCAATAATCTCATCAATTTGTTCAGATACTGATTTATCACTCATACTTTCATAATATCAAAAAACGCCAGTTCGACGTATTTGGCAAATATCTAAAATTGGTGCACATTTACAGAACCTGCTTAAACTCTATGAATGGGTAGCTGATACGCCTGAAAGAGATATGAGCATCAAACTACCAAAGGTCAGACCGTTTCCTGCAAAGATTATTTACTGAAGGGTTCGCCTTTGAATCGTTTTGTCATTTATATTGCGAGACTAATCCTCAGATGAGTAATAGTTATTAACTTCTTCCCAAAATGCCTTCTCTGGCTTTGCTGGCCTCGGAGTTCGAAGACTAGGTAGTAATTCTATGGATTTCTTCTTTATTTCTGATTCTGCTTGTACGGAGACGTGCTGGTATGTTTCTCTGATTTCAGTTTCATAGGCTTTAAACCGTACCTTTAATTGATTTAGGTAGTTAAATATGGATTCAGCAATATCTGCTGTCGATGCAAGTTTTAACCAGCTTAATGCCAAAAGTGACAACCTGCGATGGTAGCTTGTGCTTGTTAAATGGGTGGTAATAAAGCTGAGAAGGTCTAATTGTTCAGCATTTACTGTGCCGTTTCTTGATTCAAGATACTCAAGAACTTCTTCGGCGAGTTCCTTTTTGTCTTCAGATGATAGAAATTTCTCCTCTTTAATGAATCGCAGACCAGTAGCCATATTTGAAGAATCTTCTTGTCTTAGAAACTCTCGCATGAGCTGGATTATCGAATCCTTACTCTCTCTAGAGCTATTTTTTCTAAGTTTCTGTAAAGCGAGATTTACGTACCCTTCATCTATGAATGCATTTGCTCGCTGCAATTCACGAATAGCCGACGTTACTTCTTCTATATTGGAAGCATCAGTTTTGGCACTTAGAAAATCAATAGTTGACTCATCAGGACGAGGTTTATTTTTGATAAGGTGAGTAACGATAGCTTTTTTGCTATCTATATCTGCAATCTCGTAGATGTATTCAAGAATACTTGCATCTGCCACAGCCCGTTGCAGGAGGGTTGGCTGAGTATGTCTAACGATATTCTCTTTCGTTGGCTTGTCCCAATAGCTAAAGAATGTCTGAATTCCGCCAATCCCCAATGAAGCCATTTGAGTCGCAATTGTATTAACAATTGTGTCATCATGTGTTTGAGTTGACCCGTGTAGCCACCATAAGCCAATAAGTATGTTTGCCGTTACACTTTCGTCCTCTGCAACACTAAGGGCGTTCATAAGACTGCTGTGAATGAGTGTTAACCGTGCTTGGTAGCCGTCTTTCTTAATCTCTTCTCTATCGAGTTTTATTAGAGTACCCAGAGCTGAAGTGTATGGTACTAGGTGCTTTGCTTGGGAAGGATTATTTTGAAAGTCCTTTTCGATACTCTTAGAAAATGCATCTGATACATCTGGCATAAGGCCATGTGACTTTATGTACTCAGCATAAGACGCTACCTGCTTCATGCGAGAATTCACATTAGTTGAGTCTATTGACTGAACAAAACTTAAGAACAGATTTTCCTCTATAAACTGTTCTTGCAATTCCTGACTAGTGAATAAGTCTAGTGCGTTATTTGCAAGTGCTGAGTTTGACTCTATATTCTCTCTAACGTCAGAAATCTCTTGAGTGTTGAATAGAGTCTTCCTATCTCTAATGTTGGCAACAATTTTCTTGAGTATTTCGGTAGTATTCTTTTTACTTTCATCAAGTGGCTTCAGTGTGTTTAAATATCGAGTTTTCAGGGCTTGAGCTAAGTCTTTATCAAGATTCGCCTCACTTATTAGACGAAATGTCATATCTGTATCGAGTTCAGAAAAACGACTCCACAAATGAGTATCAACGAGTTTCGCTAAGTTATCTAAATACCTACTCTTGTATGCTTCAGGTATGATGTCGTATATATTCTTGAACTGAACATTATAGATAGCAACTAACGCCTTTGGAATTCCTTTATATTTATTCATTACATCGAGCGTGAACTTAGCAACTGCTGCATTATTCGACTCTATCTTCACTTGCTCCGCTATAGCTTCGGGATTACTTTCAAGTAATGCGTTCAAAAGACTATTAGAATCTTTTAGGCCACGAGCACCTAGAGGGTCTTTAAAATAAATAAATGGCTCAGCGTCCTCGGCAGTAATTCTACTTGTTGCCAGCATGAATTCTTTCAGTGCGATTTCTTCGGGAGTAATGGGTTCAGCTTGATAAATAGCTTCGGGATTATTCCAGCTATTTTGAAGTCGTTTATAGCCAGTTGGAAACTTTTGTTTAATAACCTGCGTTTTGGCTAAGTATGCAATGTTATTGACAATATGACTTGCTACTCCTGAACTGTGTGCGGCAATTGTTAGAGCGGTTAGATTATTTACAAACTGAATAATCTCACGTGGGTTCTTGGAGAATGCTGAATTGATTACGAGAACAACATTACCAGTGTTGAGTAGCGAGCTTATTTCGCCAGTTGCTTCGAGACACCTTGAAGTGTACTCCTCAAGGTCTGTATTTATATAGTCTGGCAGCCAAATTATTAAGTTAAATACTTTTCTCAGATATTCCGAGGATTGGTAGCCCGCAGCTGTGTCCTTGTCTCCTGTGTAGAACTGGGCTATCTGTTCATCTATTGCATCGGGGTCGCATGGAATGATAAAGACAACCCGTGATTTATTGTTGGGTTCCATAAATGTTTTAATCGTTGAAATCATTGAAACAGCTACATCACCTTGAACGCGGTCTATATTGTCGAAGACAACTATTAGTTTTGTTTTTCCCAACTTAAGAAGAATGTCTTTGAATTTTTCTTCAAATTCTTCAGGAGAATTCAATTTATCTTTGAAGGTGATGTTCATCATTGAATTTTTAGTGGTTTTTGAGTTTTGCAGCAATATGTCGCCAACTCGTTCGAAGACCCTTCCAAGAAAAGTACTGGCAAATAGTGCCACAATTGTAATGGAAGACAGATATTTGAGTATATCGTCTACCATTTTCAAACCAGGGTATTGAGGTGCTAAGAGAATTACGATTATCGTAGCGATAACTAGCAGGACGAGTAGGGACAATAGTATGTTCTTCTTAATCCAAGAACGTACTTTTGATGAGATTTTACCGTCCTCAACTGGAACGTCTACTCTCTGCTCTGTTGCATGATACATGTCGCTCAAGAAATTGTCGTCAAAATCTATTCCAACTTCATTACTCTTGAGGAAATCTACTAACTTAATAAGGAATGTCCTTCGTAATGAGTCCTCTTGATATTTCCATGCGTCGAATATAAAGATGGGTGTTTTGAGTCTTGTATCACTTTTCAACATATTGATTATCGTGCTTTTACCAGTACCCCATGACCCAAAGATGCCGATTGTATGGGGGGCTGAGGTTGACTTGAGAATTTTAACTAGTGCAGGTGCAATTGCTGAGTGATAGAAATTGAAAAATGACTCGCTATTTTTATCGAGTGGTTCGTCACGAATGAAATTAAACTTCGGCACTTTCATATCTGTTAATAATTAAACAACCATTTCCCAAGACTTCAAAGCATAAGCATTAAGTGTTATCGATTCATTTTAAATTTTGCCGCTTCGGAGTGTCAGCAAAGGGCTATTTACTATACAATAAAAGAGCTTAGACCTTAATAATGAACGCCCTATTACACATTTTTGATGTGGTGCTTACGCAAAAAAAGCAGCCGCATACAAACCTGCGTAAGCGGGCGTTAGGGAATAGAAGGAATAGAAGGACGAACCTTCTAATTCTTCTAGTTGAAGGATGAACCCCTCTATTTCTCTATTTCCAATAAGGTGTCCGAATTAAGCCATGTCGCCTAGCACACAAGTTTGCTCGTCCTGCACAGATAAGGAAGGGATGTACTTGCATAGCCATATAATTTATGCTATAATCAAGCTAATAAGTCAAGATGGCTTATCGTTCCTGAGAGGTTCAAAATGGAAAACTTGA
Source organism: Candidatus Saccharimonadia bacterium (assembly GCA_023257815.1). Classification (GTDB taxonomy): domain Bacteria; phylum Patescibacteriota; class Saccharimonadia; order Saccharimonadales; family Saccharimonadaceae; genus UBA1020. The sequence goes on along the minus strand of JALRBJ010000002.1, from coordinate 58,205 downwards.
AAAAGCTGTATGAGAAGTGGGAGCATTTCGCCACTTCGCCATTTGGGGTCGTTTACATTCTCAACGATTGGCTATGGATCGTCTCGTGGGTTCTCTCGTGGAACTCGGTGAGCAAATGCTTTCAAATCGCTGATTCTCTGATGACTTCCTGCCTCATCGTGTATGGTGTCATCAAGTTCATCGCCTGGTTTGCAAAGAACATCAAACGCCTCATCGCCGATGAGTTCAAGTACCAAGTCCGTGCTGTCGTGCGGAAAGAGTTGAAGAGCCTCTCAAGAGTGTAAAGGCTCACTGAAAGCAGGCTTGCTGTAGGGTAACGCTACGTCGTTTTCTACGAGCGCCGTAGCCCTTTCAGTGAGTCTGTTTTCATTTTTGAATAAAGACTACCGACGAACTTTTCTAAAACCTTGCTCGTCAAGTGATTTCGAGATGAGGCGGTAGAGTGTGTTCCAATCAGGAGCGGTTTCCTCTGACGACCAGTCGTGTCCTGTCTGATTGTACGCTCGACTCAATACAAAAGTAGCTACGTTAGCTTTCTTAGAGCTTTTAGCATTTGCGATACTGTCCTCTACCATGATATGCGCGCCGAGTTTATCTCGCAGTATTGTGCCTTTATCGGCTTGTGTTTCACCTATAAAATCAGGGTCTCCAGAAAAGTGAAGTTCGTCTATCAAATGCTCCTCGGCTTCGCCAACACCAAAATGCTCACCAAGCGCAGTGAGAGTCGCATCCTCAAGGTTACTTTTATCTCTAGCAGTAAGTGCGTGGACCGACGCACCGTACTCCCTTTTTAGTCTCGCAAGCACCTCACGTGCACCAGGCATAAGCAAATAGTTGGCGATGTCTTTCTGTGCTCCATAAAATATATCGTCGAACCTTTCACCAGTTACTGGGTCAATTTCTGAACCATCATCATGATAATGGCGACCTACGCCTCGCTCTTTATTGTGCTTGGCGTTATGATCGAAAATATCCTCCACCACGTAAGTTGTGCCATGTTTTGCGTTCCAGCGGTTAACAGCATGTTGCGGTGTATCAAAGAGCACGCCGTCAATATCTACCACAATAACCGGATGTTGCTCTAATATTTCTGGGTTTGCCGGCTGCTCTGCCGTAAGTTCTTGGGTCATTTCTATTCTTCTCTCCATATTTCAACGAACGCTGCATTGTTCATTTCAGCGGGTGAGTCAAAGTCCTCAAAACGAGTACGCCCTTTAGAAACTTGTGTCGTGTAATAGCCAATCTGCCCATGAGCAATAGCAAGAGTTGTGCCGCCACGTTCCTCAGTAATTTCTTTCAACTTTTCAATGGCTCTCGTGGCACGATCAATCATGTGTTGACGCGACTCAATACCACCCTCATTGTCCGAATTGAGAAAGAACTCTGGCGGTCGCCCAGTTGTTCCCTCAAACTCGCCGAGGTATCGCTCTTGTAGATCGTCAATCGTAACAAGTTCATACACCGGAATACCCAGCTCCACAGCAATAATCTCGGCAGTTTGTCGCGCACGAATGAACGGCGAGCAAGCGATAGTAGTAACGCCCTCATTCTTGAGATGTTGACTTGCGATTTTTGCCTGCTCCACACCCATTTTGGTAAGTTGTGCATCACTCACGCCAGCAACACCGTTAACATTGGCCGTACTTTCGCCATGACGAACATACAATATTCTTTTCATCTGTTCCGATTGTACTATTTACACTGCTGTTTTGCCATAAGGTAAAGGCGCATCTGGCAGAAAATCTACATCGAAGAAGACCCAGTTCGAGGTGAGTTGGCCGAACCCTTCAAGAGTCTGCTCGCTCCAGAGCAGAAGGGATAAGGAATAGAAGGACGAACCCTCTAGCTGAAATAATTATGGTATAAGTGTATTATGCCAAGTCGAAATATTGTAAAGATCGATGCTCCGAATAGCTATTATCATGTCTATGCCCGTGGACATGGACGAAAGAAGATATTTCGTGATGATGAAGATTTTGAGACATTTACCAATTTGTTCGCACGACATTTATCTATCGAGCCAGCTAGCGACCTATACGGTAAGCCATATGCGCATTTGCGCAGCGACATTGACTTGCTTTGCTACTGCCAGATGGGTAACCATTTTCACTTATTGCTCTATCAAAAAACAGAAGGTTCAATGAGTCGGCTTATGCGGGGGATTATGACCAGCTATAGCATGTATTTCAACAAGAAATATAAGTCATCGGGTGCGCTATTTGAAAGTCGGTATAAGGCGTCTCTAATTTCATCAGAGTCATATCTTATGCATGTTAGTCGGTATATTCATTTGAATCCTAAGGGCTGGAAAGCGTATCCTTACTCAAGTATTCATTCATATTATTTAGGTCCGCCTGAGTGGCTCAATCCTGAACCTGTTGTTGAATTATTCGGTAGCTTGCCAAAATATGCTGATTTTTTGGACGATTATATGGATTATAAAGATTCGCTAAGCGATATCGAAGACGAGCTTGCCAACCGGCTAGACTAAGCGCCAATTGAAAACGCCCCGGCATTACGAGGCGATTTCAATGGTGCGGGTTAGGAGACTCTAACTCCTGGCCTCTTCCATGGCAAGGAAGCGCTCTAACAACTGAGCTAAACCCGCATAGGTTGTTTACAGGGAGTAATTATAGCGAACAACGTATTCGTTATCAAGCCACTTAGTCTGCAGGTTTTATAATCATGCTGCATACCGTATTATTAAGATATAACTTATGTTTAAAGATTTCATTCAAAAACGGCTTGAATACTACGTAAAGCAATATTTTAAAAAGCACCCTGAAGTAAAGCTGGTAGCAGTCGCTGGCAGTGTTGGTAAGACCAGCACCAAGACCGCTATAGCGACGGTACTTGCTAAGAAATATCGGGTGCGTATGGAGGATAGCAACCACAATACGGAAATGAGCGCCCCGCTTGGTATCTTGGGAGTTGAATATCCGGTAGGGAAAGTCCATAGCGTGATTGCCTGGCTAAAGGTTCTGATGGCAGTGCAAAAACGCGTGCGACAACCAGCCGACGTAGATGTAATAGTGCAAGAACTCGGTACGGATCATCCTGGTGAAATTGCACATTTTGGAACGTACTTACGACCATCTATCGGTGTAGTAACTGCTGTCTCGCAGGAGCATATGCATGCCTTTGGCACTATTGAAACGGTTGCACAGGAAGAGCTGTCGCTAGCTAACTTTAGTGAATTAGCAATTATTAATCGTGACGATATTGACGGTAGGTTTGCCGATTTATTAACAAATCAAAACATTGATACATATGGAACCACGGCTGCGGCTGAATATAGGATAGAAGTAAAAGATTTTGATGTTCAGCATGGGTTTCAAGCTTGGCTTGTCATATCTGGCTACGCCGAAACCTATCCAGCGGATATTCGGGTAATAGGTGAGCATAGCCTACGTTCGGTTGCTGGTGCGGTTGCCGTGGCTGCAAAACTGGGCATGAATCCAACCGAAATAGCTGCAGGTGTAGAAGACGTTGTTCCTGTTAAGGGTCGTATGAATTTACTGCGTGGGATGATGGGCTCTATTTTGATTGATGATACCTACAACTCTAGCCCCGCTGCGGCTGCGGCTGCGCTACAAACATTGTATAAGCTACAAGCACCTGAGCGCATAGCAATTTTAGGCAGCATGAATGAACTTGGTGAATTATCGGCAGATGAACACGAGAAATTAGGTAGCTTATGCGACCCAGCTTTGCTGTCATGGGTAGTTACAATTGGTACCGAAGCCGAAAAATATCTGGCACCAGCTGCACGGGCACGTGGTTGCCAAGTTCGTTCGTTTAAGAGTGCTATTGATGCTGGTGCTTTTGTACACAAAGTTATGGAAGAAAAAGCAGTTATTTTGGCAAAAGGATCACAGGGTGATGTGTATGCAGAAGAGGCGGTAAAAGAGCTGCTTCATTCACCTGAAGACAATCAACAGCTTGTGCGCCAATCGCCTGAATGGATACATACAAAATCAGAGTTCTTTTCTGGCTTAACTAAATAAATATGCATCTCTATCCATGAAGTGCGCTCAAAGCTCTGTCGATAATCTACTCTAAATGCTATACTGACCAGTGATGAAACGCTTTAATCCAAGCGAGCTCGAAACTAAATGGCAAAAGATTTGGGAAGACCAGTCGCGCTACGAAGTTAACGAAGACTCAACCAAACCAAAATTATATGTATCGGGAATGTTCCCGTATCCAAGCGCGAGTGGTCTCCATTCGGGGCACGCTTTTAGCTATACCATCGTCGATACGATAGCTCGTTTTTATCGAACTCATGGGTACAATGTACTCAATCCAATGGGTTGGGATACATTTGGTTTGCCCGCCGAAAATTATGCAATCAAAACGGGTAAGGCACCAGCTAAGGTGACAGTCGAAAACATCGCTAATTTTAAGCGCCAATTCAAACGCATGGGTGTATCGATTGACTGGTCACGCGAGATTAATACATCTGACCCTGATTACTACAAGTGGACACAGTGGGTATTTACTGAATTCTTTAAACAAGGCCTTGCCTACCAAAAACAAAGCATGCAGTGGTGGTGTCCTGTAGACAAAACTGTACTTGCAAATGAACAGGTTGAAGGCGGTAAATGTTGGCGCTGTGGTAATGAAGTTGAAAAACGCTCCATGAAACAATGGTTCTTCAAAATTACTGACTATGCAGATGATTTGCTTGCAGAAATTCCAGACCTTGATTGGCCAGAAAAGATTAAGACAGCTCAAACAAACTGGATTGGGCGGAGTGAGGGCGCCGAGATTACCTTTGTTATTGATGGCCAAAATGAAGAGTTAACGGTATTTACAACTCGTCCAGATACAATTTTTGGTGCTACGTTTATGGTGATTGCTCCAGAACACCAGCTGGTTAATAAGTTGGTGAATGAGGATACAAAACAAGTTGTTGAAAACTATGTTGCCGATGCTCTAAAAAAGTCTGAAATTGATCGAATGAATGAAGGTAAAGAAAAAACAGGCGTCTTTACAGGTAGTCATGCTATTAATCCAGCAACTGGTGAAAAGATTCCTATTTGGGTAGCTGATTACGTGCTTGGTGGCTATGGAACGGGTGCAGTTATGGCTGTTCCTGCGCACGATGAGCGTGATTTGGCGTTTGCTGAAAAGTTTTCATTACCCGTGGTGAATGTGATTGATGGTGTGAAGAATGACGATGGCGTGATAATTAGTGAAGGTACATTGCAAAATTCTGGTGCTTTTGATGGTACGCCTACTAGCGATGCGCGAGAGGTCATTGTTGCTTGGCTTAAAGAACAAGGTGTCGGTAAAAGCAAAATTACCTATAAGATGCGCGACTGGCTGATTAGTCGTCAACGTTATTGGGGCGCGCCAATTCCGATTATTCACTGCGACGAGCATGGTGCGGTAGCTGTTCCAGAGGCTGATTTACCCGTTGTATTGCCAGAAGTTAAAGAGTATGCGCCAAAAGGTGAGGGTGGCTCAGCTTTAGCCGGTGTTGAGGACTGGGTTAACACAACGTGTCCTGAGTGTGGTAAGCCAGCTAAGCGAGAGACTGACACAATGGATGGGTATGCCTGCTCAAGTTGGTACTTGCTCCGCTACACTGATCCAAACAATGCCAAGCAAGCGTGGAATCCTGAAAAGGCCAATTATTGGGCACCCCTTGATTATTACGTTGGCGGCGATCACGCAGTTGCTCACCTATTGTATGTTCGCTTTTGGAGCCATGTGTTTAAGAAGATGGGCTTGGTTGACGTACGTGAGCCAGTCAAGAAGCTGGTATACCATGGTTATGTGAATGCCGAAGACGGCCGCAAGATGAGCAAGAGCTTTGGTAATGTGATTGATCCGCTCGATATTATTGACCAAGGGTATGGTGCTGATACGCTGCGAACGTATGTACTATTCATGGGACCGATTGAACTTGATTCAGCTTGGAGTAGCCAGGGGATCGGCGGCGTATATCGTTTTCTTAACCGCGTGTGGACGTTAGCTCAGGAATATTTAGGGGCTTCACCACAAGAAGCCGGTAAGCAAGATGATTTAGAAGCTCTGCGTCACAAGACGATCAAAAAGGTTACACGTGATTATCATTCGTTAGGTTTTAATACGGCCATTGCTGCACTTATGGAGTACGTAAACGAATTATACAAGGCGAAAACGACCGGTTTTACATCTGATTGGCAGATTCATATCGAAACCCTCGTACAGCTACTAGCACCATTTGCACCGCACATGACTGCAGAATTATGGCAACAGCTTGGCCACGATGGGCCGCTTGATACCACTGAGTGGCCTACATGGGACGATGCCCTTACCCAGGCAAGCGTGATAACAGTTGCAGTCCAGGTGAATGGTAAGCTGCGCGCAACAATTGAGCTTTCGGCAGATTCTACGCAGGATGACGCAACTACTGCTGCAATGACAAACGAGAATGTACAGCGGTTCCTTGATGGCAAGCAGCCAAAAAAGGTTGTGTACGTGCCTGGTCGTTTAGTGAATATTGTCGTATAACTAACCTCTTGAGAAAACAATGTTTTTCGGGTATAATCGGCTTTAAGTTTATACCAACCTGAAAAGGAGAACATTTCATGGCTCAGCCAAAGAAACAGTCAAGCCCGCGTAAAACCGGACTTCGTCGCAGTCATCTGCGTCTTAAGCTTGCACGTGCAGTTAACGCAAAATCACCGGTAAAGGTGCGCACCACCAAGCGCGAAACAGGCAAGCAAAAATAATCTTGTCGTATCTTACCCCGTTATAGGGGTTGGTGGGCATTGTACTAAATCAGAAAGAACCAAATCGAAATGGCATCAAACCGACACTTAGGAAGAATTGTTGCTCTACAAACATTGTATGAGTACGAGTTTCGTCATCAGTCGGAGGATAAGAATCTTGACCTAAACGAGATACTCGACCGTAATATAGAGCGCTACAAAGAAGCTATTGATGACACAGCATTCGTTAACGAACTTGTAGATGGCGTACTTAAGCATCAAACTGAACTTGATGAAAAGTTACAGCCAATGGCTCCAGGTTGGCCACTTGATCAAATTGCTCGGATTGATCGTAACGTCCTGCGGATCGGGCTTTACGAGCTTTTATACAAAGCTGCATCAGTTCCACCCAAAGTAGTGATTAATGAGGCTGTTGAGCTTGCCAAAGCATTTGGTTCCGATAATTCAAGTAAGTTCATTAACGGTGTGCTTGGTACCGCCTACCGAACGCTTGTCGAAACAGAGGATCAGCCAAATGCAACAGCCAATAGCTGATAAATTTAAGAAATATTTTAATCGCGGTCGTAAGCCGTCAATTCAAGAAATCGTTCGTGAACCTACCGCTGGAGGTATAGTATTCCGTCGTAATAACGATAATGAGATTGAGATCTTGCTTATTCAAGATGCGAAGGATCGCTGGACAATACCGAAAGGCCATATTGAAGAAGGTGAAACTGCACAAGAAACCGCTCGGCGTGAAATAGGTGAGGAAGCGGGCCTAAAACAGGTTGATATATTAGGCTGGCTTGGTAAGATTCATTTTCGCTACCGTCGCATCGATAAATTGGTACTTATGACAACTCAGATTTATTTAGTTAGGGCTAAAGGCGATACGAACGCCATTCAGAAAGAAGAATGGATGAACGGTATTAAGTGGTTTAAGTTTCATGATGCACTTGATGCAATTGAATATGAAGACATTGGTAAATTGATGTTACTCGCCATGAAACGTATACGTCAGGAGAACTTATAGATGAGCGGCATGCCAACTGCACCATATCAGGAATTTGCCAAGCAGGCATTTGGGTTTGAGTTTACTAACATTGAGCTTTTGATTACAGCGCTTACGCACCGTAGCTATGTAAACGAGCATAAAAAGAGTACCAAAGAACACAATGAACGCCTTGAGTTTTTGGGAGATGCTGTCCTTGAGTTAGCAGTAACAGACTACCTGTTTAAGAATTACCAAGAGCCAGAAGGTATACTTACTAGTTGGCGAGCAGCACTGGTACGTACTGAAAGCATTGGTGAGGCCGGTGATAAACTTGGCTATGAACCACTACTACGTATGAGTAAAGGCGAAAGGCAAGGTAGTGAGCGTGCGCGTCAGCAAATTCTTGCCAATGCGTTCGAAGCCGTAATTGGTGCAATCTACCTAGAGCGTGGATATGATGACGCCGAGGCCTTCATTAACAAACATATCACCTCAAAATTAGAATTAATCTTGGCTGAAGGTACTTGGCGTGATCCAAAGTCACACTTACAAGAGGTATCGCAGCGAGTTGATAGTGCAACACCACAGTACAAAGTGCTTGATGAAGTTGGTCCAGATCACGACAAAGTCTTTACATTGGGTGTGTATGTGAACGGTACGCTAATGGCGCAGGGTGTTGGTCATTCAAAGCAAGTTGCTCAGCAAGAGGCCGCTAAAGCCGCTTTAAAAAAGTATCAGAGCAGAAAACTACCCTAACAGATTGACGAAATCCTAGAAGTAGGGTAGAATCGTACAAAGTAGCAATACCAAATCTAACGTATTAAAAGGAAGTTTTACTAATTATGCTCGCGATTCGCCTGCAACGAGTTGGCCGTAAAGGCTACCCAGTTTACCGATTAGCCGTTCAAGAAGCACAGCGCCACCCGTCAAGTGGCCGTGTAGTTGCTTACGTGGGGAGCTATAATCCACACACCAAAGAAGCCAACGTACAAGTTGAAGCAGTTCAGAAGTACCTAAATAATGGTGCTCAGCCAACTCCACGTGTAGTCAAATTACTAAAGGCTGCCGGAGTTTCATTACCAAAATGGGTAAAAGAGCCAACGGCTGATAAGAAAAAAGACGTCAAGAATCTTGAAAAGCTTCGCAAGAACCAGCCAAAAGAAGAAATTACTGAGGAAGCGCCAGTAGTCGAAGAGACCGCGTCCGAAGATACTTCTACCGAAGCAGCTCAAGAGTAGTCAAAGTGTTTTAGCTTTAAAATGGCTCCATCTAGGGGCCATTTTAGTAGGAAATTATCTTAAGTTGCTATCCTAGCTCAAGCAACATGGTACAATAAAATGAATACTGGTAGTGGCTGAGGAGGGAAATATGTCAACAATTGATCAGCAGTTCGTTGAGTACATCGTAAAATCATTAGTTGGACATCCCGATGACGTAGTCATTGAGCGAATTATTGATGAAAAGGGCGTCTTGCTTACACTAACAGTCAATCCAGACGATCTAGGTCGTGTAATCGGTAAACGTGGCATGACTGCGCAGAGTCTACGTACCCTGTTGCGTGCTCTAGGTACAAAGAACGATGCTCGCTACAACCTCAAAATCGTTAACAACGATGATGAACGCGAAAACTACACTAGCACATCAAACGACGATTCAAGCCAGGATGTGGATGAATCAACAGATGAGACTGTGGAAAACAATGAATCAGATTTGGCAAAAAATACTCGTAAAGAGCTTGCCGAGCTAGATGACCTCGATATATAATAAGCATTAGTTCAAACAACTGCGAGAACTCAAAAAGAAGCTCTATGCGAGCAAACCTACAGGTTTGAGAGCCTTATATGTGATAAAAAACGTCCGAAAATCAGGGCGTTTTTTATTTGCAATGAAGAAAGCCCCCTGAAGGAGCTACAAGCCGGAGTGCGTATTGCAACTCAACAGCGAGCTTCCTTCAGAGGGCTTATGGCGGGCTATTTCTTGCAAATAGCCTCTAGTACCTCGGGCGTAGCCACGACCTGCACGCCGGCGAGATAGAGCTTCCTCGTCGTAGCTCAGCATCACCTCACAGGGCTTCGTGGTCGAAGGTATCCCTGTTCATGGATTTGTTGTGGTGGTGAGGTCTTGTTTGCTGCTGCATACACGTCTTGTTGACCGTGATGCTGTTCTCGACAGCTACGCCAAGAATAAGAGCTATGCCGCCTGCAACTAGTACTACGGCGATAAAAAGTAAAACTCCATCGTGGTCGGTACTGATGCACAACATCAGTAAGATGCCTGCGCCGGCTGTTACAAGACCAAAGATAACGATCCCAATCATCGTGACCTAACTTTCTAAGATGCACCATTGCACATCTTATCTCGATATGCAATTTATAAATAGATATTAACACTTATAGACAAAAAAGTCAATAGCTGTTAGGCTAGTAACAGATGAGAAAGTTTCAAGTAATAACGTTGTTTCCAGACATGTTCACGGGTGTGTTTGGTAGTTCCATGATGTGGAAGGCTCAAAACGGTGAACTGGCCGAACTATCTACAATTGATTTACGTCAATTCGGTTTGGGCCCCCGTAAGCAGGTTGACGATACCCCCTATGGCGGTGGTGATGGTATGTTGCTCAAGCCAGAACCGCTATTTGCGGCTGTTGAGCACGCAAAGCAGATAGACTCAACTGCGAAAGTGCTACTGATGACTCCACGGGGCGAACGATGGCAGCAGTCCTTGGCAAAAGAATATGCGGCTAATGAACACGGCTATATATTCATATGTGGCCGCTACGAAGGCTATGATGAGCGAATCGTAAGCCTAGTAGATCAAGAGCTGAGTGTCGGTGACTATGTACTGACAGGTGGGGAACTGCCAGCCATGACGATTATTGATAGTATTGTGCGTTTAATTCCTGGGGTATTGGGCGGAGCAACTAGTGCTGAAATTGAAAGTTTTTCGGACGGCGAAACGTTAGAATACCCACAGTTTACCCGCCCCGAGGAGTTTCAAGGTATGCGCGTACCAGATGTGCTCCTGAGTGGTCATCACGGCGAAATCGCCAAATGGCGCCAGCAAAATAGTAGAAAAGCTTCATAGCAGGTAGGCTTGCTCAATGAGCCGGTAGGCGAACTTTAGGGGGAGTGGTTATTTTTGAATTTAGTTCAAAAATAGATAGAGGGGCTGAGCCCCTCTTCTAAAGTTGTGGTGGATTTATCGTAGAGCGATCGATTACATTTTTGTTTGGAGTTTTTATTTTTGTAATGTCGCTGAACATCACTTTAATACTTTGCTATAAAAAGCGCAAGCGTAATGATGAAAATAACAACACCACGTAGCGGTTTATGCGCGCTATAATAAATAACAGATGAAAATAATCGGATCTTACGGTACAGCCCGCACAAAATCTACTAAAATTATAGCCCTGCTGTGTGTGAGTATGATTACCGTTATGCTAGTGGCACAATTATTTAAGTACGAAGACTTTGCTAGCGTGTTGTCGGTAGTTTTGCCCATTATGAGCTACCAAGCTGTTGAAATCTTAGCAGCCCTTCTTGTTATTCTAGAACTCTTGGCCTTGCCGTATTTGCTTGGTATGTACCTTAGCCCATTGATGCGGGGGATAAGCGCACTTGCAGGTGGTGTAGTAAGCACTTTTTGGCTCATAGCTGCGCTTACAAGCGCCCATGCATCAAATAGCGCGTTGCTGTCAACGTTTGTGCAAATGCCAGGTGGAATCATGGCTGTGTTGTGGGCCTGCGCGCTTCTAGGGTTATTGTTAAGCGTGGTAATTATTGATACGCGCTTTCGTCACGAAGCCTCCTCTTGAGGTAAGGCGTGTTTTAGGGTACAATTTATCACTGTACCAGACCAAATAGTACTGGGGATTGGCCAAGTGGTAAGGCAGTGGGTTCTGGTCCCATGATCGGGGGTTCGAATCCCTCATCCCCAGCCAAATAAAGTTCCGACCATCTGGTCGGTATTTTATTTGCCCGTTGCTTGAGTGATCCGACCCCCCGATCAATTTTTGTGAAACAAAAGTATCAGGTAGTTCGGCGTAGCGAATGAAATAAAACAAAGCTGTGCATGTTGCATTGTATTACATAATAGAGTTTAATATTTTTTATGAGCGCAGAAGTAGGCCGAACAAGTAGGCTAGACATATCTCCAGACAAGTTGGGCTTGCCAAGAAGGTCACATCCTGTAGAGGATTTTTTGGATGGTATTGAGGACGGTATTAAGCCAAACGGTTGTGATTTTGTTGATATGGCGTGCGATGATCCAGCGGTAGCAGCTACCATACTTGATGTTATATGTGATACTACAGGTGCAGATCCAAAAGACGCTATACAGGTTGCTGAACTTTTTGGCTTTCAGTCGGCTGAAGAAGTAGAATATTTTTTTGCAACTCTGACATAGCATTTGTTGTAGTTAGGCAGAAACACGATAAAAAGGCTTTATTCGCGAGGCTTTTTTATTTATTCTATACATCTGTTATGATTACTTCATCACACAGTTCATCGGTGAAGACCTTTGCTGTGTGGTCCTCTGTAGGTAACCCCGTGACGCCGTTGCGCTAAGTACCTACGAGGATCTGCGGTCCGAAAGCATCGAGAGTTGTATATTTAATGCTTTTCCTCAAGATAAATTCCCCTGCTCGAGATGTATAACGTATCTTTAACCAAAGAGCCTATGCTTGCGAAACTAAGCCTATAGTGGTTTATTTAAGGTTATGACTAGAAACCACCACCCAAGAGTTGAGAGTGCTATTACAAAGGATGACGTAGAACCAGGGGTAAGATTTATAACTTACGTTCCTGGGGGAGAGGTGGTGCAAACGGGTACGTTCACAAGTGAAGCAACGTATGACGGTGAAACCGATGACCGCTGGACGGCTAACGCGAAGGTACGGCTTGGATCTGGAACTGTAGAACGAACTATCTACCTTTTTGATGCAGGCATTACACCTGATGAGAGCGGCGAGGGATGGTCAGATAAAGTTACCATAGTTGACGATACTGAGTAGCCTCGAAGTGCGCATTGTTATTAAAATATGACCCGTCGTGGGTCATATTTATTAGTTACGCGTTATGCTGATTATTTGATTTGAGCTTTCGTTTTCGCGCTCGTTTTATATCGGCGCTATGCCTGTTTCTTTTCTTTGCCATCTTTATCCTCCAATCGGTCAGTAATTAAGTATGCGGTATTGTGGATTTTTTTACAATATTTATGATATAATGAAATCCGATAGCAATAGCGAGTAAAGAGGCCGATATCAATACAAGATCAAGTACATTCTTCAAGTCTGAAGAAGGCATTAAGTTACGTAATGAGTTAACAAAGATGGCCAAAAGTATGGAGTATAACACTCGTACTATGTACTCAACTAGCGATAAAGACGGCCTGTCATTCGTTGATAAACACATGAAATACATGAGTCTTTATCCAAGCCTTAATTGCCAACAGTATGTATCGAACTTAAAATTGATGACTAAGGTTAGAGAGTCTAAGTAGATTCAATAGGCTGTATTAAGTTAGATTACCAGTCAGTTAGTTGATTTAATTAGATAAGTATGGTATAATAAACTTATTCACCTATTTTTAGAGAAGGGGGGTGAATGTCGTGTGAAGAGCGGATACAACTTCGATCTCCATGACCTTTAGCACCTAGCATCACAGCACTACATGAGAATCGTATCAGGCAGACGTTGTACACCCAGTACCACCTGATCGTCCAGATCATCGGATCGAAAAAAAGGATTTCTCATGCGTAAGATCCCGCACACTCCAACTTGTGTACTCTGCGAACCAGAGCTTCCGGTAAGGATCGTTGGATTCTACTTGAAGCGTGATGGGCTTTGCGCCATCCATAAGCTTGAGCATGACGTGGATGAGCTCTACCGTGCCTGGGAGGAAGCCTACCAAGATTGGCTGGCTGATCAACAGGAACAAGAGTTTCGCAGGATGATCCATGAGGAGCTTCACCTTGATATTGAGAGGCTGAAGCGAGCTTGTGAGATACCTTGGTATCAAGCGGCACCCGACTGGATCAAGCAAGCGGTGATTGCCAAGTACAAGGAATTGTATGGTGATGTTGACTTCACCATCTGATATCTTGTACCCACCCTCTCTGAGGGCTCGGAAGGAGAGGACGTTCACGCGTCCGTGGCCTTTGGGCCCTCCTTTCATTTCTAGAACAAAACTAGTCCTTTTGAAGCGACTTACCAAAATCAGTTTTTGCTTTTTGGCTTAGCTCGGGGAGTTTAGAATAGTGATTCCCTAAATCATTGGTTAGTTCATCAAGCGTTTTTAGTAATTCGTAAGAGTCGACAAAACTGCCAGCGTGGCGTGTTTTAGCCAGTGTAATAGTTTGACTTAATGATTCGCCATTTGCATGAAGGATGTCTGATCCTTTCTCGTACAGCTTTTCATACAAGAAATAATTCTTACCAGGTACGCCACCATCTAGTTCAAGTGCGATTTTTCTAAGACTGGGTGCATTTTGTAGGTTAACGTATTTTCGATGCAAAGCCTTTCGGGCGTTAATACTTTTTTTATTTTCTTGAACTTTCTGACTGAACATCGGATTAGTAACAGGTAGCGTTTTTAATAGGCGTTGGTTCGCATTTATTTTGCCATTAAGTGCACTTAGTTCAATGCTTGCAAACACTCTATTTGATTTTGCACTCAGCCCATACTGGATCTTAAGGCTGATCTCGTACATGCTGCGTGCAATATTGGTTGTTGCAATACTGTAGTTTTTTCGAAGCAAGTAGTTTGCTGCTGAAAGATTATGAAGATATGCGATAGCTAGGAAGCGTGCGTTTTTTGACCTGGGAGTCAATCTTTTGCTTGGCTTGCTAAATACCAGGCGCTGCAGGCTAAGGTGTGAGTATTCTAAATTTTCCAGTAGAACGGGGTATTCGTTAATAGTCGCGTAGTGCCACGGTTGTTCGTTATATCGCAGCGCTTCTATTATCTCTTTAGAGAATTTATTGTACTTACCGTATCGATCAAGCGCATCAACATAGATAATCTGCAACTCTTTAGTAGGTTCTAGTTTAACAGCCTCTTCAAGGTGGTACAGTACTTTGTCTTTTTCGGTTAGTTTCTCGTAAACTTTGGCGAGCGCCACATGCCTTGAGGCTAAATTGTAATCAATATCGAGTGATACTTCAAAATTCTTTTGAGCTTTTCTATAATTGCCAACTTCATAATAAATTAAACCAAGGTTATGCGACGAAGCAGCCGATGGTTCAAGTTTACTTGCCTTTTTGAAGGAGCGTATAGCTTTTTTATATTCTCGTTTGCGCGCATATATAATACCAAGTCGATTGTAGGCCGTGGCATTGTGTTTATCAATCTTCAGGATTACATTAAGTGCTTTCTCGGCTCTATCAAAATTCCTACTTTGGATTGCTTTTACAGCAATATTCCAAAGACTATCTAATTTGTCTGCAATAGCCGGCGGAATCTCATTCATTGCAAGTAAGTATAGAGGGTAGACCCATATTTAAGAAGCACTTACGGTTTTGAAAGTAGGGGAATTGCTATAATAAACAAATGACCTATAGCAGAAGTCAGTCCGAATTAATCGGCCTATTTAGGTACAAAACCGAGCAGCTTGGAAAGGCAATCAAAAGCGGTGGTATATTTGATGCGATTGAAGCCGCAGGGCTTATTCGTGACATATTGCTGTCTGATACTAACGGAATATTTGGGACACTCCTAAAGGATATACCTGAATTAAAGAATAAGCATAGTCGTAAGATCAGGTTCGAAGTAGTATTTCTTGGTAGTACGTATCATAGTCACCTTGATGAATTTCCGGTCATAGCTAATGCTCCCAGTAAAACGATGATTTGTCCACACAAAGAGTTTAATGGCAATCAGAGGTTTAATAGGCACGATTTTTTAGCTTTGCCTATCCTTTGCACTGAAGCAGGCCATTACTCCTATAAAGATGTGATTAGCTTTGCTGCGAATAAACTTGGTTCGCGACATTTCGATCATGATGGCGGCACAGATGAGCAAATGATTTTACACGAAATAAGAGACAAATTTAGCATCGAAGGCTTTAACCCAGTTGTGAGCCCTATTTTAGGGCTAGGCAGTGTTGTGCACACGACATGCAAAAAGCTTCTAGAGCGAATTGATTCAATTGCATCAAAGTCTTAGCACGTAAAACGATACTACGGCTATCGCCTGTTGTGATTTGTTACAATATGTACTATGCATGAAGCATTTGCGGCCATGTTGGCCGAAGATGGAAAGAAGAACTCGCTTGGACGGGCTAATGAAGTAATTGAGCTGGTGCTTAACGAACCTTCTCGTCTTGAAGAACTCTATCAAACGATAGTTAGTAACGACGATGCATGGGTGCGAATGCGAGCGGTTGATGCATTTGAAAAGATATGTCGTAGCCATTCTGATTGGATACAGCCATATGTTGATAGATTGCAAAAAGACTTATCCGATCGAACTCAGCCATCAATTCAGTGGCACATTGCAGAAATTTATATGCAGGTTAAGTTGAACACTAATCAAAAAAAGCAAGCACTAGCATGGCTGGAGCAGCGGCTTGAGTCAACTGACGTCGACTGGATTGTGGCAGTCAATTCAATGAAAACTCTTGCCTATTTTGCTGCAAAAGGTGATATTACCAACGCAACTCTACGAGCCCTGTTAGAAGTTCAATTGAATCACAAGTCGAATGCGGTTATAAAACGAGCCCAAAAACTCCTTGATACTATTACGAGTGCTGCTTAAAAATCGAATAAGTCACCAAGAAATGATTCGCGACTTTTCTTCTTGGGATTGTGAGAATTATAGGATGATTCATATCGATGTCCTGCACCTACCTCTGGTGACTTTGTGTTTTGATTGTAATCAAAAGATTGGGATGGTGTGGCATTATTCGCTGTGATCAATTTGTCGAGTTCCCCGCGGTCAAGCCATACGCCGCGGCATTCGGGGCAGTAATCGATTTCTATATTTTGACGTTCGCTAATGAGTAGTGTGGTTTGATCGTTTGGGCATTTCATATGATTCAGATTTTACACAGTAATACTGAAGATTAACTGAAGACGCCCGTTATAGAATTGTTCCGAAAGCCACACCTACAAAATAGGTGAGAGCCATGGCAATTAGCCCCCCTGCGATCACTCGACTAACCGCTCGTAGTCTTGAAGCTCCACCAACAACTGCACTGTAATATCCAGTAAGAATCAAAGCGAGTGTTACTGCTATGACTGTCGCATGAATTTTTACTCCGTTTGGTGCCGCAATTATGGCAATGAAAGGCACTAATCCACCTAAAGTAAAAGCAAGAAATGATGCAGTAGCGGCTTGGTAAGGATTAGTGAAGTCATCATCATGATGACCAAGTGTATGATTGACTTTCTCGGCATCACGCTGTGAACTAACCGACACATATTCACCTACGGCCATTGATAATGCACCGGCGACTAAAGCGGCGAGTCCAGCCGTAAAAAGAGCTCGCGAGTCGCCATTTGCACCTGCAACGCCCATGACAACACTTGAAGTAGACACAATACCGTCATTTGCACCAAGCACGGCGGCGCGCAATCGATTCAACGTTGCATTAGAAGTTTTCTTAGGTGGTTTTGCCATACAAATTATTGTATCAAACCACGGCACCAGGCGTATAATAGACCAAGTATGTACGAAGTACTTGTAAAAATTCTAGCTGATGGCGCCGTACTACCTGTAGTGTTGATCGGGCTATATGCACTGCTATTTAAATTGGAGGATAAGCATCGTTATAGGGCATACTGCCGTATCTTCATGGCTGGACTAACGGCTTATTTGTTTGCAAAACTAATTGGAGCAATCTATCAACCCGAGTTGCAACGCCCTTTTGAGCTAATAGGAGCAAGTGCTGGGGCGTCATATCTTAACAACCCCGGGTTTCCATCCGACCACGTATTATTTTGCACTACGATCACTTTGGCAGTATGGTTTGAGACAAAACATAAGCTACTAACCAGCGTGCTTACAATGCTTACTTTGCTAGTCGCGCTCGGGCGCGTACTCGCACTTGTTCATAGCCCACTCGATGTCTTGGGTGGTGTGGCAATTGCTTGTCTTGGCGTTGGCTGGTATCTACAACGTGAACCTGCATCAAAATCGGGACGGATAAAACAATGGTCTAAACCATCAAAAGCTGGTAAAATATCCTAAACAAGAGGAGCGAACCCGTGGCAAGAGTAATTGAGGCAAGAGATCCTCACGCGGCGTGGGCAACGATGAGCGTTCGAACACTAATTACGGTGTTTATATATGGCTTGATTGTAGGTTTGGTAACATGTGCACTTTACGCTGTACTAGAGCGTTTTGTATTTGAGCCGGTATTGTGTCGCGAGGGTGTAGCCCTGGCGCGATGTGAAAGTAAAGATGAGATTGCGGCTGGCGTAGCGGTGATTATCGGTTCGTTTATTGGTTTGACGTTGCTTGTGAGGGAGCGTATTTATCGTCCGATTTTGGCAATCATAGGGATCGCATTAAGTGTATGGGGCGCGTTTAGTTTAGTTGCAGTCATGCCACTTATTACAGCAGCCATCGTTATGACGCTTTTAATTGCTACTGCATACGCATTATTTGCATGGTTAGTACAGCCAACCAGTTTGGTGATTAGTGTTGTTGCTGTTGCGCTGGTTGTTGTGCTTGCTCGCTTGGCACTTGGTGCTTAGCTTGACACTACTTCCTGTATAATCATTAGCATGACACAAGATTTACTTGTAATTTTGGTAGTAGTTGCGGTTGTATTTGGGTTTGCGATTGTTGTGTATATGCTGAATCAACGCTTGAAAGAGCTTAAGCAATCAAGCGCGGTTGAGCTCATGAAAACTGACGTAACTGAACTGTCGCGTTCGATCGGCCAGTTGCAGCAAACTATGGGGGATCGTTTAGAGCGTAGCAATACCACTATGCAACAGTCGGTGCAAAGACAGTTAACTGAAAGTGCAAAACTTGTAGCTGACGTAACGCAGAGACTTGCTAAATTAGATGAAACAAATCGCCGTGTAGTTGATGTTGCCGATGAACTTAAGACCTTACAGAATGTTTTGAGTAATCCAAAACAACGTGGTGTGTTTGGTGAGTATTATTTAGAGTCTGTACTCGACAATGTTTTACCACCTGGCCAATTCCAGATGCAATATAAATTCGCAGATGGTGAAATTGTGGATGCGGTGATTTTTCTTGAGAAAGGTCAAATACTTTCTATCGATAGCAAGTTCAGCCTTGAAAACTATAACCGTATGATAGAGGCGAGTGGTAAGGAGCGTGAAGATTACCTTCAAAAAGTCAAAGGTGATTTGAAGCTGCGAATAGATGAGACCTCAAAGTATATTCGCCCGAGTGAGAAAACGATGGATTTTGCCTTTATGTTTATACCATCCGAATCCTTGTACTATGATTTATTGATTAACAACGTTGGTCAGGGGGGTAGCTCGCGCGATTTGATTGAGTATGCTTTTCGCGACAAGCGCGTGATTATTGTGAGTCCAACCAGCTTTATGGCGTATCTCCAAACTGTACTGCAAGGATTGCGTAGTTTGCAGATTGAAGAACAAGCGAAAGATATTCAAATAAGAGTTGGGAAGCTTGGTACGCACATTGCAAAGTTCGAAACATATATGCAAAAACTAGGTGCGTCACTTGGAACAACCATTAATCACTTTAACGCTGCCCACAAAGAGCTTGGTAAAGTTGATAAAGATATCGTTAAGATTGCTAATGGTGAAAGTAGCGTAGATCCACTAGCTCTTGATAAGCCATCTAATGGTGAGTAGATAGTAAAAAACCTCGCTTTTAGAAGCGAGGTTTTTTACAAGGACTGAGCAGAGTATTAGTTTTCTGACTCGTCTTTTAGTAGGTCGCTTAGTGCGAAACCAAGCACACCACCAACAAGTGGAGTAATCGCGTAAACCATTACAGGCCATAGCTCAAACTGCTTGAAGATTTGTAGTGCAGTAGCAACTGCTGGGTTAAGCACGGCGCTTGTGCCAACGTAACTAGCAGCTGTGCTTGCAATAAACAAGGCTACGTAAAGTGATCCAGCAACTGTAATTGCACGAGTAACTTCAGACTTCTTACGCATTGCAGTTGCAACACCGAATGTAAATAGTACTGCTCCTAGTAATTCAGCAGCTAGAACAACCCATTCCTTGCCCTTGGTAATTGCTTGTGGGCTAAATAGACTTGGTGCGGCTTGACCGAAGGCTTGTGCTTGTTGACTTACTTCTGGGGCAGCGCTGATGAATCCGTTAAGTACAACGAGTGCTAGTAGACCACCGAGTACTTGAGCACCAATGTATGCGGCAGCACGTGCAAGTGTAATCCTACGCGTTGCAAGCGCACCAATGGTGATTGCTGGGTTAAAGTGTCCACCTGATACACCGCCTACTACAAGTAGAATGGCGAGCAGCGCAAACATAATAAACAGCGGTTGGCCAGATGTGATAACTACCACAGCTGCTAACATAAATGTACCAAGGAATTCTGCAACTGAGCCAGCTAGTAGGGGCGCTCGACTTAATGTAAAGCGAGTAGTCTTGCTAACACGAGCTGGGGCAGCAGATGCCTTAACGGTTGTTACTTTAGTTGTTGTTTTCTTGGCTGATGAGGCCGGTTTCTTGGTCGTTTTACGGGTCGACGCGGCCGTTTTCTTGGTTGCCATGGAATATTCCCTCCTTTAATAGAAATATGCCACCAGTATAGCACAAGCTATAAAAGAGTTAAGAGGGTGTACAATAAATACTGATGGCACTATTCATGCAACAAGACAGCGAACGATCCGAATTACAAAAGCGGATTGCTGCTGAACTTGCCGAAAAAGCAAAAAAGAAATCACTCGAAGCTGATCATGATCGACCAGATGGCGTAGACGATTCGGCGTATTTAGAAAAAACCAAAACGACGACTAGTCTAGCGTGGCTCTGGATACTGATTATTATCGTCGTAGTTGCTACCCTGATATGGCTTGTGGTGGCCTCACGCTAGCGGTATACTGTTTTACAGATGAATCTAGACGAATTAGTCGCGTCTGTACGCGAGGAACTTTTAGCAAGATATAAAACGCTCGAGCAAAAGAGTGATATTTTAAAAGCACCCGAACTTAAAGACTTATTTGCGCGTATTCCAACTTTAGAACCACGTGAGCGTGCAGGGTTTGGCCAGGCTATCAATGCATTGTCTGTTGAGCTAAAGGCTATGGTAACGGCCGAATCAAACAATGCAGAAGAACTGCCGCCAATTGATGTAACAGCACCTATGGATTTTAACGCTAATGCACCTGAATTTTTGCCGAGCGAAAATGGCTCAATTCATCCACTTATGCAAGAGATCAGTACACTCTCGAATATCTTTGAACGAATGGGATTTTTGATTGAAGAGAGTCGAGAACTTGACGATCAGTACCATGTGTTTGAAAGTTTAAACTTCCCAAAAGGCCATCCTGCGCGTGACGATTGGGATACGTTTATGACTGTTGAAAAGGATAAAGATGGCGAGCCATTGATTGCACCACCTCACACGTCAACAATGCAAAATCGCATACTTAAAAAATATCGTGGTAACTTAGCGAACAACGAGGCAATAGCCGTAATTTCACCAGATCGTGTTTTTCGTAACGAAGACCTTGATGCACGCCATGAACATACGTTCTACCAAGCCGAAGGCGTATATGTGGCAAAAAATGTTCATGCAGGTATGCTGGTTGCAACACTACAGAGCTTTTTGGAAGAATATTACGGCAAAAAGCTTGATGTTCGTATGAATCCCTACTATTTCCCATTTACTGAACCAAGTTTTGAATTTGCACTGAGCTGTCCGTTTTGTGAAGGTAAAAACCCTGACTGTAAAGTTTGTAGTGGCGAAGGCTGGATTGAACTACTTGGCTGCGGCATGATTCATCCGAATGTCTTGAAGTCGGCCGATATTGATCCAAATGAATATACAGGATTCGCGTTTGGTTGCGGTGTTGATCGATTGGTGATGATGAAGTATGGTATCGAAGACGTTCGTCATTTTGAAAGTGCAAAATTAGACTTTTTGAGGCAGTTCTAAATGAAAAACGTAATTATATTCCATGGCACTGATTGTTCACCGAATGATGAGTATTATTGGTACACTTGGCTTGAAGATGAGCTTAAGAAAAATGGCTACGACGTAGATGTGCCTCATTATCCGGAGATTAATCATGAGGATATAGCAACGTTCTTACCGAAAGTCCTTGAGCACCATGAATTTAACAAAGAGACTATCCTTGTTGGCCATTCGGCCGGAGCTCCACTTATATTGAGTATTCTTGAACGTTTAAATACGAGAGTAAAGCTAAGTCTACTTGTTGCGGGATATTCAATGCGACTTGAGGGTGAGACTAATGATCCAGTACTTCAATCTTCTTACGACTGGCTCAAGATCAAAGAGAGCTCAAAAGACTTTGTGTTTATCAACTCTGTTGATGATCCATGGGGGTGTGATGATAAACAGGGGCGTATCATGTTCGATAAACTCGGCGGCATACAGATAGTGAAAAATGAGGGTCATTTTGGATCAAGAAGCCAGAATCTACCATTATACAGAATTTCCACTCCTCAGAGATATTATCCTGGAGGTAAAATGAAAAGTCTAAGAATCTTAATATTCGGCGATAGTATCGGACAAGGCTTTTATGATGAACTTAATGGCGGATGGGTGCAACGGCTTCAGCGCCACTATTTTACAGAAGAACTTGCGGGGAAAAACGGGGTTAATGTTATCAATCTCAGCGTTAGTGGCCATACGAGCGAGGAAGTTCTGAGTCGCATAGAATTTGAAACCAAAGCACGTTCTAAAGACGATACAGATTTATTCACGATTCTTGCGATAGGTGTAAACGATAGCTACGAGAAAGTTGGAGTCCGTCGTGTAAATGAAGTTGATTTTGCTGATAATGTAAGTAAGATTATCAATATTGCAAAATCATTTGGTGGTGTAGTTGTACTTGGATGCACGGCATGTGTTGACGAGAGGTTAAAGCCTGCCGCTTGGGATGCGACTTTACATTACGATAATCAACGCCTAAAAGAATACGAAGACATTCTTAAAGAATGTGCGGCTCAAGCTAGTGCTACATTTGTTCCGCTTTGGCAGCTAATAAATAATGTGCAGGGTGAACGTGAAATTTTACCGGACGGACTTCATCCGAACGCTGAAGGGCATGAAGTTATTTATACCGCGGTTAAAGAAGCTTTGGCAGGGATCGTATGAAAATTATAAAGCGCAAAGCAAATGATATACCAAAAGAGGATGCACACGGAGGCAGCGGATCCAGAAAAGTATATGCCGATCCTAGCTATACGGTTGGTAATAATCTAGAAGCTCTCACGCACGGATATCTTCCTGCAAAGGCAACTTTTGATTGGCACACCCATGATTCTATTGATGAAGTGATGGTTGTAGTTAAAGGTGATGGGATTGTAAATGATAGGGACGGTGAATATGGCTACGCCGCAGGTGATGTGTTCGTTTTTCCTGCAAATATTGAGCATAAGATTCATAACCCAACAGACGATGAACATGAAATGATTTTTTTGAGGGTTAAGGTATGAAAGCTAGTCGAGAAAAAGTCAATGAAGAGGAAATTATAGGGTGTAACTTAGTTTTTGTGGAGTTATTTTAGATGAAATACGAAGAAGTAAAGATTCAGAACACTGGTTATATACTTTTTGCTGATTGGTATGAGACGCCCAAAGACCAAGTATTGCTTGTGCTTCCTGGCTTTACATCTACTAAGAAAAAATATGAAGAGTTAGTGGCATCATTGGTTGAGAATACTGGATACTCGGCACTGGTACTTGATTATGTTGGTCATGGCAAGAGCCCGTTTAATCTTGATGATCTATCAAGGGCTGATAATTTTTCAGATGTAGTGGCTGCTTTCGATTGGCTTGCTGAGCACTATAGTCAAAAGAAAATTACAGTACTAGGGACTAGTTATGGCGGATTTCACGCTACGTATCTTACGAAATTTCGTACGTTCCAGAATCTTATTCTTCGTGTGCCAGCAAGCTATCCGGAAGAAACTTTATATACAAAAATTGGTGACATGAAAGATGCTCACTCAGATGATTATCGTAGAAACCCTGATAATTATATAGACCACTGGCTTTTTACTCACACTGGCTCTGTCAAGGGTCGTACCTTACTGGTGACTCATGAGTTTGACAACGTCTGTCCACCTGTTGCAACAACACCGTTTGCGAAGGCCTTTAATGCAGATACATGGGAGGCTCTTGGCTTTCAGCATGGATTTGGGAAGAGTAACGTCAGTGAGCAGCAATTACAGGATTATTATAAAAAGCTTGCAGATTGGATAAACAATGAAAGTTAGTTTAAATACCGTTAAGCAATACATAGATTTTGATTTGCCATCAGTAGATGAGCTTGTAGCGAAGATTAATGCACAACTTGGTGGAGTTGAAGAAGTAATTGATCTTGGAAAGCGCTACGAGGATGCAACGATCGCGAAAGTAGTAAAGTGCGAAAAGCACCCGAATGCTGATAAGCTTTCTGTTTGCGAGATCGATGCCGGAACAGGCGAAAATGTGCAAGTTGTGTGTGGTGCGCCGAACGTACGCGAAGGGATCTTTGTAGTGTGGCTAAAACCTGGCAGCACGGTACCATCAACATATGAGGATAAAGAACCATTTGTACTTGATGCGCGTGAACTGCGCGGAGTAATGAGCAATGGCATGCTGGCGAGTGCGAAAGAACTTGGTATTGGTGATAGTCACGAAGGGATTCTAGAAATTGATCCAAGTGAATGGAAGCCGAATGATGTTGCAATAAAACCTGGTGAAAGTTTTGCTAAAGCATTTGGTTTGGATGACACAATTATTGATATTGAGAATAAGATGTTTACACACAGGCCTGATCTATTTGGTCAGCTCGGTGTGGCACGTGAAATTGCCGGTATCCATAATCAGAAATTTATAAGTCCTGACTGGTATACGAATGAAGTGAAATTTGAGGGCGGTGATGGCTTAGAGCTTGAAGTGTTTAATGATGCTCACGAAAAAGTACCACGCATTATGTTTGCTAGTTTGAAAAATATTGAAATAAAACCAAGCCCACTGTGGCTGCAGTGCGCACTTGTGGCAATGGGTGGCAAGCCAATTAATAATATTGTTGACGTGACAAATTACGTAATGTTGCTTACTGCTCAGCCAACCCACGCGTACGACTACGATAAAATTCGTGGTAAAAAAATCGGTGCGCGAATGGCCAGAAAAGGCGAGAGTATCAAGCTACTTAATGATAAGACATACGAACTTACCAAAGACGATATTGTAATCGCTGATGGCGAAGGCGCTATTGGCCTGGGTGGAATCATGGGCGGTGGTGACAGTGAAGTTGATGAGAATACGAAGAGTACCGTGCTTGAAGTCGCAACTTTTGATATGTATGCTGTACGAAAATCGGCTATGCGACATGGCGTATTTACTGACGCATTAACAAGGTTTAATAAAGGTCAGTCACCCCTTCAGAACGATCACATTATGAACCTGCTTATTAAATCTATTATTGATACTACTAACGCAGAGCTCGGCAGAGTATTTGATGAAAAAATAAACATGCTTTGGGACACATCGACGGTTAGTGTGTCTCGACGATTTATCCAAGATCGGCTTGGCGGTATACCGAACGATTCAAAGATTGCTGAGTTGCTTAAAAACGTAGAGTTCCAAGTAATTGATGCAGGTGGAGGGGCTGTTGAATACGAAGGTACAAGGTTCAATGACGATGGATCTATTACCGTTAGAGACAACAGGAATGCTGTATACGGTGCGAATATGACAATTAAGCCGCCGTTTTGGCGAACCGACATTCAACAAGCTGAAGATATTGTAGAAGAAGTTGGGCGGCTCTATGGCTTTGATAAGTTACCGCGGGAATTACCGCAACGCAGTATGATCCCAACGCCAAAAAATACAAAACGTGAGCTTAAACAAAGTATTCGTGAGGCTCTTTCAAAAGCTGGTGCAAATGAAGTTTTGACATATAGCTTTGTGCACGAAAAGACGCTGACCCGAGCTGGGCAAGATCCAGTCCATGCGTACCAATTATCAAATGCTCTCAGCCCTGAACTGCAGTACTACCGAATCGGACTAACGCCAAGTTTGTTAGACAAGATTCATATGAACAGCAAGGCTGGCTACGATAAGTTTGCTTTATTTGAGCTGAACAAAGTGCATTTTAAGGGCGAAATGGATCAGGATGAGCCTGACGTACCGAACGAGGATGATCATGTGAGTCTTGTGCTTGCGTACAATGATAAGCAAGCACCCATTGGAGCACCTTTTTACTACGCCCGTAACTATCTAGAACAGGTTCTTCATTTAGACGCAGTCAACTTTGTACCACTTACGAATTTTGCTATAGATAGTGATGTGCGGGGAGCGCAATTGACGGCTCCGTATGATCCTAAGCGCTCAGCAGTAGTCGTAAAAGATGATCAAGTTTGGGGTGTTGTAGGTGAGTTTAATCAAGCCACAAAGCGTTCCTTTAAATTGCCTGTATTCTCATCAGGTTTTGAAGTGCG
The DNA here is from genome assembly GCA_023257815.1 of Candidatus Saccharimonadia bacterium. GTDB lineage: Bacteria > Patescibacteriota > Saccharimonadia > Saccharimonadales > Saccharimonadaceae > UBA1020. Next base: position 31,912 of record JALRBJ010000002.1, on the reverse strand, counting down.
TCTTGATAGTTTTACAATGACGAATGCTGATTACCAGCCACTTAGCCGTTATCCAAGTGTTATGCAAGATGTATCGTTTAAGGTGAAATCTGATGTGGCGTATGAAGCGTTGGTTAATGTTGTAGAGAGTGCGCTTGCTAAAAGCAAAGATGTCGACGTTAAAATTTCGCCCATAGGTATTTATCAGTCAGAAAACGACCGAGCATTTAAAACCATTACGTTACGACTCCGGATTACTAGTTACGAACAGACGTTGAGTGACAGTCAAGTTCGCCCGATTATAGATTGGGCAGTGAAGAACGCAAAAACTACGCTTAATGCCGAAGTTATTTGATATACTAATACAAGTAACAAATTACTTTAAAAGTAAAAAATCAAGGGGAGATATGGCTACATCGACTGCTCAACGAACGGGCATCTGGATCATTGCGATCGTTATGACTATTGGCACACTTGCTGGATTTATCGCAATGATTCTAGCACCAGAAAATGAAAAGGCTGATTCTAGCCGTTTGCAAAAGCTGTATGCTGAATATCAGCAAAAAGTTCAAGCTCAAAATGATGAATTATCAAAAAAGTACTACGCTAAAATTGCAGAGTATAAGGCTATGCCGGCATCATTCGATAGCACTAGTGTTACGGAACTTACTACAAAAGACTTAGTTGTTGGTGATGGTGAGGAGATAAAAAAAGATACCCAATATAGCGCGTATTACATTGGTTGGAATCCGAAGGGTAAAGTATTCGATCAATCAATTGATGGCGACAAGCTAAAGGCTCCAATTGCTGGCGGCAACCTGATTGAAGGCTGGAATGAAGGCGTGATTGGAATGAAAATTGGTGGTATTCGCGAACTAACGATCCCATCTGCAAAGGCATATAAAGATCAAGATAAGGGTGCAGACATTCCACCTAATACCCCTTTAAAGTTCATTCTTATGGTTATTCCAACGCCTAAGGAAGTAGAAGTACCAAAGGAGTTAATGCAAAGCTATGGCGGATAATATACGTGATGTTGTGATGGTTGGCGCTGGTCCAAGTGCCCTAGCCGCTGCAGTGTATACGACGAGAGAAAATATTGATACCGTACTTTACGAAAAAGCTGTGGTTGGTGGCATGGCCGCTATTACAGACAAAGTAGATAATTATCCTGGGTTTCCAGATGGTATTGAAGGTATGCGTTTGGCATCGCAACTACAAGCTCAAGCTGAGCGATTTGGTGCTGAAATTGAACTAGGTGAAGTGTCTGAAATTAAAGATAATGGTGCGACAAAGACAGTAATTGTAGACGGCCAACCAGTTGAGGCACGTGTGGTACTCATTGCAACCGGTAGCGACTATAACAAGATTGGTGTGCCTGGTGAAGCTGAGTATTACGCACGCGGCGTTCACTACTGTGCAACCTGCGACGGTGCATTTTATAAAGATAAACGCTTGGTGGTAATCGGTGGTGGGAACTCAGCATTTCAGGAAGCTATTTTCTTAACACGATTTAGTTCACATATAGACTTGCTTGTACGCAGTACTCCAAAAGCTAGCGAGGTTCTGCAAGAAGAACTGCAAAAATATGTTGATGCAGGACAGATCACCGTGCATTTGAACACCACAACTGATGAAATTGTTGCAACTGATAACAAGATTACGAGCGTTAAAGCTCATAAGGATGGTCAAGCAGTTGAATTCGAGACTGATGGGGTGTTTGTGTTCGTGGGACTAAACCCAAATACTGGATTTTTGCAATCAAGTGATATCGAACTGGATGAGCAAAAATTAATTAAAACAAATCGACATCTTGAAACTTCGATGAAGGGTGTATTTGCTAGTGGTGACGTACGAAGTGGTGCTACTATGCAAATTGCGAGTGCTGTTGGTGAAGGTGCAAGTGCTGCGCTAGCAATTCGTGAATATCTAGATGAGCTTACGCGACATTCTGCCTAAAGAACTTCTCTAGTTGGCTAATAATCTTTGGGTCTTTGGTCTCGAGTGCAATTTCGCGTGTTCCAAGTAAAACACCACCATACACAAAGTTGTGTGAGCCTGTAAGAGCGGTTTTGCTACCATCTGGCATTGTGAAGATTATAAATTTGGCATGTAAATAACGATTACGCGAATAGAGTGTAGTATGTCCCGAAAAAAAGATACCAACTTTTATGACTAGTTTATTAAGTGCACCCGCAAGTTGTGGTGGATTAAAGTACAAGCGAGATTTTTTCTGTTTAATAATTCGACTAAGTTTACCAGTTGGGCAATACTGTGAAACCAGCAGAATTTCATCGGCCTGCTTCGCAAGTTCGCATGCCCTACGGTATATGATTGAATCTCCTTGGAATCCGCCATCGGTAAGAACTAGATTGTCATCATATGAAAACTTATGACTACGGTAGGCGTGATGATTAGTATCGGCTTTAGTAATTTGATTGAATTCGTGAGTTAGGTCGTCTGCGAGGCGAGCATCCTTGCATAGGAACATGTAGTCGTTATTACCAAGAATATCTTTGCCGTATAGATTTACACCACCAAAAGAAAACACAATATCATCGACGATAAGACATTTAATATGGGTGCGACCGTTCACGGGTGTTGCACTGAATCGACCAAGCCAATTGAATACAACGCCCTTTTGAGTAAGCTCGCGAACAGATGATGTGGTTTCGCGTGACTTTTTAGTAAAGAATTTAAATGGTAAGAAGTGACCTCCAAGTTCACCATAGGTAAACACGTCGGCTGCAATTTTAACACTAACACCACGCAGGGCGGCTGCCTCAAGTGCATCTACAAAATCATCAGTCACATCATCATCGGTGAACATAAGCGACATAAACATCACGCGATGCTTTGCATTTGTAATCGCTTCGATTGCCTCCTGGATATAGTCAGGGGTGGCCAGTAGTTTGGGAGAAGACATGAATTTAGTATATATCAATGTGATAATCCGTTATACTTTAATAAAGACAATTAGCTTGCTAAACAAGGAGAAATAAATGGCTGATTTTAATCAAGTATTAACACCAGGCTCAGTTGATGATGGATTTGTAAATACGGTTGTTGAGATTCCGCAAGGTTCAATGCTCAAAGTTGAATGGGATCGGGAGCGTGCAGCGTTTATGTTGGATCGTGTGGAGCCGGCGATTTTTGCAAAACCAGTAAGCTACGGGTTTATTCCCCAGACGCTTGATGAGGACGGTGATGAACTCGACACATTGGTTGTGTGTGATGAGCCATTACCAACGGGTGTGTGGCTAGAAGCTAAGATTCTTGGTGTGATGAAGTTTGAAGATGATGGTGAAGTTGACGATAAGATAGTTGTGCGTGCTGCTGACGATCGTAATATTGGTGACTGGTGCAACTCACTTGATGACCTAGGCGAAACCTGGAAAGCCAAAGTAGAGCATCACTTTACTCACTACAAAGACCTTAAAAAACCTGGCAAGACAATCGTTAAAGGTTGGGGTGACATTGAAGAAGCAAAGACGATCATTAAAGAATGTATTGAGCGTTGGAATAACAAGTAAGATTCTTCTGTGACTGTTGATAAATCTGCGGCTAAGGCGATACTGCGCGACCCCCAGGGTAATGTGCTTGTTCTGCGGAGGAGCGCCTCGCATCCTCACGTGCCATTTACGTCAGATTTACCAGGAGGTACATTTGAAGCCGATGAGCAATCAATCGATGCTTTAATCAGAGAAGTTAGAGAAGAAATTGGACTTGATGTTGGCAGTATGAAGGTAGTGCTTATTGATAGCAGAGTAGTAGAAGCGTACGGCAAGCGGGTCCAGACAGATTTCTATGAAGTTACCGGATTTCAAGAGCAGCCAAAGGTTATTTTGGATTCTGAACATGACAAGTTCGAATGGCTTCCTGTTCGTGAGTTAACGCATGTGGGCTTTTTCGAGGACCAGGTGCGAGAGTATGTCGCCAAAGATACCTAGGATTATTTTCTGGCTTTTCGGAATCGTTCTGTCACAGCACCAAATAAATTACGGTTCTGACGCGACAATTGCAGTCGTAACTTCTCTTTGGCATGATTGGTAATAATGAATTCTTTCCATGTAGCCTTAGGAATGGCCGTTTTGCTAGTAAGAATTTCGACTGTATCGCCATGCTGCAGCTGGTAACTGAATGGTTTCATAACAGCATTGACTTTAAAACCGCTGGCATGGGCTGCCACGTCTGAGTGAATACGATATGCAAAGTCTAGCACGTATGCTCCTTTGGGCAGGTCCCAAATATCGCCCTTTGGTGAATATACGAAAATTCGATCGTTAAACAAGTTCATGCGGAATTTTTTAGCGTTAAACTGCTTGCCGGCTCCGGCCTGCGAAGCTGCATCTTGTAATTCTCGAATCCACGCTAGGTTTGCGGGCAAGGCTGCTAACGATCCCTTGCGATACGCATCAGTAAGCTTGCTTTCGTTATAGTGGAAGCTTGCGGCAAGCCCACGTTCGGCATACTCATGCATTTCGCGTGTACGCACCTGAAACTCAATAATCTGTCCGGCATTTGTTTGTACTGTAGTGTGAAGACTTTGGTATCCGTTGAGCTTTGGTTTGGCAACGTAGTCTTTGATACGATCGAAAAGAGGTGTGAAAAGTTCGTGCAAGACACCAAGTACAAGGTAACAGGTAGACAAGTCGTCAACGATAATACGAAGTGCAATAAGGTCGTGAACGCGTTCAATATCGCCTTCTACCCGATCAAGCTTTTTGAATAAGCTATAAACGCTCTTTACGCGGCCGTCCATTTCGAATTCGATCTTCTCTTCATTCAAGCGATTAGCAACGTCGCTACGAACCTTATCAAGTTTTCGCTGGCTTCGCTTAAGCCTTGCATCCATAAGTGTTTTCGTACGACTGAAGTCTTTGGGCATCATATAACGAAAGCTCAATTCTTCTAGCTGCACACGGGTACGTCCCATGTTCAGTCGGTCGGCTAGTGGCGCAAATACTTCCATGGTTTCGCGTGCTATCTTCTTTTGTTTTTCAGGTGACATATGTTCCAAAGTGCGCATGTTGTGTAAGCGATCGGCTAGTTTGATGATTAATACTCGAACGTCGCGACCAACAGCGATCATAAGCTTGGTTAAGTTATCTTTTGTGGCTGGTAAGTAGCTCTCAAGATCACGCATTCCACTGCGTACCTTAGAAACTTTAGTAACGCCATCTACCAAAAAAGCAACATCGTGACCGAATAACGATTCGATTTGCTCAAATGTTAAATCGGTATCTTCAACCGTGTCGTGTAGCACCCCCGCGAGCACGGAGTCTATGTCCATTTCCCACTCAATTAAGGTAGCCGCAACGTGTAATGGGTGAATAATGTAACTCTCACCGCTGTGACGTTTTTGGCCGCGGTGAGCTTTCGTGGCGATATCAATAGCATGTTCGAGCTCAAGAAGTTGCTCTGGATTGTAGTGAGGCTTGGCTGCCTCTAGCACCTCACTTTTTTTCATAATCTTATTATATACTAAGGCTAAGGATGAGAGGAGGTGATGAGAATGAGTTTCAACGGCTGTGAGGCACTCAACGGCGCCGACGAGTGAGCCGGCTGATCCTCTACCGGTTCCACCCATCCACCTAAGCGGGTGAACCCAGGGCATACTACGCCTTGGGTTCACCCGTTATAATTTTCCTGTATAATCATAAGCAACATAACCTGAAACAACATATAAGGAGTGGGTAAGCACAATGAGTAAAACCAAAATTGCCATTAACGGCTTTGGGCGCATTGGCCGAAATGTATTTAAGATAGCATTTGAACGTAGCGATTTAGAAATTGTGGCAATCAACGATCTAACCGATAACCATACCCTTGCGTATCTTCTTAAGCATGACAGTAACTATGGTACGTATGGCCATGATGTAAGTGCTAGCGATGATGGTGGTATAACGGTGAATGGTCATACGGTAAAGGTGTTAGCCGAAAAAGATCCAGCTGCGCTTCCTTGGAAAGATTTAGAGATTGATGTAGTCATTGAATCTACTGGACGTTTTACTGATGCAGAAGGCGCCGGCTTACACGTAAAGGCAGGCGCACAACGAGTAGTAATAAGCGGTCCGAGCAAAAGTGAGGAAGTTGACACTCTTGTAATCGGTGCCAATGACGATGCAATCGCTAATTCAAGTGTTATTGTGAACAATGCCAGCTGTACGACTAACTCTGTTGCGACGGTTATGGCAATACTTGATGCTGAGTTTGGTGTAGAGAAGTCGCTTCTGACCACTGTTCATAGCTATACGGCAAGTCAGGCTTTGCAGGATGCGCCGAGTAAGACACTCCGTGAGGGTCGTAATGCGGCAGAAAATATTGTACCGCTGCCAACCGGTGCGGCAATTGCAGTAACTAAGGCATTACCTGGGCTCAAAGGAAAGTTTGACGGCCATGCGTTTCGTGTTCCAACATCCGTTGTGTCAATAAGTGATGTGACCGCGCTACTATCTAAAGACGTGACAGTTGAGGAAGTTAATAACGCGTTTAAGAAGGCGGCAAGCGAACCATTTTACCAAGGTATTCTGGCTGTCTCCGAAGATGAACTGGTTAGCCGCGATTTGATTGGTAATAGCCACTCAGGTATCGTAGACCTTCCTCTAACCAAGGTTGTTGGAGGGAATCTTATAAAAGTTTGTGTATGGTACGACAACGAATGGGGCTACAGTAATCGTGTTGTTGAGCTCGTAGCTGATGTTGCGAAGCATCTAGAAAAATAAAAACACCCTAGATCGGGTGAAAAGTTGTGCTGTGCTGGCAGGGAGACGAATCTCCCTGCCAGCTGCGCTTCAGACGGGACGCAGACCAGTCTGCCCTGATGCCTCGACGGCCTTGTCGAGCTTGGTGCGGAGGGCATCGACACGCGCTTGGTCGCGATCGATGTATTGCGGAACGGGTTCGACGTATCCCTTACCCGCGTGCGACTCCGACAACCGCTGCTGCGCGCGCCGCAAGTCGGCCCCCAGTGTGTTGATGTAGTGCAGCCAGGCGGCGGCACGTACTGTTTCGGGGTAGGACTTGATCAGCTCCAGCGCGTTCGGGTCGGCATCGAGCTGCTGCACGAGCTTCACGACGGCCGACACGTCGATGTGGTGCTGGGCGGCCTTGCCGAAGCCCTCGATGGCATCGTTGAGGAGGTTGATCAGCACCAGATCAGGCTGGGTGGGTGTCGGCGGCTTCTTGATGATCAACGCGCAGAAGATCAGGACGAGCAGCGACGCTACGCAGGCGAGCAACACATTGGTGATGAACATAGTAGTTCCTATCTGAGGTGCAGTCGCACCTCGGTCGTATGACGGAGAGGTGTAACGTGAAAGTGATTATATCAATTTATATATAATTTGTCAATAGCTTTACACCTACCAACATCCTGCTTATACTTATAAACATATGAAGATATATCTTGGAGCAGATCATCAAGGCTTTCACATGAAAGAAAAAGTGTTTGCTTACCTTGCGAAGCATGATTACGACGTAGAAGACGTGGGGGATCAAGAACTTGACCCTGCGGATGATTTTCCTGATTTTGCTCAATTAGCTGCAACAAAGGTTATTGGCGATATAGGCGAAGACCCACGGGCAATTTTGATTTGCGGTGGTGGTCAAGGGATGGCAATTGCGGCCAATAGATTCCGTGGTATTCGTGCAGCAGTCATATGGGATGCCTACGAAGCAAAGATGACTCGTAATGATAATGATAGTAACGTACTATGTTTACCGGCTCGAATCTTAGAAAATGATGACTCTGCTTGGAAGGGTATTATCGAAACATGGCTTAGTACACCGTTTGCTAACGCTCCAAGGTATAAGCGCCGCAATGCGCAGATTGATGAGTTTGCTTAAACGTGCCTGCTGTAATTGCACCAGCTGTTCTTGCGGAAACAACTGACCAGTATAAGGAAATGATGGAAAAGATTCATCAATTAGCCACTCGTGTCCATGTTGATATTTCAGATGGTGAATTTGCCCCAACCTTTACTATTAGTGCCTCTGAAGCCTGGTGGCCACAAGGTTGGCATGCTGACATCCATGCTATGGTTGCGCGTCCATCCGAGTACGTCAATCAGTTAATTGCTTTGAAAGCTGACCTAATTATCTTTCATGCCGAGGTTCAAGAGGATTTGCTGCCAATCATACAAAAAATCAAATCCGCCGGCCTAAAGGCTGGCATTGCCTTGCAGCGCTCTACGGTGCCATCAACAGTGGCTACTTTAATCCAGCAAGTAGATCACGTAATGATATTCAGTGGTGATCTTGGTCATTATGGTGGTACTGCTAGCTTAATGCAGCTAGAAAAGGTGCGATTAATTCGTGCGATCAGGCAAGATATTGAGATTGGTTGGGATGGGGGCATTAATCTAGATAATGCCTTTGGATTAGCCCAAGGTGGGGTTGACGTATTGAATGTTGGTGGTGCAATTGCTAAGAGCGCTGATCCAGCTGCATCCTATAATGCTCTTGTAGCAGAAATTAATAAGCATAGCGTTATTTAATAAACCGCTCATGCTACAATAACAGTAATGAGTGGGCAACTTACAATTAGGCAGATTGAACAAAAGGCGACTACAATACGTCGTGATATTATAACCATGCTTGAAGAAGCGGGCAGTGGCCATTCGGCGGGGCCTTTAGGGCTAGCTGACTTGATTGCAACTCTTTACTTTGGGGTGATGAATTATAAGTCAAAGAAACCAGAGTGGAACGACCGCGATTTCTTTTTTCTGTCGAACGGTCATTGCGTACCTGTGCAGTACGCTGCCATGGCCGAGGCGGGATTCTTTGACAAGAAAGAGTTGCTTACACTGCGTAAATTGGGCTCGCGTTTGCAGGGTCATCCTGAACGTACAAAATTACCAGGCCTAGAAAATACAAGTGGTCCGCTGGGGAGCGGACTTAGCCAGGCTGCAGGTGTGGCCTATAGCTTGCAGTATCTTGATGATCAAAAACATCGCTTTGTCTACTGTGTAACGGGTGATGGCGAACTGGATGAAGGTAACATTTGGGAAGCTGCTATGTTTGCTGGCAAATACAAATTAAGTCAGCTTATTGTATTTGTTGATCGAAATAACATACAGATTGATGGTAATACCGAAGACGTGATGCCGCTAGAAGATTTGCGAGGTAAGTGGCAGAGTTTTGGCTGGCACGTGCAAGAGATTGACGGCCATAATATCGAATCAATTCAGGATGCGATAGGAATGGCAAAAGCGATTACTAATCGACCAAGCGTGGTAATTACCCATACGATACCTGGTAAGGGTGTTGATTTCATGGAATACGATTATCGCTGGCATGGTATGCCGCCAAATCACGAACAAGCCAAGGAAGCTCTTCATGAACTTAGAACATTACGTGGCAAAATTAGGGGCGAACACCAATGAGTAGCTTCAACTTGAACCCCAACTACGCAAACTCCGATGTGGAACGTGAAGCTAACCGAGCCGGTTTTGGGCGTGGTTTAAAGAAGGCTGGTGAGCTGGATAAAAATGTAGTTGCGCTGTGTGCTGATCTAACTGAAAGCGTACAAATGCACTTGTTTAAAGAAGCTTTTCCAAAGCGTTATATTGAAGTTGGTGTGGCTGAGCAAAATCTAGTGACCGTTGCGAGCGGCTTGGCACGGGCGGGCAAGATACCATTTACCGCAAGCTATGCTGCATTTAGTCCTGGTCGAAACTGGGAGCAAATCAAAACAACTGCCGCGTTGAATGATCAGCCGGTTAAAGTAGTGGGCGGACACGCTGGCCTATACACAGGCCCAGACGGTGCGACCCACCAGATGCTTGAAGATATTGCTTTAATGCGCGTAATGCCGAACATGGTGGTGATTGCGCCTGGTGATAGTATCGAAGCCGAAAAAGCCACAGTGGCCATAGCCAAAAATGGTAAGCCGAGCTACCTGCGTCTGGCGCGAGATAAAGTACCGATTTTTAGTACTCTTGAGTCGCCGTTCGAGATAGGCAAGGCGTATGTACTACGCGAAGGTAAGGACATTAGTTTGTTTGGTACTGGCACTATGACCTACGAGGTTTTAATGGCTGCAGAAATTTTAGCCAAGCAAGGTATTAACGCTGAAGTAGTACATGTTCCAACTATTAAACCACTTGACAATAAAACGGTGCTGAAGAGTTTAGAAAAAACTGGCCGTGGTGCAACTGTTGAAGAAGCTCAGATTGCAGGTGGACTTGGCGGAGCGATTGTAGAGCTCACAAGTGAGGAACTGCCTGTTCCAATCAAGCGCCTTGGTGTGGAAGATCGTTATGGAGAGAGTGGTACGCCGCGCGAAGTCATCGAGGCATTTGAACTTGATGGAGAAAGCATTGCAAAAAAGATAATTGAATTCATAAAACGCGCTCCGCAGTATAAGAAAGGGTATTAATAAAAGTATGAGTCATAGCATAAGGCAAATTCGCGATAATACTACGAGGGCACGGCATTTGATGCAGCGTTCGCGCCAGCAAAAATTTGCGGTGGGAGCGTTTAATATTGATAATCAGGAAACACTGATTGCAATTGCGCGTGCGGCACAAAAATTGAATAGTCCGGTGTTGGTAGAAGTAAGTGATGGTGAGGTTGAAGCGCTGGGTCTTGAGAATGTGCGCGACATGGTAGATAACTACAAGGACGAATACGGGGTTGAGATGTATATTAACCTTGACCACAGCCCGACCGTCGAAAACTGCAAACGTGCAATTGATGCTGGTTACGAGTTCATTCATATAGATATTTCCCAGGCCGATCATAATGCTTCAGAAGAAGAAATTATCGCAAAAACTAAAGAAGTGGTTGAATATGCAAAATTCACCGGGGCTTTGGTAGAGAGTGAGCCGCATTATTTTGGCGGCTCCTCGAACTTACATGAAGAAGAGATTGACTACGAGGCGATTAAAAAGACATTTAGCACACCCGAAGGCGCCAAAGCATTTGTTGAAGCAACTGGTATAGATACATTTGCTGCGGCTGTCGGCAATTTACACGGTAAATATCCGGTACCTAAAGAGCTTGACCTTGAGCTGTTAACTCGAATTCGTGAGTCAATCGGCTGTCAGATATCACTGCATGGCGGTTCTGGTACACCGCTCCACTACTTTGAGGAAGCGGCCAAGATTGGCGTAAGTAAAATTAACATTAATAGCGATATGCGATACGTATTCCGTACAAGTCTTGAAAAAGTCTTGGCCGATAATCCTAAAGAGTATGCGGTAGTAAAATTAATGCCAACGGTCTACGAAGCCGTACAGGCGGTGGTTGAAGAAAAAATAAATGCCTTTGGCTCGGCTGGCAAGGCAATATAAGATTAACCATAAGTGGTATAATTTGAATTAATGAGTGGGCATATTCCTTCAATTCTATCGATTGGTGCTGCGGTACAAGACGTTTTTTTGAGCCATAGTGATGAGTTCAAACCCGTGACAGATAAGACTTTGCATGAACAGGTTATGCAGCTTGAAATGGGCGGGAAAGCCGATGTCAATACGATCAATTTTTCTACCGGTGGTGGTGCTACAAATGCAGCAGTAACCTTCGCACGCCAGGGGCTACATGCCCATTTTATGGGTACAATCGGCCATGATCCTGCTGGTCAGGCTGTGCTTGATGACCTTGATAACGAAGGAGTTGATACGAGGTTTGTATCGTACTCAAAGACGTTGAATACAGGGTATTCAGTACTGCTGCTTGCACCGAATGGAGAGCGGACTATCTTAACGTATAGGGGTGCAAGTACCCATTATGATATGAAGCAGTTCAACCTAGATGAAGTTGAGGCCGAATGGCTGTATGTATCAAGTATGGCTGGAAGTATGGATGCACTTTCTCATATTTTTCATCAGGCAAACGATAAGGGCATGAAAATTTTCTTTAATCCAGGTAAAGGTGAACTAAAGCAGCCCGACAAACTAAAAGGCTTACTTGCTGACGTAACAATTCTCAGTGTAAATAAAGAAGAAGCTATGCAAATCGTTGAAGGAAGCGACAGTGAAGAGCTTGCGAGGCATCTTCTTAACTATGTTTCTGTAGTTGTTGTAAGTGACGGCCCGAATGGTGTAGTTGCTACTGATGGCAAGACCATCGTAAGAGCTGGTATGTATCAGGATGTAAAAGTAATTGATCGAACTGGTGCTGGGGATGCGTTTGGCTCTGGTTTTCTAAGTCAGTGGGTACAGGCAAAATCTTTGAAAGAAGCAATCGTTTTTGCCAGTGCAAACTCAACATCGGTTGTAACGAAAATTGGTGCAAAGACAGGCATTCTGCACAGTAATACTAAGCTACATGATATGCCGCTTAATGAAAAAGTATTTTAGGAGGGGTATGAAATTCTTAGCGTCACTACTTGAAAGCGATCACCCGTTGTTCACACGCACAATTTCAGATTTAGAAAAGGCCAGTGCTAATAGCGGTGTCGATACCCGCTTGATTGCAGATATTACAGAACGAGCACATGCTGTAATGCGTTCAGCCGGTATTGATCCAGCTGATACGTCGGCCGAAGAGCTTTACCATGCGCTTATAGCGATTGTCCAAAAGGGTGATTTAGCCCAACTTGCAAATACACAATATGTACTGCTTCCTTTTGATGAAGGACCTGTTTCATTCAATCTTCTAGACGTAATTGAAAATTCACACCATCAGCTACCATTTGAATCTCGTAGCACTGGACACGCTCAACGTAACTTACGCATAGAGATAATCAAGCGCTATGCGGAACATGATCGAACTTCCGATGAGCTAGTACACCATTTAGCTGCACAGGTAGGCTTAAAACCGGTTCACGATGAAGGTCATGAAGAAATCGATAAAGCCCTACAAAAACCAGAATCTACAGATGAAGCTCCATCACTACTTATGATTGGCGACATATTTACAGACGCGTTTATTAAGTTATCCGAGGACGTGGCCAAGGTTGAAGAAGATGATGCCGGCCGCAGTTGGGTCAAGATACCGTTTGGCGGTCGTCCTCCGTACGAAGAAGTAGAGGTGGTTCAATCAGTTGGGCCGGCGCCAAATGCTGCAGTATCGTGTGCACGATTGGGGCTTAACGTTGGGTTACTCACGTGGCTGGGCGACGACAAGGCGGGTGATGATTCCATGGCTAACCTAAAAAACGAACATGTCGATACATCGCTGATAAAGCAAAAACCTAATACTAAATCGAACTATTACTACGTACTGCGAGTTGGTGCCGAGCGAACGATTTTAACGAAGAATGAAGAATATGAGTATGACTGGGTTGAGCCAGTAAAAGTACCGGATTGGATATACCTAGCGAGTTCAAGCAAGGATTCTTGGCAGCTTCATCTTGATTTATTAGAGTACTTACAGACAAACCCAAGCATAAAATTAGTGTTTCAGCCAGGCACCTTTCACTTTAGCTGGGGCAAAGAAAAGCTTAAAGATTTATACAAGAGAACTAACTTAATCATTCTAAATAAAGAAGAAGCAGCTGATATAACAGGTGAATCTATTGAGGACATTAAAAAGCTGGCTGCAGCACTCCATAGCCTAGGGCCTAAACAGGTTGTAATTACCGACGGACCAAATGGTTCATATGCATCGTATAACAACAATATGGTAACAATGAAGAACTATCCAGATCCGGCTCCTCCGTTTGATCGAACTGGTGCTGGTGATGCATTTGCAAGTACGATCGTTGCAGCTCTGGCGTTTGGAAAGACGATGGAAGAGGCACTCGCCTGGGCACCGATTAATAGCATGAGTGTTGTGCAGAAGCTTGGCGCTCAATCCGGATTGCTTACAGTACCCGAAATTGAGAAGTACTTACAAGAAGCCCCAGAATATTATAAAGTTACACCACTATAGAATAGCTATTGAATAGGTGCTTTAGAGATATCGTGGTTGCAATACAGTTGGTTGCTTTTAACGATTTCTACGATTTTCTGCGCACTATCAGTAATTGTATAAAGCTGCTCGTCACCTGGGCTAATAAGGTTTCGTGCGAGTAATTGTTTGTTAACGAACTGATCAAAATCACTCCAAAAATTACTCCCAACCAATATAATGGGTGCTTTTAACGTTTTGCCAGTCTGCATAAGTGTGATAATTTCGGTAAGTTCATCAAGTGTGCCAAATCCCCCCGGAAAATATATGTAGGCGTCGGCAAATAAGGTCATTACAATTTTACGCGGAGCAAAGTGGGCAAACTCATAGCTCTCGGTAGCGTACTCATTTAGCGACTGTTCATGAGGTAGTTTAATATTAAATCCGATTGATTCGCCACCAACCTTACGCGCACCTTTTTGAGCCGCAATATGAGCACCTTGATTTGCAGCGCTCATAATTCCGTAGCCTCCACCCGATACTATTGCATAACCTGCTCCTGCAAGTTTTGTACTTACGTCTTCAGCAAGCTTGTAGTATGGATCATCTTCACTAGTACGAGCTGAGCCGAAAATAGTTACCGTTTTATGGTACTTGCGAATAATGTTATAGCCAGCCTGAATCTCCTTATCGACATCACCTAATCGAAGCATAGCTGCCTGGAGCGCTATTTCACGTGGTATACATACCGGCTTATCATCTGTTGGTTTTGGTTCCATTTTCCTGGCACTAGTATAGCGTAAGCAATATCCGTTGTAAAAGTATTCTTGTAAATTAATATTGCTAATGCTTAAATTAAGAAAATCACCTAAATCCAAAGGATAAATCAATGGCTGTTAAGAGGTTACAAAATGGTTCGGCGCATGTAATTATAATTATCGTACTAGTCGTGGCTCTTATAGGGGCATTAGGTTGGATATTTTGGCAAAACATGTCTAGGAACAAAGATGCTGATCTACACAAGTCTGATAAGCATGCTACTTCAAACAAGGTTGAAGAACGGGAGGCGAAATTAGTATCTGGGCACTCGGAACTCGCTCAGAGCTTGAGCCCTCTTACATTCAAATATCCTGAAACGTGGAAGTTGAATCGAGAGATTAAAGGCCCAAATCCGCCCAATGGAAGCGATATTAGTTCTGAGGCAATTACGATTACAGCACCGGATGATTCAATGTCAGTAGGTTTCGATATAAGCAATGGTGGCATTGGTGGCATGTGTGTGCCGGAGGAAGAGGGAAAAATACGCAGTCTCTCGTACGAAGGACTTCAAAATACTAAAGGTGTGAGCTTTGCCACCTATGTGACTGACGATCTTGATGGTACCAAGCATAGTTACGCGGGCTTAATACGAACTGTGGTGGGAGGTTCAAATAACGTCGCCTCATTAAAGGCCGGAGATAGCTCCTGTAGTGTATATCTCAGAAATGCCTTATCGGTGAGCGGCAGCAGCTTGTCGTTAAATGTGATGAGTCCATCTATACGTATCAATGGTCAGGACACCAGTCCCGATATCTCTAGTAGGTATTCAGGTAGGATGTACGAAGAAGCAAAGGCCATTCTTCTGTCGACAAAAATGACACTGTCAAATCCCTAGAAGTTTCTTCTCTAACACACAGGCTGCTTATATTGCTACAATAGGATCGTGGATTCATTTAAGCTGAATACAAACTACCAGCCTACTGGCGATCAGCCTAAGGCGATTGAGCAATTAATTGCTGGTCTTAATAATGGACAAAAAGAGCAGACTCTTCTAGGTGTTACGGGCAGTGGTAAAACATTCACGATGGCGAACATTATTGCTAACCGCAATGTCCCAACGTTGGTGCTAGCGCACAACAAAACTCTAGCCGCACAGTTGTACAGTGAGTTTAAGGGCTTTTTCCCCGATAATGAAGTTCATTACTTTGTTAGTTACTTTGATTATTACCAGCCAGAAGCATACATTGCCTCAAGCGATACCTATATTGAAAAAGATTCGAAAATTAATGATGAGATCGATCGTTTACGACACGCTGCTACTACCGCATTACTGACTCGTCGCGATGTAATTATTGTAGCCAGCGTGAGTTGTATTTACGGCATTGGTTCGCCTGATGCGTATTCCGAAATGTCGATTCATGTTAAAAAAGGTGAACGTCGCCAGCAAGACAAATTTCTTAGGCTACTCACAGATATTCAATATCAGCGTAATGATATAGATTTCCACCGTGGGACATTCCGCTCTAAGGGTGATGTTGTTGACGTGTTCCCAGCAGGCAGTGATGTTGCTTATAGGATTGAGTTCTTTGGCGATGATGTTGATCGGATAACTCGAATTGATCCACTAACGGGCGAAATTTTGGGTGAGCCGGATGAACTGCAGATTTTTCCAAGCAGTCACTACGTAACACCGAAAGAAAAACTTGAAGTGGCGATTGAGAAAATTAAAAAAGAATTTGATAACCGCGTGCAGTGGTTTGAAAAGCATGATAAGTTGCTTGAAGCACAGCGCCTTGCTCAGCGCACTAAATATGATATTGAAATGCTTGAAGAAACCGGTTTCGTAAAGGGCATCGAAAACTACAGCCGTTACTTAACTAATCGAGAGCCTGGTGAACAACCTGCAACCTTAATTGATTATTTTCCAGATGATTGGCTACTGCTGGTTGACGAAAGCCACATGAGCTTGCCGCAAGTTCGTGGTATGTATAATGGTGATCGAGCGCGTAAAGAGGTGTTGGTTGACCATGGTTTTCGCTTACCAAGTGCACTTGATAATCGACCTCTCCGATTCGATGAATTTGATAAACATATTAATAACGCGATTTATGTATCAGCTACACCTGGTGAGTATGAACTTGCGCACAGCCCTGAGCCAGCACAGCAAGTGATTCGCCCGACCGGTTTGCTTGATCCTAAGATCGACATCCGGCCTTCGAAAGGCCAAGTTGATGATCTGATTGCTGAGATTCGCGATAGAACAGCAAAGAGCCAGCGTGTGCTCGTGACAACACTTACCAAGCGGATGTCGGAAGATTTGAGTCAGCATCTAATTGATTTGGGCATAAAAACGGCCTATATTCATTCAGAAGTCGATACCCTAGAACGAGGCGATATATTACGTGATTTACGTATGGGTGTGTATGATGTGCTGGTTGGCATTAATTTGCTACGTGAAGGACTTGATTTACCCGAAGTAAGCTTGGTCGCGATCATTGATGCCGACAAAGAAGGATTCTTGCGCAGTGAAAGTGCGCTGATTCAGACAATAGGACGTGCTGCTCGCCACGAAGAAGGTAGTGTAATTATGTATGCTGACAGAGTAACGCGCAGCATGCAAGCGGCAATTGATGAAACTAATCGCCGACGCCATATTCAAGAAGCCTACAACACGGAAAATGGCGTAACGCCACGTAGTATCGCCAAAGCGATCGACGAAGGTTTGCGTGCGATAATACCGTTAAAGGATGATGATAAGAAACCAAAACTAGATATTAAGAAGATTCCAAAGGATGAGTACGGTAGTCTTATAAAGGACTTAACTGCCCAAATGGAGTTAGCAAGTGCCAATCTGGAATTTGAAAAGGCTGCAGAGCTTCGCGATATCATTTCAGATATTCGCACGCGTCAGTAGAGTGGTATACTTAAGATAAAGCGTAAGCTCATAAGGAGGTAGAATGGAAGAAAAAGATGTTAAGGCTGTGAGAAAAGGTTTTCTAAACCGGACGAGCGTATATGGTTTAGAGTTTGCAGTTGCCATGATTACGATGATTACAACCGCATCGGTTTTGTCATTTGCAGCCTATATATTGGGTGGATATTTGGCGAGCACGGCCGATTTATCTGAAGGTGCCGGGTACTTTGCACTTTGGACGGTAGCAAGTACTGTTGTGTGGGCGCCAGTGGCATTGATCTTCTACCTACGAAGCCGCGCAGAAATACTTGCCAAGCCTTCATTGCATGACAACCCTGTTCAGAGGACGTTTGTAGTGATCTACCAGGTGATCATGATATTGATCGTCATTAGCTTTGCAATCTCGGCTATTTACACGCTCCTCATGTCATTTGTGAAACCTGATGAGACCGGTACTATTTTACTAAGCGGGACTCTTCCTTCTGCGGTAAGCGTGTTACTGTTCTGGCTTGCTCACATGGCGTTCTTTAGAAAAGGATTTAGCCGTCGGACTTTCGCTATTCTATTTAGTGCAGTTGTGGCCGCATTAGTTATTCCTGTAGTTGTCTTAAGTATTATTTCTTTACGATCAGTTGCAAACGATCGCATAGTAGAAACAGACCTTAGCGCAATCAAAGACTCTATCGATAACTATGCTGACGTAAATAAGCAAGCTCCTCGCTCGCTGAACGATCTGAAGGCACTAGCACCTTCAAAGGTAAAAGACCGCCTGAGTGATTACAAGTATACGCGTGTTGATGAGCGACGCTACCAGCTTTGTGGTGATTTTGTAGCCGACTCAAGACGAGAATCGTATGTAAGTTCAAGGAACGATCGCTACACAATGTACCCATACTTCGACCAGCATACAAAAGGTGAAGTCTGTTTCAAAGTGCAAACAACCGCATACTCGTCTAGTTACGACATATATGACACCAACGACTAAGGTCGTTAATCTAAGCGATATACGATACAATAGGTGATATGCACACCATTTCTCGTGACGATATTATAAAGCTTGCTACGCTTAGCAGCCTAAAGCTGACAGATGAAGAAATTGATAGTTTACAGGTTGATGTCGGCAATATACTAAGTTATGTCGAACAGCTGAACGAACTTGATACCAAAGACGTTACGCCTGCTTACCAGGTAACAGGTCTTTCGAACGTATTTCGTAAAGATGTGATTAATTCTGGTGAAGTAAGCCGCGAGCAGCTTTTGGCGCTTGCGCCAGATAGTCAAGATTTACAGATAAAGGTTCCGAAAGTTTTATAATGCCATCGATTAGTTATTATCAGGGTCGCAGTGCTCTGCAGAATGTTCAAGAAGCGCTCCAGGCCGCTAAAAAATACGATAAATATCACGCTTTACTTCATCTTACTGAAAAACGGGCTCTAGAAAGAGCTGCCCAAGTTGATAATGGTGCAATCAGTGGTCGACTAGCAGGAGTTCCGTTCGTTGTTAAGGATAACTATCTAGCACTTGATGGTGCAACGACAGCAGCAAGTAGAATGCTAGAAGACTTTGAGACACCACTCCAGGCAACGGTTATTGAACGACTGGAGCAAGAAGGTGCAATCTGCATTGGCAAGACAAATCTTGATTCGTTTGCTCACGGTAGTAGTACTGAAAATTCTGCTTTTGGTCTAACAAAAAATGCGATCGATCCAACTAAGGTAGCTGGAGGGAGCAGTGGAGGATCAGCTGTGGCGGTTGCACTGGGTATTGTACCGTTTGCACTCGGTACTGATACAGGCGGATCTATTCGTCAGCCAGCCAGTTTCAACGGTGTTGTTGGGGTTAAGCCAACCTACGGTATGAGTAGTCGTTTTGGAGTGGTTGCAATGGCAAGTAGTACTGATGTGATGGGATGTTTCGCTTTGAACGGCAAGGACGCTGAGTTGGTAACTGAAATCATGGCAGGCAATGACCCTAAGGATATGACAAGCTTACCAGACTATTTTAAGCCACTCGAGGATGTGAGCTCTATCGGCAGCCTTAAAATAGGCATGATTGGTGACTTCATGACGGAAGATACCGACTCGGGTGTACGGGAGCGAGTGACTGAATATGTCGATAGCTTGAAGATGGCTGGACATTCCGTTAGTACTGTTAAGTTACCAATGGCAAAATATAGCTTAGCCATGTATTACATCATTGTTCCGGCCGAAATAGCTAGTAATCTTGCGCGATATGATGGTGTTCGGTATGGATCACGTGCCAAAGACACTACGACACTGGATGAGCTGTACGGCTTATCACGTGATAGAGGTTTCGTGGCTGAATCAAAGCGACGAATCTTGATAGGCAATTATGTTTTATCAAGTGGCTATTTTGATGCTTACTATCAAAAAGCCCAGCAAGCACGCCAACTTCTTATTGATGAATTTGATGCCTTATTCGCTGAATTTGATGTTTTGCTATCACCAGTTGTGCCAACAACTGCATTTGGAATCGGAGAAAATACTGACGATCCAGTCAAAATGTATTTATCCGACGCTATGACAGTTGGAGTAAGCCTTGCTGGGCTGCCTGCATTATCAGTTCCTGCGGGCAACGCTAACGGTATGCCGGTAGGGGTACAGTTAATTGGCCAGCGAAAATCTGACGCTGTTCTATTTGCACTTGCTAAGTCTATGGAGGCAACTGATGATTGATAGTTTGATGATTATTTTTCTTGTTGTCATAGTCGTAGTGGGTGTGGGTATTTTATTCATGATCGCTCAAGGCAAAAAGTCAGGCAAAGTACTAGATGTAGACAAATATCGAAGCGGTTGGCTTAAGGTTGAACGACAGTTAGTTAAAGACAATGAGTCAAGCTATCATTTGGCAATCCTTAACGCAGACAAACTTCTTGATCAAGCCCTGCGCCAGCGAGGAATAAAAGGAAGTACTATGGGAGAACGAATGAAGTCAGCTCAGACAATGTGGTCTAATGCTAGTAATGTATGGAATGCTCACAAGATCCGCAATCGAATTGCTCACGAGCCTGATGTAAAAGTTAGGTTTGATGACACTAGGCGAGCTTTGGCAGCATATAAGCAAGCACTCAAAGATGTGGGAGCAATTTAATGACTGCATGGAAAATGACAATCGGAATTGAATGCCATGTGCAGCTTGCGACCAAGACTAAGTTATTCAGCCCTGCGAATAATGATGCAAGAGACCAAGAGCCTAATAGCGTTGTGCACCCTATCGACTATGGCTTACCAGGCATGTTGCCAATCTTGAATAGAGAGGCTGTTACTTTAGCTGTACGAGCTGCAAAGGCTTTGAATGCTAAGGTTGCTGAGATAAGTCGATTCGATCGTAAGCACTATTTCTACCCAGACTTGCCGATGGGATATCAGATTACGCAGATGTATCAACCGACTATAGGTGCTGGTTTTATTGATGTGCCACTGCTTAGTGGAGAACTGATGAAGGTTCGTATCCATCATGCTCACATTGAATCGGATGCAGGCAAGCAGACTCATTATAATGACTACACTCTCGTTGATCTTAATCGTGCCGGCACCCCACTGATTGAAATCGTCTCAGAGGCTGATATGCATAGCCCCTCGGAAGCGCGTGCATACTGTAGCGAGCTTTATAGATTAATGACATATGCTGGTGTGACTCATGGCGACCTGTATCACGGCAATATGCGTTTTGACGTCAACATTTCGGTTGCTCCCGAAGATAGCAACGTGCTTGGTAAGCGTGCCGAGGTAAAAAATCTTAATTCATTTAGGAGCGTGGAAAAAGCAGCTGAATACGAATACAGGCGCCAGGTTGAATTGCTCGAAAAAGGCGAAGCTGTCGTTCAAGAAACGCGTGGCTGGGATGATGCCAAACAAAAAACAATTAGCCAGCGAAGCAAAGAAGACGCACAAGATTATCGTTACATGCCCGACGCCGACATCCCACCAATACTACTTACGCAAGAAGAGATTGAAGTAATACAATCAAAAGTTGGTATGTTGCCTCAAGACTATCGTCAGATATTTACCACGTTGTCTATTGACGATTCAGTGGTAACCACTCTCCTATCAAGCCAAGAGCATGCACATGCTGTATACGAAGTTCACAAAAATAAACCTGAATTTGCATCGCGAGTTGCTAACTGGTTTGCAAGTGTATTTAAAGGCGTAGACGATAATTCAGCAGATTTTGCATCGGCTGTAACTCCGAAATCAACCGACCTGATTGCACTTGCTAAGATGACAGCTGATTCCAAACTATCGAGTACGGCTGCTAAAGAAGTATTTTTAGCATTGGTGGCTGGTGAAACTGACTCGGAGGCAATCGCTGTGAGCCGGAACTTACTCCAGGTGAGCGATGAATCCGCAATTATAGCGATTGTCGACGAGGTATTAGCTGATCCAGCTTCACAACAATCAGTCCTAGATATAAAAGCTGGCAATGAAAAAGCGATCGGTTTCTTAGTTGGACAAATTATGAAGAAGTCGCAAGGTAAGGCTAACCCATCAATGGCACAAAAGCTACTGCGAGAGAGACTTGGATTATGAAGGCCTGGAAACGTCTTGACGATGGATCCACGATTCAAAAGGTAGGTTTTAGAATAATTATTCCAAAGCTGTTTAAAATGAATAACGGCAAAGTAATGAATGCGTATATAAGTGGCCATGACAGTGGTGAGGCTGCGGCGGTTATAGCCCTAACACCTACAAATGAAGTTATAATTGCTCGCCAGTTTCGATGCGGTCCTGAGTTAATCATGGATGAGCTACCTGGAGGGCTTGTTGATCCAGGTGAAACACCCGAACGGGCGGCCAGGCGTGAACTCCGTGAAGAAGTGGGATACGACTCAGATAGCCTAGAGTTTTTAGGAGCAGTATATGCCGATGGTTGGGATAATATGAAGCACCACTTCTATTTGGCACGAGATTGCTATGAGATAGGCGGTACTAATCCAGAGGAGTTTGAAGAAATTGAGATTGTAAAAATATCTATTGATCAACTGGTCGCAAATGCACTAGCGGGAAAGATGATCGATATCCAGGCTGTATTTTTCGCTTATAATAAACTACAGAAAATCAAGGAGGAGTCATGAAACCGGTAACAAAAGCTGTTATTGCTGCCGCGGGATTTGGTACACGTTTTTTGCCACAGACTAAGGCGATGCCAAAAGAGATGTTGCCACTGATTGATAAACCGGTTATCCAGTACGTTGTTGAAGAGCTGGTTGCGGCAGGTATCAAAGATATCATCATTGTGGGCAGCAGTAATAAGCGTGCAATCGAAGACCATTTTGATCTTCCTAGCGAAGAGTTGTTATCAAACTTAAGAGCTGGTGGCGAGAAAAAGAAACCATACATTGAACTTGTTGAAGGTATTGCTAATCTTGCGAACTTTATATATGTGCGACAAAAAGGGCCCTATGGTAACGCTACCCCTTTGCTGAGTGCAGCTCATCTGGTTGGTGATGAACCGTTTATTTATACCTGGGCTGATGATTTTTTCTCGCCTAATACGAATGCCACTCAGC
Organism: Candidatus Saccharimonadia bacterium; assembly: GCA_023257815.1. GTDB lineage: Bacteria > Patescibacteriota > Saccharimonadia > Saccharimonadales > Saccharimonadaceae > UBA1020. Next base: position 8,951 of record JALRBJ010000002.1, on the reverse strand, counting down.
AGCTTATTAACGTGTATCAGCAAACTGGAGGTGGTGTTTTTGCCTGTAAGCGCGTTGTTTTAGACGAGGAATATGATCGTTACGGCTTTGCTGCGGGTGATGTAGTTGAGTCTGATACGCTGATCAAAATGAAGCAAATTATTGAGAAACCAGGTAAAGCAAATGCTCCATCTGAGCTTGCGGCCGTTTCAAGTTACTTGCTGCCAGGATCAATCATGAGCTATATAGAAAAGGCGGTAGTGGCCCATGATGAGGGCGAGTTTATGTTTCAGCCATTCGTCCAGCAGATGATCGATGAAGGATATGATTTTTATGCCAAAGAAATTGAAGGAGCCCAGTTCTACGACACAGGTAACCCGCTTGAATATTTAAAGACAACGATTGATTTTGGTCTACAACACCCTGAGTTTGGTGATGCTTTGGCTGACTATCTTCGTGGACGTCTGTAGTGGCATGGATTTTTTTCTGGTACCATTAAGTAATAAAGGACTGAACTAACTATGACAGCAATGGAAATACTGGTAATAATTCTTTCAATTTTCTTAACCATTTTCTTGGTGGTTGGCGTGATTCTTGCACTATTACTTATTAGAGTAACCCGTCAGATCAAGCGTGTCACAGATAGTGCTGAGCGAACAGTTAATGATCTTGGCGGGGCAATTGCGAATATAAATAAGGTTGCAGCCCCAGCTGTAATCGCAAAATTTTTCATGAATCAACTTAAGAAGCGACGCAAAAAGTAATGAAAGCAAAATTAAAAGCGGCTGTAAATAGTTTAAAGCGGACTAATGAGCGTGATGCTCGTACTTCGCTCATTGAAGAATTATTCCATGATTTTCATCGTTCGCGCACTCAAGTATATGTAATGAACTTTATTCGCGGTGTATTCTTTGGGGCTGGCAGCGTGATTGGAGGTACATTAGTAATTGCTTTGTTCATCTGGATGCTTACGCTTCTTGGTAACGTTATCCCACCACTGGGCGATTTTTTCCATAGTGTTACTACGACACTCGAAAGTCGCAGCCGCTAATTTAACTACATTATTTTCATCGTTTAGAGGCTTAGTTAGCTATACTTAGTACATATGGGGACTGCGCTTACTGCGTCAGATTATGTCCACCTACATAATCATACGCATCACAGCTTGCTCGATGGCCTAACGAAAGTTGATGGTCTGGTTAATCGTGTGAAGGATCTTGGCATGAATGCCTGCGCAATTACAGATCACGGTACGATGAGCGGCGCGATTGAATTTTATAAAGCAGCAACAAAAGCTGGCATCAAGCCAATCATCGGCATTGAGAGCTATGTAGCGGCTCGTACACGATTTGATCGCGATCCCGCAAAAGATAAGGGGCGTTATCACTTGATCATTCTGGCCATGAATGACATCGGCTATCAAAATCTCATGATTCTTACTAGCAAGGCGAATCTTGAAGGAATGTACTATAAGCCAAGGATTGATCATGAGCTTTTAGAACAGTACAACGAGGGCTTAATTATACTAAGTGCCTGTGCAAGCGGTGAAGTAGGCGAAAATCTGCGGGCGGATAACTATGAAGAAGCAAAGCGAATCGCTAGTTGGTATAAGTCTGTTTTTGGCGATCGCTATTATTTGGAGATGCAAGATAGTGGCCACAAGGATGCTCCAAGCCCATGGGATGTTCAGGTAAAGATTAATGGCTATTTAGAGCGATTATCAAAAGAACTTGATATTGAGTGTGTTGTAACGAGCGACGGTCATTATTTGGATCATGAAGACCAAGATGCTCACGAAATACTCCTATGTGTTGGAACCGGTGCATACCTAAGCGATGAAAAACGCATGAGCCTAAAGGATTTTGAGCTACACGTGACTGATCCAGCGGATATTATTGAACGCTGGCAGAAGACTCATCCCGAGGCGGTCGCGAATACTCATCGAATAGCCGATCGTTGTAACGTATCGATTAATTTAGGCGGAATTCTTATCCCAACCTTTCCAGTCCCGGATGGCGAAACCGAAAAGACGTATCTTGATAAGCTAGTATATCAGGGTTTAGCATACCGCTATCTTGGCGCTAGTAAGTCGGATCTAGTGAGTCAAACCCCTGAAGATATTCGATCAAAGCTTGCCGATGAAGTTCGCGAACGGCTTGATATGGAGCTAAACGTACTCGAAAAAATGGGGTACAATGGCTACTTCTTAATCGTGCAGGATTTTATTAACTGGGGTAAAGACCAGGGAATTATTTTTGGGCCTGGTCGTGGTTCTGCGGCTGGATCGATCGTTGCATATGCCCTTAATATTACCGACCTTGACCCACTTAAATACGATTTGCTGTTCGAGCGATTCCTTAATCCAGATCGTATTTCTATGCCAGATATTGATATTGATATCCAAGATACTCGTCGGAACGAAGTGATAGAATACTGTGCCAATAAGTATGGAGCCGAGAGAGTAGCTAACATTGTAACATTTGGTAAGATGGCTGCCAGGGCAGCAGTTCGTGACGTAGCTCGTGTGCTTCAAGTACCGTATGCCGAGGCTGATCGCTTATCAAAGATGATCCCACCACCCGTACAGGGTCGTCATATTCCATTGTCTGTCAGTATTGAGAACGATGCCGATCTGAAGGCCGAATATCAAAACAACCCAACTGCCAAACAGGTGTTTGATTTTGCTGTGCGACTGGAAGGTACTATTCGATCGCATGGTGTACATGCGGCGGGTGTGGTGATTGCACCCGATGACATCGTGAAGTATACGCCACTTGAAATGGCGCAAAAAGGCGTGGTGGCAACGCAGTATCCTATGGGTCCGGTTGAAGAGCTTGGCCTTTTGAAAATGGACTTCCTGGGCTTGAGTAACCTAACGATCATTAATAACGCTCTACGTATTATCAAAAAAGCGTACAAAAATACTATTGTTCTGTCTGATATTCCGCTGGATGACGCTAAGACGTATGAACTTTTTCAGCGTGGCGACACTACGGGTGTGTTCCAGCTTGAATCAGCTGGTATGAAGCGCTATTTGAGAGAGCTAAAGCCGACTGTCTTTGAAGATATTATTGCCATGGTGGCACTATATCGGCCTGGGCCTATGCAGTTCATTGATAGCTTCATTAAGCGTAAGCATGGGCACGAAGCTATTAATTATCTACACCCCAAAATGGAAGCCGCACTTTCGAGTACTTATGGCATTTTGGTGTATCAAGAGCAGTTTATGCAGATATCAAAAGACCTAGCTGGCTTCACCGGTGGCCAGGCTGATACGCTCCGTAAAGCGGTGGGTAAAAAAATCTTAGAAATGATGAAGAAAGTTAAGCCTGAATTTATTGAAGGTGCCATTAAGCATTCAGACGCCGATCGTAAGGATATGGAAAAATTCTGGGCGCAGCTTGAGGAATTTGCCAACTACTGTTTTAACAAATCACACGCAGCTTGCTATGGCTTGATCTCATATTGGACAGCATATCTTAAGGCACACTATCCCGACGCATTCATGGCTGCATTAATGACAAGCGATCAAGATGATATTGATCGTCTAGCAATCGAAATCAACGAGTGTCGTCACATGGGAATTACAGTACTTGCACCTGATGTCAATCAATCGTTTGTTGAATTTGCCGTTGTACCAAACGAGAATACGATTCGCTTTGGAATGGCAGCGGTAAAAGGTGTTGGCGTTGGAGCGGTAGAGGAAATCTTGCGAGCACGTGAGGATGGCGAATTCAAAACCGTAGAGGATTTTGCTAAGCGAGTTTCAACCTCTAAATTTAACAAAAAAGCATGGGAATCATTAATTAAATCGGGTGGGTTTGAGTCTTTCGGCGACCGATCTGATCTGTTATTTAATCTAGAGACAATTCAATCATTTGCATCAAAGCTGCAAAAAGATGCCCTGAGTGGCCAGACTGATCTGTTTGGTGGGCTGATCGGCGATGCAACTGTGCATCCATCTATTACTATGCAGCCTTCGCCTGTGAAACACACTAATCGTGAACGCTTAACTTGGGAACGTGAGCTTTTGGGGCTGTATATTAGCGCCCATCCACTTGATAGCTACGATGCATATTTCCAAGAGCAAACGATTCCTCTGTCGCAATTAAGGCCAGAAATTGATAACAAAAAAGTAACGGTTGGCGGTATTATTACCAATGTACGTACAATTGTTACTAAGTCGGGCTCAAAGATGGCTTTCGTGGCCATTGAGGATAAATCTGGCGAGTCTGAGATTATCGTATTTCCTGATTTATTTAGTCAGGTTGGCGCCAAATTAGCACAAGATGCGGTGATTCGAGCGGGTGGTAAAGCAAATGCGCGTGATCGCGATGGAAACGTAACAAGCGAAGTAAAAGTCATTGCTGATGAAATCAACATCGTTACAGATAAAGAGCTTGCTGAATATGAATCAACTGGCAGGACAATGAAGGCACCAAAAGGTCGGATGGCTGGCGCAGTTACTATTACCAAAAAAACAGCAGTTGCACCTCAAGCCAAAGAAATAATTTACCAACCCCACGTGCCACCAGTGCGCAAACTCTTCGTTCATATTAAGAATCCAGATGACGCCGAAAGCTTGATGCAGCTTAAATCAATTTGTGCAAGATTCCCAGGTACGTCAGACATCGTGTTGGTGCTTGGTACGGAAAAAAAATCAGCTATCCGCTTGCCATTTAGGGTAGATGATTCGAATAGCCTTGTTGATGAGTTGATTCGTCAGCTTGGTGAAGACGCGGTTGTCATCAAGTAGTTAGCGCGTACAGTGCTATACCAGTAGCTACACTTACGTTAAATGATTCTTTGCGACCCTTCATAGGAATCTCAACTATACTTTGGCAATGTTTAAGCAGCTCATCGGGTATGCCTTCTACCTCTTCACCCAGGACTAATACGAATTCTTCGGGTGCCGTAAAATCTGACAAATTGATGCTTGTAGCCGCTTGCTCCAGTGCTACTAGTGGTAGTGTGTTGCTATCCAGCCATGTCAAGATGTTGTCATGATATTCAAACGCCACACTAGATTCTGCGCCAAGCGCTGTTTTACTAATTTGTTTATGAATCTTCTGAGCAAGGTGAGGCAGGCGGGCGTCATTGGTGGAAGTTGGGTAGGGTGAATAGCCAGTCAAAATGATTTTTTGAACGCCAAAACCCTCAGCAGTACGAAAAATCGAGCCCACGTTATGCGTAGATCGGATATTATGAAGCAGCAAAGTGATGCGAGACATAGGCCTATAGTATACTAGTGCGTATGCAAGAGCCATCGCTGACAGAAAAAATAATCGTCGTTGTTTTGGTAGTTCTGTTCGTTATATGGCAGTTCCGACGTCTTCTTAAAGCACGTCGCAAAGAAATTCGACGACTGAATCCCAGCGGTAGACGTGACCGTGGTAACTATAATCTTGACGTGCGTCGTTTTGTAAATCAACGATTACGGAGCCCTAAATGGTTAGCGTGGTTTATTGGAGGTACAGCGGTAGCGTGTATACCACTTCTGTTCAGTCTTGAGACATATCCTTATGCAATTGGGCTTGCCTTTTGCTGGTGGGCAGTCATGATTGCATTTTCTGGTGTGACAATGAATCGTGTGCCACCATCGGCAACATTTATGCAGAAGTATCAACTACGAGTAGCCAATGTCAAGGAGTTTATACCACGGATTCGGCGAGTTATTTCTTCAACTACCTTCTTCTCAGGTACTTTTGCACCAAATTTTTACAACATACTCACAAAATCAACTGATAATACAAAGGTTTGGTTATTTAACTACGAGTTTGAATTTTCGGATTCTGGCTCTAAAAGTCTTGCCCAACTTTATCAATATACGGTGTTGATGATTGAAACTACCACTTCTTTACCTGAATTTATCATTGATGATTCACTTGAAGGTGGGGCTGTTTATGATTTTGATCGTCTAGTCCCGAGGGATAAACTTGAAAAAATTACGCTGGAGGGTAGCTTTGGTAAAAGATTTAAGCTGTACGTTCCGCTAGCTCGTGACAGCGAGAAACGTCTAATGGCGATGAGTGTAATGACACCAGACACGATGGCGTTATATGAAGAGTATTTCGCTGGCTGCTGTTTAATAGTAGAAAAAGGAATTGTTGCGGTAATTACTGAAAAAAACCTATTCGAAGATACCAGTTATCAAACATTTTATCAGGGTATGGATACGTTTATTAGTAAGATTGACCGACAGGCCGCTATTCGTTCAAAAGTTGGTATGCTACAAAAGCCATAAGTGTTTTGGTATAGTTAGTAACAGTGAACGAAGATAAGATACAGACTCAACGACGTGAGCATGATGAAGCTGCCACACGACAGCGTGCAGCAATACTGGGTATTCAATATGTTGATACGCGTTCATTTGAAAATGACTTACCGCTTACTGATGGTATCTTGACTATCGAAGAGATGTACAAGGGCAGACTGGTGCCACTTACAGCGGCAACTGAAGATGCACCGTATCGATTTGGTATGACCACTCAAACGCCGCAATCGTTGGTAGATCGGATGCGTCGGGAATATAACGATCGTGGTGACAATATTGAATTTGGCATGATTTCAAACAGTGGCTTCAAAGTCTTAATGAATCGCTATGATCCACCTAAGCAGGTCATTTATGATGACATCGAAATTGCCAGAGACGGCGATAGTGACACGTTAGCTCAGGTCTCGCAGACGCTTGATTCAGTCGGTACCGATGAGGTATTTGATTATTTAATTGATCAAGCCGATAAACTTGGTGCCAGTGATATTCATATTGAAAATCAACGAACATCAATTAGGGTGCGCATGCGCGTGGACGGTGCGTTGCACCAAGTTGCGGATCTTGCTAAGGATCGGTACCGAGTTATTATGGGGGCGCTTGGTTCACGTGCCAATATTTCTGGCGCAGCCACTGGTCCGCAGTCTGGCCACATGCAAAAAGAAGTGACGAATGATCAGGGAACGCATTTATTGAATTTGCGTGTTGAAACGGTTCCAACTATGTATGGCCAAGACGCGGTGCTGCGTTTATTCAACTTTGACGAATCGCTACTGCAGCTTGATAGACTTAATATTCCACCTAAGCAGCGCCACGAAATTGATGAAATTATTAGCCATCCCCGCGGTATGGTGTTGATGGTTGGTCCGACTGGGAGTGGTAAGTCAACAACGCTGTACAGCATGCTGAACGCTCTCAATACGCCAGATCGTAAGTTGATTACGCTTGAGGATCCGATTGAATATGGCATGACGGGTATCTCGCAGATTCCTATTGATACCACCGATGGTAAAAGCTTTGCTGACGCTTTGCGAAGTGTGCTACGACTTGATCCGGACGTTGTAATGGTTGGTGAGATTCGTGATCAGGATACGGCTAAAACAGCTATCCAAGCATCGATTACTGGCCATTTGGTACTTTCAACTTTTCACGCTAACTCTACATCTGCTGCCTTTAGTCGTATGATTGACTTGATTGGTCAGAATCCTATCTTTTCAAGTGCCATTAGGCTGATTATTGCACAGCGTCTAGTTCGCCGGTTGGTTGACGAAACAAAGGAAGAATATGAGCCAGACGAAGCTACCAAAAAATGGGTTCGTGAAGTCTTACAAGACTTGCCCGAAGGTGAAGATAAGCCAAATTTGGATAATTTCAAGCTGTGGCGTCCGGTAGCCAGTGAAGATGCACCCTTTGGATACAAAGGCCGTATTGTCATTATGGAGCAGATGGTTGTTACAGAGAATATCCAAAAGTTTCTACGCGGTGATGAAGCTGAAGTTCATACTGAAGTTATTGAAATAGCTGCCAAGGCTGGGGGTATGTTGACTCTGCTGCAAGTTGGTGTACTAGCTGCACTTCGTGGCGAGACCACGCTCGATGAGATCAACAGAGTGATATAACGACAAAAGATAGCTACACTGTAAGTACGGGTAAAGTGGTATTGCTTGCAAAAATTAATAAATACAGTATATATAGTAATAATTATGTCATTCGAAACTCCATTACCTAGACGCAGGGCAGCTAAGTTACTGCTTTTTACCGATTCTGACCGAATAGTCACAGTAACCGGTGGTAGTGGGTGGGTAAATCTGCCCGGAGGTGGAATTGATAAAGGTGAGACTTCACATCTTGCACTCTCAAGAGAACTTAATGAAGAGATCGGGCTGACAATTCGACATATGGAAGGCTTGGAGGAGCTTGGTGAAGTAAGCGGTCAGGTGACATCTGGTGGTCGGCAGCTGATTGCCGAGTGGACGGTATACGGTGCTAATCTTATAGTTCCCGTCCGCGAGCTCTACCCGAGTGCTGAGATAAAACGATGCGACACTTCGGATAGAGCGGAGTTAATCATGAGTCCAAGAGTAAGCAGGTTGGCAAAGCAAGCGATCACTCAATTCACCTAAGATGAGCGAGATGCTGCGATTTTTTGGAAATCGCTGCAAGGTTATCATTGTGTAAAGGCTCATAATAGTAATCGGGCGGGGAGAATTTAATCTCCCCGCCCGTAGTGTTGCCCCCAAGCAGGCTGTTATTCAGCTGCCGCTTCCTCTCACCATCGAGTACACGAGGATCGAGAAGACGACGATGATCAGCAGTAGAAGATAGATGGCGTACTGACGGTCGGTCATGTGCCGCTTCATGCTAAGCTCCGCTCACGAGGTGCACCTTCGCACCTCAATCGTTAGAGAGATACGAAAGTATGTTTATTATAGCACTAAATTATATATATGTCAATAATCTTAATTTCTAAACGATTACTTTTGCGACTGCTGGTACAATTCGTTCATCGAACGGGCTCGGGATGATTTCGTCGGCTGTTGGGTCACTTACTAAATTAGCAAGTGTTTCGGCTGCAGCGATCTTGTGTGCATCGGTAATCTTAGTTACTTTATTATCAAGCGCACCGCGGAAGATGCCAGGGAAGGCCAAAGCGTTGTTAACTTGATTCGGGAAATCACTGCGGCCAGTGGCAACGACAGCC
>JALRBJ010000029.1 GCA_023257815.1 Candidatus Saccharimonadia bacterium | reverse complement strand
GGATGATTCCTGACCCATACGAGGAGGATGTTATGCATGAGGCAAAGTTTCAGGCAATGATCTCATGGGATGAATATGAGAAAGTTCAGCGCTTACTAGGTAAGAAAGGCAGAACTAGATATGTTTCAAAAAAGTATTTTGAACTAAAAGGACTTGTAAGGTGCGGTGAGTGTGGTTGTTCGATAACAGCAGAGAGAAAGTCAAAAGTGCTAAAAGACGGCACGGTGAATTATTATAATTATTATCACTGTACCGGCAAACGTAGATGCGCTCAAAAAGGCGTAGTTAACGAAAAAAGTCTTTTTGAAGAGTTAGACAATATGCTTGATAGCTATGAAATCACGCCTAAACTGTATGAATGGGGTTTAAAGGCTATTAACGACATAGCAAAGCAGGAGATAGAGCTACGTGACGATGTTCAAAAGATGCAATTTATGTCGATAGGGAAAATACAAAAGAAACTCGATCATTTATTAAAGCTTGTGACTGAAGATATTATTTCAGCCGAAGATTACAAGCAACAGTCAGAATTATTAAAAAGTGAGCTTACTGAACGCCAGGATGAGCAAAAAGAAGCTGCACGACGAGCTAAGAATTGGTATGAAATCATCGGGATGACACTTGACCGACTTAATAATGCCACGGAGCGCTTCAAAAAAGGTGATTTTGGTGTACGCAGAGATATTTTATTAGCTATAGGTTATAACCCAATTTTAATAGATAAAAAGATAGTAATAACACCTAACGATTGGATGATTCCTCTTCAACGTGAGCTACCTGCTCTTAAGGCAAGTTTAGAGAAGGGTAGAACCGAACCCCAACAGATTAGAAAAGCCTCAGAAGAGGCCATAATGTCAACATGGTACCCCGAGTAGGATTTGAACCTACGACCTTAGGCTTAGAAGTCCTCTGCTCTATCCAGCTGAGCTATCGGGGCGCTAGGGGTATTATACCCTATTTTTTACCTTTTATTGGGCCAAGGTGCGTGTGGTAAAAACTGGTTGTGTGTTTTAGGCCGTATCCAAGTGCACGGTCAATAAAGATGTGGAACAGCCAAAGCAGAGCAAAGAACAGGAGGCCGCTTGCGTCAGTAATGATATAGACAACGGTCAGGAGCGCCGGACCGATCAGGCTGTGCCCGATGTTGTAGGTCAGCGCACCAACCTTATTATTAATGAGGTAGCCTAGTGCGCTTAGGTCAAACAATAGAAAAAGGAGCGGAAGCCAATACCATGGGAACCCGCCGACAACGATATAAAACACCGCAATAAGAACGGCGGCGATCAAATATTCAGTACTGACGATGCGCTTCATGAGTTTTGTTTGCATACTATAACTATAGCAAACTTAGCTCACTTCGCCTTGGTGATTGATCTCGGTCTTGAGTAGGTCTAGTGCCTGCAATACGAGTTCGTTATGGGTACTATTCCAAACGCTTCTTCCCGAAGGATGGGGCAGCGGTATGCAGGCAATCTGCCTGCCTAGTGACTCAAGCGGGTCGATCATGTATGTCTTACCAACAACATCGATGAGTTTTTCATCGCTGCCAATGATGTAGCGGATTGACATCTGCCCAACTGGAACAACGATGATAGGCTGTGTTTCTTTGATGGCCTGTCTCAGTATCGGGAGATGGGCTGCGATAGCATCTTTGGAGGGAGCGGCATGGCCGTTTTTGGTACTGCCCGGAAAAACATCGGTAAGCGCGTAAGACAAACAAGAGTTGGCGATTGCTATTTCGTCCATGCCAATCTGGTTGAGCC
>JALRBJ010000028.1 GCA_023257815.1 Candidatus Saccharimonadia bacterium | reverse complement strand
ATACATAGAAGCTAATTTGCATTACTCGACGAATCATAGCTTGATTATAACATGGGGCTTACAAACAAAAAGTAGAATGCAATCATATTCTTGATGGCATGTAGGATTACCCCAGCCCAAATGCTTCCAGTTAGCATTCGTAAGCTACCAGCTATGATTCCTAAGGCGAAGGTATCAGCTACTGCACCCCATTGCCAAACTACACCAGTCTGCGTAAATCCTGGTGCATGCAGCATGCCAAATACAAGTGCGGTTACTATAACGGCTACCCATTTGTGCCATTTACCGCTCAATCTACCGAGTAGATATCCCCGAAACAACAGCTCTTCAGCAGCAGGCGCTAAAACAACCAGTGTGATAAACGTAACAACATAATCTATGCGAGTTGATACCTGCGTAAATGCAATCTGCTGACCCACTGTTGGGTCAATCACCTTCAAGAGACTTACGCCAATCCAAATCAACAACGCAGTAAGCAAAAAATACGGTACTACCGACAATATGCCAAGCCCGATGTCAGACCAAGATGGTAGCCGACTTGCACCAAGCACAGCCAGTTTGGGCTTACGGCGTTTAATGGCTGGTAGCAATAGGATTGCGATGACAAGGCCGATCAGATAGCCCAAGGCAGCTCCAATCGTCGTTTCAACATTTTGGTTTATGACAACAGGCAGGCTAACAAGTATGATTCCTGCGATAAGCTGCCCAACAATGAGTGAGAAAACGGTCCAAATAATCAGACCAAAACCGTAAACTACAGTCTTAATTGAAGAGCTTGCCAACATCAGCCACCGTTACAAGTACTATTAAACCGAGCAATGCGATGAAACCAATCGTTTGAATTTTTTCTTCGCGTTCTTTAGTAAGTGGTCGCTTGAGGAGCTTATAAATTGTCATCGTAAACCAGCGCCCACCGTCAAGTGCCGGAATAGGTAATACGTTCATAACAGCCAAGCTCAGTGAAATTATGGCCGTTAATAGGATGAGCGGCTTAATACCAGCCTGTTGCATCTGTGGGAATATAACACCAAGGATGCCAACTGGTCCTGAAACACTATTAGACGCGTAGCTTAGAGCTTCATCGCCTGACTTACGAGTTGATACATCCGGCGAGAATCGACTAATAATCCCTTCGGCCAGACTACTGACTACTTTCCCGAGCGAAGCAAATGTTTCACCTGTTAGCTGAACTGTAGTAGCTACACCAACGATCGGTGCCGACCATGTGGTACGAATTTCACTCAATTGCTGCGTGGTGCGAACCCCAAGATAACCTTTTGTAGCAGTGGCTTTAGAGCGAAGTTGCACATCTACAGTTGACTCACGATTGGCTCTTGAATACGTAACTGTAATCTTTTTACCCCTATTAGCCTTGGTGGCATTCGATAATTGGGTTGGTGATTGTACATCGGTAGTACCGATCAATAAAATCTGATCGCCTTTACGTAAACCTGCCGATTCTGCCGGCGAACTTGTTTCAACTTCAGCAGCAATAAGCGGTTGTGTCGTTGTCTTTGTGTCACTCGGAATAGAAAACTGATTTGGTAATATCTTTGGCATGCCAATAAGTGCCAAAAAGGTAAATAGTACAATTGCAGCTACCCAGTTCATTAAAACACCAGCTAATAGTATCTTGGTCTTTTGCCAATATGTAGCCGCTCCATAATCACCTTTTTGATTTGCAGAATCATATTCACCCTGCAACTTTACAAAGCCACCGAGCGGTAGCCAGTTGAGCGTATAGTGAACATTCTTACCCAAAATACTATTCTTAACTTTCTTGCCCCAAGCTAGCGGCGGAAAGCCAACGCCGAATTCCTCCACTTTCACTCCGTTACGGCGAGCCACGATACCGTGACCCAACTCGTGAATCACCACTAAAATTACAAGAATAATAAGCCCAGTAAGAACCCCAATTAGCAACATTTACCCTCCAAATCTTCGGCCACGATGTTTATATTCCTCAAGTATATCGGTTACGTCTTGCTTTGTCATCTCTGGCCAGTTTTTTTCTAAAAATAAAAGCTCACTATAGGCCGAACGCCACAACATGAAATTACTTAATCGCTGCTCCCCACTTGTGCGCACAATCAGATCACAAGGTGGAATATCGCTTGCATACATATATTGTCCAATTACTTCAGGTGATACATCATCTGGACTGATACCTGCCTTAATCATAGCCTTTAAAGCGTCTGCAATCTCCACCTGACCACCATAGTTTAAACAAAGCGCCAGTGTACCGCCTGTATTCTGAGCAGTTGCATCTTCAGCCTGATCAATCGCTCTAATTACTCTGTCGCTTAGATCAACACGTGTACCAAGTACCCTTAATCGTACGTTCTTTTCTTGTAGCACGTGCAAGTCAGCAGTAAGTATTTTTACTATCAAGCCCATCAGACGGCCAACTTCGTCTTGGCTCCGTTTCCAGTTTTCGGTACTAAATATATAAGCACTAGCGTACTTCACACCTCTATCAAGCACCTCCAAAAGCACATCTTGCAGTGCATTGTAGCCTGCAAGGTGACCCTCATAAGCCGGTAAGCCATGCTGCCTCGCCCAGCGGCGATTACCATCAACAATAAATCCGATATGTCTAGGAATTTCAGAGCTTGAATCAGCCACTAAATCGTAAGGAGTTCCTGCTCTTTAGCCTTTACCAGTTCATCTATTTTTGACTGATAATCGGCCATTAGCTTATCAAATTCTTTTTCTACTGCCTTTACATCGTCCTCAGATAACTCCTTGGCATCTTTACGTCGCTTGGCTTCTTTTATACCATCTTGGCGAACTTGGCGAAGTGCAATTCTACAACCCTCAACCTTTTCACCAAGTTGCTTTACTAATTCGCGTCGTCGTTCTTCGGTCAGTGCTGGAATAGACACACGTACAACTCTACCATCATCACTTGGATTCAACCCAAGGCTTTGCTCATCGCGAATTGCACTACTTACTGCTGCTATATTGCTTGGATCAAACGGTGTCACTAACAGCTGCTGTGCCTCGGGTGCCGTAACATTGGCAAGCTGATTCAGTGGCATTCTCGAACCATAGGCTTCAACAAGCACACCAGTTAGCATGTCTGGATGAGCACGTCCTGTTCGCACCTTTTTTAGATCATCACCAAAATGGTCTATGGCCGCATCCATC
>JALRBJ010000027.1 GCA_023257815.1 Candidatus Saccharimonadia bacterium | reverse complement strand
ACGGTTGATATTCTCAAACAAGCAATTATCGCAGCCAAGACAGGTAGGGCATTTATCCTTGATCATATGCTGACGACACTTGCCGCACCACGCACAAGTTTAAGCCCATATGCGCCACGCATTGAGAAGATCAAGATTAATCCAGATAAGATTGGCGCAGTGATTGGTAAGGGTGGTGAAGTAATCAATAAGATTACCGCTGAAACCGGTGCTCAAATCGATATCAAAGACGACGGACTTATTACGGTAGCAAGTCCGAATGGTGAAAATATCCAAAAAGCACTTGATTGGATCAAGGGACTAACCGAAGAGCCAGAAGTTGGCCGTATTTACGAAGGTAAAGTAGTAAGCATCAAAGACTTTGGCGCGTTCGTGAACATTATGCCTGGTATCGACGGCATGGTGCATATTAGCCAGCTGAGTGATGAACGTGTGGAAAAAGTAACTGATGTGCTGAGCGAAGGTCAAATTGTCAAAGTGAAGCTAACGGCTATTGATGAGCGTGGTCGTTTGAGTCTTAGCATCAAAGACGTCTAACTAAAAAAAGATTGGCTGTGACTTTTAACTTTTTATAACCGTACGGTATACTTAGGCGTAAGCGTTATGAAAGCCAAAGAACATACACAACAGTCTAGGTGGGTTGCCGGATCGTTAATCGTTGCTAGTGCTGTCGTTATGCTAGTGCTGCTGTGGTTTTATACCTGGGCACCACCAAGCAAGGCCGACTTTAGGGCGGCCGAGAGCCAAGCCGATTCCCTGATGGAGGAGATGATGCGTGCTGATTCCGCTGCCAGCACCTATATGGATGCCGTTGCGTCATCGTTAAGATTTGAGCCGAACGGTGGCAAAATAAAGACTGAAACGAAAAAACAATGGTCTGACTTTACGTCGAGTATGGAAACCTACCAGGCTCAACTTGAACGCCTGAAACGCTCACCGGTCAGTCGTGACAAGGAAGCAGCTCCGCTTATTGATCAAATTAGTCGAGATACAGCCAGGTTCCGTGGATTCTTGAACTCACTGGTGGCCGAGTATCCTACCTACTACAAGACTGAGATTGCTTGTGATGAACTAAAGCGTTTTACTGAGTCGGATCAGGCCATAGCAACAGCTAAGGAGTATCAGCGAGTTGCTAAGGGCTGCACTGCAAGTCTGAGTGAGCTTTCAGGTTCAAAATTGGCACCATTTAGCAAGTATGCCAGTGAGCACGCAACAATTCTCAAAGCAACCGAACGAGTGTACAATGATCTTGCCAAGCAGGGTGCAAACACTGCGTCGCTGAACGTTGAACTTGCTGACTTAAAGGCTCAGGCGAGCAGACTTGATCCCCAGGCTGATATTCGCACTATGCATGACCAAATCATGAACCACAAGGCATTTGACGATATGACTAGACTAATAAAGAAGAGGCAATAAGGATGAAGCGACAAGGTGGGTTTACGATTGTTGAGCTACTGATTGTTATCGTTGTTATTGCTATATTAGCTGCCATAACGATTACTGTGTATGGTAACATGCAGCAACGTGCTAGGAATACTCAGCGTATTCAAGCAGCAAAGGAGTGGCAAAAGGTCATCACTGCTTATACAAGTGCCAACAGTGGATATCCGGTTGATGTCAGTACGCCTTCGTATCACGTCTGTCTCGGCGATCAATATCCCACCGACCTTGATGCTAACCCTGATGTTGACTGCTATGCATCAACAAATACCAAGCATCCTAGTGCTGCGTTTAATGCGCCTTTACTCAGTACGCTTGTTTCATCGTTGCCACGCTTTCCAGATGACAAGATGGTTACCGGAACGGGTCTTGGAACTGTGATGGGTCTTAGTTTTCGATCTGGAGACACGCTTGACCCTACTCCTGGTGCAAACAAGACATCGTATCCTATGATGCATTATTGGCTCTATGGAACGAGTCAAGACTGCGTGCTGCGACCTGTGGCAATTGCGGTGAGTGGTGGCTATGTTGAATCAAGTGCTACATTCAGCTCCAATGATGGGCAGTTTACCCATTGTATTATCTTGTTACCAGATAGAATTGCTCGATAATCTGACTATTAACCCAAAATGATAATAAGATTCACCGCTAACGAATCTTATTTGCTATAGTTATGGTAGAACGAAATTACATCAGGGAGATCAAGATGGATCAAAATACAGAACAAAATACTACAACTAATCCGGTAGCGCCAGTACCTACACCAGTAGTACAGCCACCTCAGACAGCATTGCCACCACAATTGCCACCACAAAAGAGCAACAAGAAGAATCTGATTATTATTGGTGTTGCCTCGGCTGTTGGACTGCTTATAGTAGTGATTGCTGTAGTTATCTTAATGGTAGCCTTGCTGTCTGTTTCAAAGGCAGATTATCAAGCGGCTCTCAGGCAGTACGACAATGTTTCTTCGGCGAACTCGTCACTAGTGTCAGGGGCATCTTCACTTACTTATAGTGTTGATTCAAGCACCGATACAACATTCGACAACGATATGAGTGGTATTGAAAAAGATATTGCAAAAATCAAGTCAGAGAATGAGCGACTTGGTAAGCTAAAGGCCGTCAGTGTAGGTGATGGGAAGAAGTTCTATGATGCGTTTGATAAAAAACTCGCTGCCTATGTAACGTATACCTCAAATCTTGCTACATCACTTAAAAACTCACGCTCTGCCTTGAAGGGTTGTAAGGCTGCCCAAGATGCTACTACTGCAAGTGCGATTGCTGTTGTACTAAAAAACTGTTCAGATAGTCTAAAGGCTGTAAAGGATCTACCAGATGCGGACTACAAGACATTCATTGGCACAGTACAATCAGCTTACGAGGAGTATGCTGGCATCGCAACTGAGCTAGCTGGGATTAGCGATCCTTACGGTGCACAGTACGATCAATACAAAGCGCTTCGAGATAAAACATATGCTGTACAGGATAAGATCTCAGATGCAAAGAAAGATTTTGAATCAAACTCTGAAAAGCACAGTGATGAGACGAGTCCTAAGGAAGCAGCTAACGCCTTACGAGACTTCCTAGTCGAAAAATCAATCAAATAGGCTCTGCTCATTTGATGGCGTCACAGAGCGATCAGATTCAACAACTTGCCAAACAGATCATTGAAAGGGAAGTTTGCCAAGACCTAGCAAGCCAAGCAACACAGCTTGTAATGGGCGACGGTGACCCAAATGCCGACATCGTGTTTATTGGCGAAGCACCTGGTAAAAATGAAGACGAACAGGGTAAGCCATTCGTTGGTGCTGCTGGTAACTTTTTGAACGAAATGCTAGCTGCTGCTGGTATGGATCGCAGTGATGTGTATATCACCAATATTGTGAAGTATCGCCCACCAGGTAATCGAGACCCATTTCCAGAGGAAAAACAGGCTTTTTGGCCGTACTTGGCACATCAGTTACAAATCATTGATCCAAAAGTAATCGTTACACTTGGACGTCACAGTATGGAATTTTTCTTACCAACTGCTCGTATAAGTCAGATTCACGGTCATGCAGTACGTAAAAAAGTGAAATATCATGACGGAACTTCACATGAATGGCTGATCGTGCCACTATACCATCCGGCCGCCGCGTTGTATAACGGTGGTTTGCGCCAGACACTAATCGATGATTTTTTAAAAGTTCCGGCGCTTGTTTCTTCAATAAAATCATAGACACTATAAGCGTAAGCGTGATATGATTCGCCTAAGAACGACAAAAGGTGGGAGCCATTTTTTAGGTAGTGTATGAAAAAGACAGTCAAATCAGACCGTAAGGTAAAACAGGTCAAAGTAACGCATGCTCATCATAAGCCATATCGTAAGCGCCATTACGCGCTTTTAGTGGCCTCGTTGGCCTTGGGCATAGCCGTTATTAATAGTGTGGTTATTTATACAAATAATGAGTACGCCTCTAGCCGTCTAGCCGCTCAAAGCATTGCCGATGTATTTGGATCGCCAGGTAGTCAACCGACCAAGATAAAGCTTGCCTCAACCTACGGATTTGGAATTTCATATGATACCAAGCGTTACTACGGAAGCGGAGTTGATGCAACCAGCGGCGAGCTGTACGTTGGCAACGAGCTTGCTTCAACGAGAGCCTACAATGTTATTCGCCTATCCGATCAACGTATTAAGCCACAAGATAGTAGTTCGTTAAAACTTACTTATTATCAAAACGATAAGCCAGTTAGTAGTGATTTAGTTGGGTTAGAGAAAGCCTATATTGTTGAAAAGCAGCCCAATAAAGACAAGCTCACTCGGGGTACATCAGACCAACGTGTCTATGGTGGTGTTCGGTTCTTGCAGACCAAATGGACGTATCAGGCATCAGATTCAGGTGTAAACTTGGTGTTCGGTTTCACAACCTACATAGGATTAGTCAATGGCAGTCCGCTGACGGTCATTACATCAAGCGGGGTAAATGGTAATCAAACGGCCGAAGGCTTAATGAACGGCTTTACAGTATCTAGCAGACTTCAGGCTGCTGCTCCGGTTTCGAACGCTGTCTCATCTCGTTATGGCCAATCTCTAACGCTTCTTGATCATTTGTTTGGCGTGGCTAATGCAAGTGCGGCTATGCCTGAATATACGGCTGCTGAACGCATTGGTGCTACGTATGGACCGGCTGTTGTAAAGATATACAACCTTATGGTTGGTGATCTTGCGATTGATGGAAGAGTAGTATTGAAGGATCATGTGGCCGGGGGGATTGGTAGCGGATTCATTGTTAGTGGTGATGGCTATATAGCTACGAATGGGCACGTCGCGGTTATTGATGCTCGTGACGAAATCGTTACCTATGCTCTTGATGCTATGCAGCAAGGCAACCAAGTTCCTATACAGGATCTGATACGAATGTCTGGTACTACGCAGGCGGATATCGCGGGTGCTACATCACAAACTGAAGTTGCCAAGATTATTCTTCAGAATCTCTACGATCTTCCTGAAAGCCGGTTTGCTTTTGTAAATGCTAAGCAGAATCTATTGGTTGGGCTTGGTGAGCAACAAGTTGACATTAAGAAATTAATAGAAACGACTTCTAAAAAACAAGAATATGCTGCCGAAGATACTATCGAGAAAGCTACATTGGTAGGCGCAGATTACGGTGGCTTGATTATGCCTAGCGTCTCTGGCAAGTATACAGAATCCGATGTCGCAATCATTAAAATAAAAGATGCAGATTATCCAATGGTTCGACTTGGTAACCAAAGAATGATCTCTCAGGGCGGCAACTTGAACATTATGGGGTTCCCTGGCATTGGTTCGGGCAATGGTATTGTAAGTGAAACAAAAACTGCCGCTACATTAACGACTGGCAAGGTGTCGTCAAAGAAAAAAGATACCGGCGATCATAACTTAATAGAAACCGATACAGAGATTGGTCACGGCAATAGTGGCGGTCCGGCTTTCGACGATTCAGGTGCAGTCGTGGGAATAGCTACGTATGCCGTTGATCCAGGCGGTGCGGGCGATGGTACGCTCAATTATGTTCGCGATATTGACGATTTCAAGAAACTTGCCACCAAGGAATCGATTAACTTTACCGTGAGTGATACGCAAAAAGTGTGGAATCAGGCCATTGCTCAGTTCTATACAGCACGATATAAAAAAGCTCTTGTAAATTTCAATAAGGTAAAAGAACTATATCCAAATCATCCGCGTGTTGCTGAACTTACAGGAATCGCTCAAACGCGGATTGCTAATGGTGAAAATATTGACGACTTTCCAGTAATACCAGTAGTAATCGCAGCGGTTGTCACCTTGACGGGGATTGGGCTGAGTGTATTCTTTATCGCACGCCACAAGCGTGGTCACAATGCGATGGTGCAGGGAGTAGTTGCCGGTCAGCTACAGCCGATACTGCCGGGTGCACCTGCGCAGATGGTGCCAGCTGCCATTCCGCCAGCACAGCTATTTAGCCAGTCAGCGCCAGCACAAGTGGCCTCGAATCAGCCGCAGCAATTTCAGCCATCGATTACTGCAGTACAAACGGTAGCTCCGGATTTACTTCAGCCCCAGCCTGCGGTACCTGCTCAACCTGAAACACCTAACCAGGTAGTTTCTCAGCCTGAACCAGCGTTGTTTGAACAGCCACGCAGTATTCCGATACAAACTCCGGCTGATGGGCCGTTGTCGTCAGAGAATAGCCAGCAGCCACCTGCTTAGAACTGAATCTTCATCGCTATGTTACAAAAACGACGCTCACTCTAGCGTCGTTTTTGTAACGAGGATATATTGACAAATAGAACTATAAAGTTTATAATGAAAGTAATAGGTATATGCAAATAGCCATAGAATTGTAGCTTGTGTAGTTATGGTTGTTTGTGAATTACTACTTGTTTGGTATACTAAAACTACCACAAAAGAGGTTTTTGCTAGTTACTATCACCATGAGCCTCTTAGCTTGTATTTTTAATTGAAATTAAATAAACCTACCTACTGAAGGAGATAACAAC
>JALRBJ010000026.1 GCA_023257815.1 Candidatus Saccharimonadia bacterium | reverse complement strand
CGGTGCACGAGCCGCTTATGACTGGTATTGTTTCGATTGACGCCATGTTCCCCGTTGGTCGCGGTCAGCGCGAACTTATTATTGGTGACCGCCAAACCGGTAAGACTGCAATTGCTATCGACACTATGATCAATCAAGCTCGTGAAATAACTGGTGTTATCAACATTTATGTTGCGATTGGCCAAAAGCTTTCTAAGATTGCCGGATTAGTTGAGCGACTTAAGCAAGAAGGTGTGATGGATCAAACCATCATTGTGGCAACTGGTCCGGCTGACCCGGCATCTATGCTGTACCTTGCACCATATGCCGCTACTGCCATGGGTGAATATTTCCGTGACAACAAGCAGCATGCTCTGATGATTTACGATGACCTTACAAAGCACGCGGTTGCATACCGCCAGATGAGCTTACTCCTTCGTCGTCCACCAGGACGTGAAGCTTACCCAGGTGATGTGTTCTACCTGCACTCTCGCCTGCTAGAGCGCTCAGCTAAACTTTCAGATGATCTTGGTGCTGGTAGTCTTACTGCCTTACCAATCATTGAAACTCAGGCTGGCGATATTTCGGCCTACATTCCAACCAACGTAATTTCGATTACCGATGGTCAGATCTTTATGGAAACTGACCTATTTAACCAAGGTATTCGCCCAGCGATTTCGGCTGGTCTATCAGTGAGTCGTGTGGGTGGTGATGCTCAAACCAAGGCTGTTAAATCCGTATCAGGTCACCTAAAGCTTGGTCTTAGCCAGTTCCGTGAACTTGCTAGCTTTGCACAGTTTGGTAGTGATCTTGACGAATCTACTCGTGCTCAGATTGAACGTGGTCAACGCTTAACTGAGCTTCTAAAACAGGCTCAATACCAACCTGCTAGTATTTGGGAACAAGTTGCGAGTATTTATGCTGTAAGCGAAGGCCTATTCGATACTGTGCCAGCTAACAAAATTAAAGATGCTCAGGCTGCCCTGCTTACTAAACTTTGGACTGACAGTAAAGACGCTATGCGTGAGCTTAATAAGGGCGCAGAAAAAGTCGAAAAAGATACTACTACTGCCAAATTGATTGAAAAGGCTGCTACATCTGCTGCGAAAGGCTTTGAAGGCTAAATAATGGCAACTCAAGAGAGACTCGATCCACTCGCCACAAAGCAAGACAGGCTGGATATACTTGACGCTCTTCGTAGGTTATCTCCTGAGGGTATCGCTGGACTGGCACAAGCTGCAAAAGCTCTTATTGAGAGTCAAGAAGCTGAAAGTCATTATAGTACTGCTCGTCTGCGCGTTGTTGCTGATGACGAATTTGAGGATGGTATAGACTGATGCCTAGTCAACGTCAGCTGAAAGGTCGTATCCGCTCGGTAAAGAATACCAAGCAGATTACGAAAGCTATGCAGATGGTGGCAGCGAGTAAGATGCGCCGTGCGCAAGATGCAACTAAAGCAACTGCACCGTATACTAACACTGCTCGTGAAATCTTAGCCCACCTCGCCCAGCAGGGTGAAACTAAGGATCACCCATTGTTTGAAGCCCGCACGATTAAAAAACGTCTCCTCATCGTAGTTGCGAGTGACAAAGGCTTAGCTGGTGCGTATAACACGAATATATCTAAACAGTACATTCGTGAACTTATGGCAGATGATAAAGCTGGCATTAAAACAAGTACGATCGCAGTTGGACGTAAAGTCACAAGCTTTGTAACTCGTCTTAAAGATGCCGAGCTGATTGGTGCTTACGAAGATTTACCTGATCAGCTAGAAGGCCACGAACTACGAGCTGCCTTGGACAGTGCGTATAACTTGTTTATTGAAGGTAAAATCGATGCGGTTGACATGGTATATACCGAATTTGTATCGAGTGTGACGCAAATTGCCAAGACCGAGCGATTGTTGCCGGCCGGCAGCGTGGACGCGCCAGAGAATGATAAGCTTCACGAGGCATTATTCGAACCAGATCCAGAGACCGTACTAACTAGCGTGGTGTACCGCTTGATAAATGCACAGTTGTTCCAGGCATTCCTGGACGCTCGTGCGAGTGAGCACAGCATGCGTATGCTGGCTATGAAAAACGCAACGGATAACGCCAGTGATTTGATTGATGATCTAACGCTTGCCATGAACAAAGCGCGTCAAGCATCAATCACCCAGGAGTTAGCAGAAATCAGCGGCGGTGCGGAGGCAATGAAATGAGCGAGAGACGCAAGGTGCCTATGGGGATTCAATGGCGAGAAGTTCGTCCTGTTAAACTTACAGGAGATGTGGCCGTGGGAGTGCGGCAACAATTGCAGGATACTGTAGAACCTGAACGAAGAGCTGATATTATTGCTCAGACTGATGAATTTTTTGACAAGATTAGGCTTAATGAAGATGAGAACGTGCGCAAAGAAGGAATACAGAAGGCACTGGTGTTTATTGCAGAATTAAAAGATTATATCGAACAGAACGGAGGAACTGATGACTAAGCAGAACGGAACAATAACCCAAGTGGTGGGTGTTGTGGTTGACGTAGAATTTGCCGCAGGCACTCTACCGGCAATTTACGATGCACTCGAAATTAAACATGGCGACAAAACTGTAACCTTAGAAGTTGCGCAGCACCTTGATGAGCGAACGGTACGTGCAATTAGCTTGCAAAGTACTGATGGCTTGAAGCGTGGTGCTGAAGTTGTTGCTACGGGCGCGCCAATTAGTGTGCCAGTTGGTAAAGAAACCCAAGGCCGAATGTTTAACGTGATTGGTGAGCCGATTGACGGTAAGCCAGCGCCAAAAGGCGCCAAGGCATCAATTCACCGCGAAGCTCCTGCATTGAGCGAGCAGTCAAACAAGGCCGAAATTCTTGAAACTGGTATTAAGGTGATCGACCTTCTAGCTCCAATGGCTAAGGGTGGTAAGGTTGGCTTGTTCGGTGGTGCTGGTGTGGGTAAAACCGTTCTTATTCAGGAACTAATCAACAACATTGCTAAATTCCACTCCGGTAACTCTGTATTCGCCGGTGTTGGTGAGCGTACCCGTGAAGGTAACGACCTATACCACGAGATGAAAGAAGCCGGCGTGCTTGATAAGACGTCGCTTGTATTCGGCCAGATGAACGAACCACCAGGAGCACGTTTACGTGTAGCTTTGACTGGTCTTGCTATGGCTGAGACCTTCCGTGACGAAGGTAAAGATGTGCTTCTATTTGTTGATAACATCTTCCGTTTCACTCAGGCTGGTGCCGAAGTATCTGCCCTGTTAGGCCGTTTACCAAGTGCGGTTGGTTATCAGCCTAACTTGCAGCAAGAAATGGGTGCCTTGCAAGAACGAATCACCTCAACTAAAAAAGGCTCAATCACCTCTGTACAAGCTGTGTATGTGCCTGCAGACGACCTTACCGACCCTGCTCCGGCAACTACGTTTGCTCACCTTGACTCAACCATCAGCCTGAACCGTGCCCTAACAGAAATTGGTATCTACCCTGCGGTTGACCCGCTTGATTCAAGCTCTACTATGCTTGACCCTGAAGTTGTTGGTGAAACACACTATAAGGTTGCACGTGAAGCTCAGCGAATCTTGCAGCAGTACAAAGACTTGCAAGATATCATTGCGATTCTTGGTATGGATGAACTAAGTGACGAACAGAAGAAGGTTGTAAACCGTGCTCGACGTTTGCAGCGCTTCCTTGCACAGCCATTCTTCGTGGCAACTCAGTTTACTGGTAATGATGGTGTTTACATCAAAGTTGAAGATACTGTTAAGGATGTTGCAGACATTCTAGACGGTAAGTATGATGACAAGCCTGAAAGCTGGTTCTATATGGCTGGTGGCCCATTAAGCGAGAAAAAGGACTAATAAAGCGTGAAGCTTGAATTAGTAACATTATCTGGCGTAAAAGTAGACCAAGACGTTTACGAGGTTATGTTGCCGACGGCAGCTGGCCCGATTGGTGTGTTTGAAAATCACGAACCACTGGTAAGTGTGGCAATTCCTGGCGCTATTGCTGTTAGGTATAAGCGCGGTGATAGTGATAGTAAGCTGGAATATTTTGCGATATCTGGCGGCGTGATCGAAATTACAGGCAAGCGAGTACGAGTGCTTGTGGATGAAGCCGACCACGGAGACGATATCGTTGAGGCCGAGAGTAAGGCCGCTCTTGCTAAAGCACTTGATATGCAAAAGAACGCTAAGACAAGTGTTGATTTAGAAAAAGCAACAGCATTAGTTGACCGTCATCAAGTTCGTCTGAACGTTGCCGGCCTGCGTCGTCGCCAAAGACACTAGAAAATAAAAGAGGAAAAACCAGATGACTCGAATTGTACAAGCGGGTAAGCTATCGAATGGCCATTGGAATGGTTCAGTAAGTGCTAATGACACGACTCTCGATTTGGCAAGTATCGCTGAAACGCTAGATGATTATTATGTTGTCGTAAACCCTAAGGCTAAGACTCGTTGTATTGACGGACGTCACGATCCTGGGCTCAATGAAGCTGAATTAGGGCCGCAGGTTCCTGGTGGAGCTACAGGTGCTGCCCTTGCATATCGCTTAGGAGTTGACCGTGATGATCTTACACGCGGAACATTCCTGAGTGATTTTGAGTCTATGCTCAATAATTATTTGCGACTTGGACTGACGCCAGGCGGTCACCGCGATAATGGTGACCACGCAGATGGTGGTGTGGGATGTGGTGCCATAGATAGCGTAGCAAAGGTACTTGAGTGTATAAGCGAGCCACGATTGGTCGAAGACAGCAAGCGTCTTACGCGAGCAATCCTTGCCGAAGATTTCGTGCGTGATGATTACTTACGCGTACTGGGTGCATCGGTTGTGCTTGGTGCTCATGCTAATGATTATTTTGCACAGAATAATGAACTGCTCCCTCTACTTGAAGAGAAAGCACCAGGTAGCGTATCAACTCTTACAGGTACCCACAACGAGAAGTTGGTAATCGTGAATTTTGTACCTGGTACGACATTTGCCTCAAATCGATTTGCCGATAGTCATAACGGAATGCAGGCATTTGGTTATGACGTGTGGCGCTCAAAGGAGCTTGCAGCTTTGCTTCTACCTCAGGACTCAGAGTATATTGACAGGTGGCGCTTTATCACGGCGAGAGTCATGATTACGATCGCAACACTAATGGCATTGACAGATGGGTCACTGCAAGTGGTATTTCGCTTACCTATTGATGTGTAGCAAGTAAGGCGCGGACTTCGTCTGTGCTTTTTGTATGCATCAGCTTATCGCGTAGTTCAGCAGCACCATCAAAACTGTTGACATAGATTTTAAAGAAACGCTTTAAGGTGTCGAATGGCCTTTGCGTGAGATGAGAATACGTATCATAAAGGTCAAGCTGTAACCGCAGTAAGTCAAGAAGTTCATCTCGGTCATGCACGGCTGACTCGTGCTCAAATGCAAAAGGATTATGGAAGATTCCGCGGCCAATCATAATGCCATTGAGGCCTGGATTTTCAGTCACAAGTTTAAGACCCTGCCTCCTATCTTCTACATCACCGTTGACAGTAAGGAGAGTATTAGGCGCAATCTCGTCACGTAGCTTAATGATTTCTGGAATCAGTTCAAAGTGTGCCGGTACTTTACTCATCTCTTTTTTAGTTCGCAGGTGAATTGTGAGATTAACGATATCTTGCCTGAGCAGATGTGTGAGCCAATCACGCCATTCATTTACAGAACTATAACCAAGACGGGTTTTAACACTTACTGGTAGTCCGTTTGTTTTCGCCGCGACTATCATTTCGGCGGCTAATTCTGGAGTACGAATCATGCCGGCGCCACCACCCGCTTTTACTGCACTTGCATCAGGGCATCCCATATTGATGTCTATACCGTGGTAGCCTAAATTCCTACAATGAAGCGCTAGTTTTGCCATATCATCAGATACACTGCCCCATAGTTGGGCGACGATTGGCTGCTCGTCGTCTGTTTTAATAAGTCGTCCACCAATTGCTTTATCACCAGCATGTACCCAGCCTGTGGCATTGGTAAATTCGGTAAAATAGAGGTCAGGTGCGGCTGCTTTTGCTACTACGTGGCGGAATACAACGTCGGTTACCGCCTCCATTGGAGCCAAAACAAAGAATGGTTGCGGTAAATCGTGCCAGAATGAACTCATGTCTATGCGCTGTAACTAAGATCCTCGGGAGTCTCTAATCGCCTATCTTGGCTTCTACGAGAAACAGCCGGACCCCAATAGCCGGTTGTGCGTTGAACGTGCTTTACTAATTTTTGAACTACTGGTGCTGGATCGGCAGGTTGAATAATTTCGCCTGTAGCGACATCGTAGGTTCCGTCAGGTGGAAGCCCTACATACTCACCGTCAACAAGTACTTTTGGTGGTTGGTAGTGGTCTATGGACATAGAAGACTCCTTTTGGTATTTAGCATAAGTATAGAGTCTTGATCATACCATAAAATGAGCAAAAATAAAATGCCTCACAGATGTCACGAAATAATTTTCATTCATGAACTCTGTGAGACACAACAGGAATTGTGTCACCTGGGGGGCGACCGAAGCCGCCCCCCGATGTTCTCAGTGCGCGTAGGGGCACGAGTACGAGTTGATGTCACCACGCTTCTTGTAGTAGGTGTGACCCTTCTCGCACGTCGCCTCGACGTCGTAGTTGCCGGTCTTGACCTTTTTGCCCTCGGTCTTGAACATTACACTCACCCCCTTGGGGATAGAAGTGGATCGTCTCGTCTCGGAAGTCCCGTCTACGAGTGAAGCTAAGAAGGAGTGCGAGACCTGCGGGGGAAGCGAATCCCGCACTCCTTCGTGCGTACACTATCGGCTTATAGTGCACGCAGGGTATGAACACAGTCCGTCCGCCGTCGGATAAGGAGGCACCAGAGCTCCCGTTACTGTGTTCGTAGGTCAGATGGGCGGTGGCACGTCCCCGTACTTAAAATGCCACCGCCCCCGGAGCCTGCGCAGAAGTGACTGGCGCCGGCGCTCGGGAAGCACCAGACACTTAAGGGGCTCCAGCTGCCTCCCTGCGCGAGGGAGGTTTATGACTACAATTCCTGTCGTTAATGTACACTCAGGAACCGTAGCAGATATAAAACCACGAATGAATCACTGATTTTGTATCTGCCACCGCTCAACTGATGTAAATACTATAGTAACGTATTTATAAGGTAAAGTCAATACTTGCCATCTATGATATCAGCTTCAAATGCCAGTAGTCCCTTGTAGTCATTGGAGTATGCGCTTACGTCCGGCAGTCTTAGGCCAACTATCAATTCATAAACTCGCTCGACTAGCTTAGCGAACTGATCAAGCTCGTCTTGTTGAAATGAGAGCTCAAGCTCATAAATATTACCTTTAGGCGATGGTTCAACAAACTGTAGTACGCCACTTGTTACAATGTAGTTAGCGTAATCACGTGAATTCTCACACATCAGCTTATAAAATAGCAATTGCTGGCGGTACTTATGCAGCTTGATCTTTTCACTATCTGTCTTACCTTGCCATTTCGCTGAAGGGGCACCGGTCTTGTAGTCTGTAACGGTTATTTCACGAGTTTTCTCGCTAATATCAACCAAATCAAGGGCACCAGTAATAAGCGCTGAGCCAACATGGCTCTGCTGGTATGCAAAATTAAGCTCTACCTTTTGCTGTTCGGCAAAAGTATCATATTTGGCTTTTAAGAATGCACTTAGACTGGCCATTCCCCGCTGGGTGTAGGCTTGCAGTTCGGTATCTGGCAGACGGTAGTTTGCAAGACTTTGCTCGAAGTCTTGCAAGACATCTTCAATTGGTTTTCTTTTACTAGTGGCTGTTAGGTGACCGTGAGCTCGCTGCAGAGTATCGTGGATAGCTGAGCCGTAGACGGCGCTCGGGTGCTTGCTTTTTGGAAAATGTAACAGGTTATTTACAAGAAAATATTCTGGCCCTCCCCTACTGATATCAAGAAATGATGTAAGGTGGGTAACGCTCAATTTGTAGTTTTCTAGCGTGTGAGCTAGCAATTGTTTCATATCATTCGGCGCTAGTGTAACATACGGCTGATACCAATCTTGCTGTAGTTGATCAATACTCTGTGTCGTTGTCTTTTGAATCTCGGCTTGAATCGGTTGCCACTGGTCACTCACTAAGAAACTAGCAGGCAGCGTGGATTTGCCATTTGTATCGCTCGTCGAGTAACTAATCGCAAGCGTGGTTCGAGCTCTTGTCATGGCTACAAAGAACAATCTCAGTCGCTCGTCGAACGTATCGCCACTTGGACGGATTTGCAGATTTTCGGGGTAGCTAATTAATCGCGCGCGCCGCCGAACTTGCTCACCCCATGAGCTATCAATAGCGCCAACAATGTATACGTGGTCAAACTCCAAGCCTTTTGATTTATGAGCCGTCATAAGATTAACCGCTTGGGCTGTATCTGACCGACGGCGTACATGAGTGATAGTACTCTCAAGTCGCTTGTGAAGATCAATAAAATTAGTAAAATCTTGCAGGGTCAGTTGCTGATTTGGAAGGTATTCACGTAGTTTAGCGCGCAGGCTTCTGAGCGCTTCTAGGTACCCAATATATTCTTCAAGTTGTTCGCTGCGCTTATTGTCTGAAAAGAAATACTCGTAGAGTGGTGATTGGAATGTGTCATTACTGTCATCAAGTGGTACGCCCACAAGGTGATCAACGACTTGTTCCATCGGCTGGACATGTGTAAGCTGGGCAGTCTCAGTAAGCCACTCAAAGAGTGGAACAAATGCAGGCGTGGTAGCCATTTGCTCAAGCCATCCCCCATGATGCTTATGGGCATTGATACTTAATTGCCATAAAAGTGAGGTATCGTACTGCCAAGCTGGATGAGCTAATAGCCGTGGTAACAAGGCATCGGCTTGGTCTATCTTACCGCTAGCTATGTGGCATACGATTTTTGCTAGCAAATCGAGCTGAACAATTATTTCCGACTCAAGTACATTATCACGCCGTTCATAGTTCACTAGCAGATCCTGGTTTGCAAAATACGGCAGTAAATCTACTAGTTCATGATGACGTCTGGCAATTACTACGATAGATTCTGGATTGATGCCTTCAGCAATCTGTTGCTTGATC
>JALRBJ010000025.1 GCA_023257815.1 Candidatus Saccharimonadia bacterium | reverse complement strand
AACTAGGCAATGTTCGTC
Source organism: Candidatus Saccharimonadia bacterium (assembly GCA_023257815.1). Classification (GTDB taxonomy): domain Bacteria; phylum Patescibacteriota; class Saccharimonadia; order Saccharimonadales; family Saccharimonadaceae; genus UBA1020. The sequence continues at coordinate 9,290 of JALRBJ010000025.1, read as the reverse complement.
GCATGATAACAGCTCTTGAGCGTGCTGTTGAGCTTGAAAAAAATCCTCAGACACTGACTATTTTGGCAGACGCTTACGACCGTGCAGGTCAAACCGAACTCTCGATAGACTTGCGAGAACAAGCAGCTAAGTTAATCATTCCGGAAGGCCAATCCAAGCGCGTCAAGCAACCACGTCGCGTAATGATGTAACAAGCCCTCTTAGAGTATTGAAAAATAGCAAGTAATTCTGTAAAATTACTCAGGTACGCCGCTTTAGCTCAGCCGGTTAGAGCAACTGTTTTGTAAACAGTAGGTCCACGGTTCGAATCCGTGAAGCGGCTCCAAATCCATGGCTTTGCTGGGGTAGTGAAGCGGTCAAACACAACAGACTGTAAATCTGTCGGCATTCGCCTTCGTAGGTTCGAATCCTACCCCCAGTACCATGCATACGTTGCTCCATAGGAGCATTTTTTGTATCTATCGACAGCCGGTTTTATCTCTGTTAAAATTGGTTAGGTCGTGCCGTCGTAGCTCAGTTGGTAGAGCGCATCCATGGTAAGGATGAGGTCTCGGGTTCAAGCCCCGACGATGGCTCCAGGTTTACGCTATTAGCATTTTTATAAAGAATGTGCTATAATGATGAGAAGAATTAATAATAAGCTTTAAACGAGAACGAGATGGCAAAGAAGAACACAAAGCGAAAGCTAATCGGTTTAGTGAGCGAACTAAGTGGTCACCGTACATACTACACTACTAAGAATACTCAAAATACACCAGATAAATTAGAAGTTAAAAAATACGATCCAATCGCTCGTAAGCACGCACTCTACACCGAGACTAAAAAGAATCTTGGCCGCAACGAAGTTAAAGCTCGCAAGGGCTAATATGCCAATCACAATAGTCGGTTACGCCCTAAAGTAACCGACTATTTATATCTATTGTTTTTGCTAACCACAACCCGTTCGCAAGCATCATATGAAGTAATTCAGAAGTAAGATGACTTTTTTCGGAGTAGACGTATAATGACTGATCAGTAACTTCGAAGCTAAGGCCATTTAGGTGCACCGCCATAGCCTCTGTTGTATCTGGTGTGAAGAGTCGCTCAAATGCGACCACATGAGCCGGTGAGGAATATACAGCGTAATGCGATGTAAACTTCTGGGGATACGGAGTAGTTACACCCAGAGCTACAGGATGCATCGAATGATATTTAGTTGTTAATAGCTCATGTGAATGTTGATTTGCTCTAGAAGATTCTACAAAAAAATGCGGTACATCTGCAGTGGTTTTTAGGTCAAATTCAAGTATATGCCATGAATGCCTTTTGCCCGAACGAAGTGTATCGGTACGTTCTACAAACATTACGTCATACGTCTCGTACGTTCCAATACAGTAATGATCATCTACGTGCTGCGTGCTCACCGTGAATCCGCGCACTATATGATGATCGTCACTGCGCTGACTCACATATCCGAAATAAACCATACCAGCCTGCTCAGCAAAGTCGGTAATTAAGCGTTTCTTTGCCTTGGAACTTGGCTGAAAGGATGAGGCTATGATTGAAGCTAACTTAGCCATGATGCTTATCCTGCGTACTATCAATACTATCGAGTTGGGTTGTCATATACTCAGCATGGCTCCACACCAGAGGAGACACAGAAATCGCACTAGAGGTAGCAGGATTAATCTGTTCTGCCAACATGAGCGATGTATCAACTTTAGAGTGTAGCCAGTCAAGTATCTTGCCGTGTAAAGTTAGACTGCCTACCTCGCGAGCATATTGAGCCACCCAAAGACTCGCAATAAACCAATAATTACCCTGGCCCGAATCAGAGTTACGATTATAATTATCACCCTCATACCGTGGCAAACCAAGCGATCCATCTTGCATGAACAGTGCTTCTATAGCTTTGAACGACTGCGTAATCTCATTGCCCTCTAGGGGAAATAGACCAAACATATACGCACCGAAAAAGGTTGATAGGTCAATTGTCTCATCAAACCGTCGCGATCCATCAGCTTGAAGATGGATGCCTTTATAAAAATGACCGCGAGTTTCATTAAACAGATATTTATGTGCACTGGCACACATATCATCAGATGCAACGCGCCACTTTACAGCCGAATCGGCATCTCCATACTCTTCCGCCATTTCTGCGGCTATTTGTAAGCTACCGTACACAACAGCAGTGGTGTACGTACTTGTAAGATATTGCTCTTCCCATAAGTCATAGCTTGGTTTCGGCAGACCTGTAGAACTATCGATATAGCCGACTAAGAAGTCAGCCATCTTCTTAACAAAATCATCGTAAAATTCATCAAGTAGGGTAGTGTCTTTTTGAATACTATAGAATTGACCAAACATGAATAAGACCAGAGCCGTTTCATCTTCTTGAATCGGCGGTGAGTTCTCACGCTCATGAACGTATGGATGCCAACTTGAACCAAGTGCTCCATCGGCTCGATATTTATGCATCAAATAGCCATTTTGGTGAAGACCGCGGCGCGTAAACTCAAAAAAGCGACGTGGTTCTTCACTGTAGCCAAGCCGAATCAGCGGCCATAGCGCATATGCACCATCACGCGGCCAGCAGTAGCCATAGGCATCACGCGAATAGTTAAGCATTGCTGTATCGGTACTTGCAATTACAGCGCCTCGTTTGTCAATGTGAGCCTTCACCACAAGGGCACTATGCGTAAACAATTTACGCTGCTCCGTGTCCAACTTGGCTGCTACAGCGTGAACTGGCAACAACCAATCATGCCACCATACTGCAGTAGAATGTAAGCGCGGATTAAAACCTTGATCTTGAATGACTTTGTGCGCAGAGAGCGCTTCACGTGTTGAAACACCGGCAGCAATCCAGTAATGCAGTCTACCTGAGTCAAATGCATCTAAACTCATGGCGAATCGAAGCGTTGAATCAACTCGTCCATGCTCTACGTTTGAACCAGATAAGTTTCCATCTTCGGCATCACGATACGTACCTTCGTGACCCTCAATACCAAATAAGCCAATTGCGTGTTGGTCGAATGGCTGACCATTCTGCTCGCCACTAATCACAAAGGCACGTCGCCCCCTATAGTGAAGTACTGCCTGGGAATCGGGCAAGAACTGTGCTGTATCGGTATTGCTGCGCGAGTCACCAATCACAAACGCCTGATGAGTAAAAATACGCACATCCCGCTTGCGATTTTCTAGATTAACCACATGGATACTTCGCAAGAATACATTCATTTCAGCGTCAACCGTGTCACTGAACTCAAGTAAAATACCGTGCTGTTCATGCACAGCACGCGTATGTCCAATTAACGCACCTTCGGCCGTCCAGCTGTCGACCCTCCAGCTGTCATCGTCTAACCAACTTATTGAACCATCTACCCAAACACCGACCTTGTGGCGAAGATCCTTACCCGCGCAGTGATTCTCTAGCCCGACATATGGAAAATAAAGATCATGGACTAAACCGTATTTATTAATACCAACGTGTAGTTCGCCGTTTGATAGTACGATCGGACGTGCCATTAAAAACTCCCATGTGAACTTGAGTGGTAAGCCATCAGACGATAGCGTAAATCACGAACAGCATTCATATAGTACAAGAAGGCATCGTAGGGCGATTTGTAGGGACTAAAATAGGCATGCACGTCACCGTCACGAAACCATTTGGTGCACATATAGTATGGATGGTCAGATGTCTGTAAACGCCTCCAGTCATCAATCAGCGCCATATCACCCGATCGAATAATGTCGTGCTCCAGATTATATATATAGCGCATAGCTTCTTGCTGCATGCTATTGCCTAGCCATGCGCTTAAATCGCGCTCAGTATCAGCCCAGGTAACAGTGTGCGGCATCGACAGGTTATCTACCGCGTCAAATGAGCGAGCCGCATCGGTTACGGTGTAAAAAGTTACATCATCACGATCCGACCATTGGTTAACTAGGCGATTGAAAAACTCAAATATACCCGTATCTTCCCATTGGTGTTCACCGAACGTCTCGTAATCCATAAATAGATTGACCAATGGCCCGTCCTGGTGAGCTGCATCTAACCATTGCTCGTACGAATCAGCACTTAAGGGCCATTGCTCCCAAGCCTTATTACCAAACCTAAAAGCCACATCGTCACTCAAACGATAGTTCTTAGTAAGTAGCTTTACGTGTTTAGTTTCTGGTGGACGATATACATGATTAGGCGAACGCCAGCCGAGCACGGGATCCCAACCTTCAGTCAAGACTGCATCATAGCCGGCTTGATCAGCCCACTTACCAAGTTCATCGTAGTATGATAGTTCGGTATTTCTAAATGCAGTGGGAGTTACTCCAAATTCATGCTCTACCATCTCACGATGCATTGCGACTTGCCGCTCAAATTCATCACGTGAATAAAAGAAGGCAAGTGAGTGATGGTATGTTTCGGCAACAATCTCAACCTTACCAGTGCGCACTAAATCCTTAAAATCATCTAGCACATCAGGAGCATACTGCCTGGCTTGCTCTACAAAAGTGCCTGTTATGCTGAGTGACAATTTGAAGTCGCTGTTCTCATTCAGTAGATGCTTAAGTAACTTATTCATCGGTCTATACGACTTATCGGCTACTTTATTGAAGACTTTGCCGTTATTGCGATCAGTCTCACTAGCATCACTAAAGTAGTCGTGACGGTTAGCCGTGTCGAATATTGAATAGTCACGAACACGCCATGGTTGATGAACATGCAGGTAGAGTACGATGCCTTTTTTACTCACGTCGCCACCTTCACGCTTACACTGCGGTAAAGTGACATGCAGCGCTCCGCAACTGCATTCCAGGATATACGCGTATATTCATACTTCACATTATTCTTCAGTTCGTGCCTAAGGCTCCCGGATATAGCAATCGCTATCATTTGATCTGCCAGTCTATCAGTATCCCAAAAATCATATTTAAAGACATTTGATAAAACTTCACCAACGCCGGATTGGTTCGAGATGATAAGTGCATTATCGTGATGCGCAGCTTCTAATGCAGTCAGACCAAATGGCTCCGATACCGAACTCATAATAAATATATCTGCAACCGAGTAAGCGTCTCGCCACTGTTGACCACGAACGAATCCAGTAAAGAATACTTTATCGGCTATACCCAAGTCTGCCGCAAGCTGCAGCAGCTCATCGCGCTGCTCGCCATCACCAGCTAGTAGAAAAACAAGCTTATCGTATCGCTCGCATGCCCTGGCAGCAGCCTTTAAAAAATGTATCAAGCCTTTTTGAATGGTAAATCGCGTAATCGTTGCGGCAACTGTATAGCCTTCCTGTTTCAAATACTCTAAGTAGCGGTATGTACGATTATCATAGCTATGATCGCCAAGCGATGCTATGTCAAAGGCATTGTGTATGACTTCGATTTTATCAGCAGGAATGCCATATCGGTGTACGATGAGGCTCTTGGTAATCGCTGATACTGCAATAATCCGGTCGGCCATTAATAAACCTTGTTCTTCAATTTCATGTACGAGTGGGTTTCCGTAGTTACTTCCTGCGCGATCAAATTCGGTTGCATGAACATGCACAATGAGCGGAACATTAGTACGTTGCTTCGCCCGAATTCCTGCTTCTATAGTGAGCCAGTCGTGAGCATGAATTGCATCTGGCTTAACATCTCGCACCAACTCATCTACAAACTCAACATATCGAGCTTGAACATCACGAATACCATTTAAGGATTGTGGTGCCTTTTCTGACGCATCTTTAGCAAAGCGTGAGCTATCATACGCTCCTAAACCATACCGCTCTAACGGCTTTAGTCCTGTTGCTGCATGTATCCGCATGAAGGAGCTATTAGGGTGATCGGCCGAATAGGGCACTACGAAGTCAATTGAAGATCCCGCCAACGCTAAAGCTTTGCTCATATGATAACAAGCAACACCCAGACCGCCACTGTTGTGTGGTGGCAGTTCCCACCCGAGCATCAATATCTTCATTTGACGTTCCGAGCACTTTAACGCAAGTGCCAGCGGCCTCCTTTTGTTTTATCTAGTTGTCATTATACGTAGGTGCTTATGGTTTTTACAAGGCTTTTACATCTTAAAAGTATCTAGAATAACTACAATTTGCCAAACGTTTTCAGAGCTATAGTGATTAAGTGGCAAAACATGCCTGTAATCTGGTACAATTACTGACTGTACAGGGGCATAGTACAACGGCTAGTATAGCGGTCTCCAAAACCGTAGATCGTGGTTCGATTCCACGTGCCCCTGCCAAATCGGAATTATGAAAATCAGAACTGTTAACCGGTTCTGATTTTTGCTTCAGGCAACGTGGAAATAGAACCAAATTTGTTATTATATGGTTATGGCCTATGACATTATTCTTTTTGACATTGATGGTACTCTATGTGATCCAGGTACATCTATCATTGAATCGGCGCGCTTTGCGCTTGCAGAGCTAGGTGTCAGCGAGGCAGATGAGGCTGCTTTACGTCGTTTCGTTGGGCCACCACTTGAACATGCTTTCCGAGATTATTACGGTTTTGATGAAATCAAGACGAATCAGGCTGTCAGCCTATTTAGAGATAAACTTCAAAAAGATGGTATCAAACTTTATAAAGCATACGACGATATTCCCGAACTACTCGAAGGATTACAAAAAGCAGGAAAAATAACTGCCGTTGTAACATCCAAAATTGAGCATATCGCAAAGGACGCTCTCACAAGCACTGGACTTCTCAAATATTTTGATATTATTGGCGCACAGCAATCATATGAGGTAGTAGAAAAGGAAATCATTCTTTCACGTGTTCTGAATCGGCTGAATGTCAGCGACAAGTCTAAGACTGTTATGATTGGGGATCGCAAGCATGATGTCGAGGCTGCTAATGTACACGGCATCGATTCGATTGGTGTTCTTTGGGGCTACGGCTCTGCCGAAGAATTTCGAAATGAAGGCTCAACATATACCGTAAGCAATGCAGATGAACTGATACAGGTTTTAATCGGACAGTAGTAGTTTGGTTCTAACTTCATACATGATGCTCTGCCAAACATAAGCAACATAAAACATGCCGTGTTGAACACGACATGTTTTTATTACCTAATTATCCTAAAGATGGATTAACCAGATAAAGAGACCCGTTGATATGATTACCAACGCATAGCCAAGACCAAGCCCAACAGGCGAGCCCCAGCTAAACCATGAGCCCCATGCTCGCCAATTTTGCATTGGCCAGTACGCCTCGCGGTGTTGTTTGTGAGTCTCACCTAGACTCTTTTTTTCTTCACTCATACGACTTTCTCCTAGAATGAATAGTTTGATTAATTTATTCGACCAATAAATCAATGCTCTTTAGAGTGAAACCGCAGCCTCTTATTTGCCCGAGCCAGGCGAGGTGAACTTGGCGGATTTATTTCATAACTAGCATAACATAGGGTGGTAGTTAGCAAATAGGAAATGGTAGTCGCTTTAAAGAATATGCCTCATAGTTAGTGTAGAAATGATTGTAAAGACCACTACGATGGTGGTATAATTGAAGCACAGATCGGAGGTTACTGAGATGAACGACGAAGAGTCATTAAAGCAGACCCCAATTTCCGATGACTTAAAGGTAAAACTCAGTCCGTACGAGCTTCTGATGCGCCAAAGTCGCAAAATGGGCGCAATCGCCACCAGAACCTATGACGTGACAAAGGAGTTCTTAAAACAAGATATATCGGTACTACACCCAGACAGAATACTGTTTGGCAACCAAGCAAAACCAATCGATGCAGAAGGAAGTGCCGTTGCACCAAAGGTTGACTCACGCGATGGCCTACGCAAAATAGTTAAAAAATCACACCAACTTCTGGCTGGTGCTCAAACTGTTATACTACCTATCAACCTATTTCCCGATTCTGTAACTATAGATAGGACTAAAGTTACGATTACAAAACGAACTTTCTTTTGGTCGTCAAGCGTTATAAGCATTCGTATTGAAGATGTCCTTAACGTAGCCTGCAGTACTGGCCCAATCTTCGGATCATTAACCATATCAAGTCGCGTAATGAATTCAACCGATCATTATGAAATCGACTTCTTTTGGCGAAAAGACGCTATCTACTTAAAACAGATCATTCAGGGCTACGTAATCGCTCAACATAATCAGATTGACACATCACACTTAAAGCGTGATGAACTGGTAAAAACACTCTTGGAACTCGGTAACGATTCTGACTACTAAAGCGTACTACACAATTTTTTGCTATACTTGCTATATATGAGATCGCTAAAACTCGAAACTCCCCATGCTATCGTAGTGATCGGTATTCAAGGGAGTGGTAAAACATTTTTTGCTGAGAAATTTGCCGAAACATTTAACACACCTTTTATAGAAGAGGCTATGTTTACTGGATTGTCACGAGATGAGAAAACTGGCAGATCCATGATGCAAAAGATCTTGGCAGAAACACTCAAGACCAAAAGTTCAATCGTTATAGAAAGCGCCTTATCATCAAAAGCTGATCGTCAAGAGCTTGTAAAAGTTCTTAAAAAAGCAGGCTACGAAACATTATTCATTTGGGTTCAGGTAGACACCGACACTGCCGCATCACGATCACGTCGAAGTTCAGGTATTTCAGAATCAGATTACATAAAACGAATGAAGCAGTTTGCTCAGCCAGAATCATACGAGCAGGCACTTGTAATCAGTGGCAAACACACGTTTGCTACTCAGGTGAAGGCTGTCTTGAAGCGTTTGACTTCGTCACCTAGGCCGCCGCTTCATAAGCCTATTGAACGCCCAGCAGCCTCACAGCGTAATCGTGTTATCGTACGCTAAATATGCCAACTATAAACGATAAAGACCTGGGTGACATCACAGTACGCCGCAGTGCGTCTGCACGTGCCATGAAAGCAACAGTTGCACCGAACGGACAGCTTCGTATTTCAATTCCTAGCTACATGCCGCTCTTTATGGCAAGACGATTAGTGAATAGTTCACGTGGCCAGTTACGCGAGCTACTTGAAACAAGACCGAAACTTGTCATTAGTGATGGTATGCAAATTGGGAAAAGTCATAGTTTGCACGTTAGATACAGCAACAGACATTCACTCGCCCGTCACGCTAATCAGTTGATTCTTACGCTTACTCAAACTGAAACAACTACCGATAGTTCTGTCGTAGAAGAAGTCAGAAAAGAGCTTCAGTCGATCTTGCGTCGCGAGGCTAAACACCATTTGCCACGTCGTCTTGAATATCTAGCTAATACATACGGATTTTCTTACTCCTCGCTGCGATTTACTCACGCTAGCAGTCGGTGGGGAAGTTGTAATAGCAAGCAGGCTATTAGTTTA
>JALRBJ010000024.1:10194-10426 GCA_023257815.1 Candidatus Saccharimonadia bacterium | reverse complement strand
TTTGGCTTATATGCCTTTACAAACTCAATCTGCTTCTGACGACCTGGAATAAACTCATTGAGAGCTGTGCTTTTGAGCGCTAACGCATCATATCCATCAAGGCGAGGCACATCACCATCACTACCACCTTTGCCTTGCCCTTTATACGTTGAGCTGCTCGCCTGATTAGCATCATATACTTGAGCACCACTACAAGCCACAGTGTCCCACTTCTTCGGTGAGGTAAAACTAA
>JALRBJ010000024.1:0-10184 GCA_023257815.1 Candidatus Saccharimonadia bacterium | reverse complement strand
GATAGGGATACGACCTTGTGCTAATGTGGCACTTCTCTCGTGGTGCATTAAGCGCTATGTTTTCCTCAACATCGGTATAAGCTCGATAATATTTTTTACCTGTAGTTGAGTCTTTTTCAGTATCACCCTCGCCACTTGAGAATGAGTCTCCCAGTGCCAAATAATCCAATCTTAGAGATTCAGGTGCATAACCAGATGCACGAATAGTGCGCCACACTTCACATGTCATACTTGAATCACTTCGTATACAATCACTATCTGAACTGTAGGTTCTTACATATTTAAGCTCAAATCCAGTATCTTCAAACTCTATTTTAGGCGGATACCAACTTTGATTTGGAACACCTATAACATCCGTTAAATCAACTTTTGGACATTCATGATAGCCAATCGTGTGAAGAGGCTGACTAGGATCAACAAGTTTTGTGCAGTTATCATCAATTTTGTACACATAAAAAGGCGAGACGCTCGTATCGACAGCTACATACTTACCATCGTTAGAGATTGTCATACTATATACAGGATTTGCACCCTCGCCGTAGCCAGGGGCTAAGTTAGAAAATAGCTCGGTTTTGTAATTATTTTGAGTATCAATACGTGCAATACCGTAGTTAATCAATTCGACTATGAGCCAGCGGCCATTTTGTGAATAGCCAAAACCTCGGCCTACCTCAAGCTGATGATCGGAGTCGGAAAGTACAAAATTAGGCGCGTAGTGGTAATCATACTCACGCGAAGCATTCCAAGGATTTATCGTAGGTGTTAGTGACTTTATTACATTTGATTCGATACTTAAAAAGCCACTGTAATTATTACCGCTGTACTGATTCCTCGTTACAACCATATCTGTAGAGGGAATAATATACTGGCGTCTTGACGCTACACTACCGGCATCTAAACCATTTACTCTATATTGTTTTTGGTCACTACCAATCCCAATAGTTAACAGCCTATCCTCGATACGCAGATTCTTGCCCTGCACCATACACTGCTGTGTAGTAGCAGGATCGCCCTCAACTATTACACTTTGCATTTCACACTGATGAAAATTATTTGTTTTTAACTTAAGTTCGCTATCTGGTAGCAACGTTGCCTGGCCATTCATCCAAGATGGCGTAGGATCCTGTGCAAGTACTTGAGCGGATAGCAAAAATATAGAGATTGCGACACCAAAAATAACAAAAAATCGAAATATATGTAGCTTGCTACCCACCGCTGCCAATATCATAATTGAATAGTAGCATGAGAATAATCAAAAGTATATGTATTTAAACCATAGGTTAAATTACGAAATATAGATTTTTAACTTGTAGCCTCAAACAGCCCAACAGCACCAAGTGTACGTGTTCTTAGTGTACGTTTCTTAGTAAGAATATTACCAAGTGCCCTATGGGGCTTAAAATCGTCGAGCATTTTAATCGTGGTAATCTTATCGTAACTACCATGAGCTAGACTAACAAATATACTCGACTGAAGGAATGCCGCTGGCCGGAGTCTCCAGTAAGCATGATTCATGTCATCAAGTCTTTCACGTTCATTAGCTACGACGGTCTTTAGTAATTGATTCGCTCGCGGAAACACTTCAGCGTACCTATCACGCATATTCGTAAGGCTTACCATCTCTTCTGAAAGACTTGCTTCAAGGAATTTTCGTGCTCCATGCTGCAACAAATCCTCAGCACAACCAACGACCTCTGCTAGACCTTCGTCGCTAGCCATGTCTACCTGACCCATTAACTCAGAAGCATGGCTTGGATCTTGTATGATCCATATTCCGTTGCAGTATCGCAAATAAGCACTCGTTCCTTCTTCGATTGCACGTTCATTCAGCTTAATCATAAACAATTACCTACAAAAGACTCTTCAGATATTTTCCTGTAAAGCTTGGAGATACTTTAACTATTTCTTCTGGCGTGCCCTCGGCCACGACCATGCCACCGCCAGAGCCACCTTCTGGCCCCATGTCTATAACGTAATCGGCAGTTTTAACCACATCTAAATTATGTTCAATAATAATCATGCTATTACCACCCTCAACCAATTGGTTTAGTATAGTTAGCAGACGCTTTACGTCTGCAGAGTGCAGACCAGTGGTTGGCTCATCAAGAATGTAGAGTGTTTTACCAGTTGAACGGCGTGATAGCTCGCTTGCCAGTTTAATACGCTGAGCCTCACCACCACTAAAGGTTGTGGCTGGTTGGCCAAGCTTGATATAGCCCAGCCCAACATCAACAAGCGTATCAAGTTTGCGGGCGATTGAAGGAACGTTCTTAAAGAACTCAGCCGCCTGTTCGATCGTCATTCCAAGTACGTCGCTAATGGTCTTTTCTTTATATTTGATTTCGAGTGCTTCGCGGTTGTAGCGCTTGCCACCACATTCATCACAAGTTACATACACGTCTGGCAAGAAGTGCATTTCGATCTTGATCACACCGTCACCTTGGCAGTTTTCGCAGCGACCGCCCTTTACGTTAAAGCTAAATCGCCCTGCCTTGTAGCCACGAATGTTGGCTTCTGGCGTGCTAGCAAACAGTTCACGAATTGGTGTAAATACTCCAGTATAGGTAGCTGGGTTACTGCGCGGTGTGCGGCCAATTGCCGACTGATCAATAATGATCGCTTTGTCGAGCTGGTTAATGCCTTCGATGTTTTCGTGCTTACCTGGTACCGTTTGCGCGCGGTGCAGACGAGCAGATAATTCTTTGGCTAAGATGTCATTTACCAGCGTTGACTTACCCGAGCCTGACACTCCGCTTACGACAGTCATTATGCCAAGTGGGAATGCAACATCAATGTTCTTTAGGTTATTTTCGGCCGCACCACGAATTACAAGTCTGCGATCAGCCTGAACTTGGCGGCGTTTTTTAGGCACCGGAATTGATTCACGACCACTTAAGTACTTACCCGTAATACTGTTTGGATCCTTAGCAACTTCATCTGGCGTACCGTGCGCCACCACTTCACCACCATGCACACCGGCGTGTGGACCAATATCTAATAAATAGTCAGCCTGACGAATAGTGTCTTCGTCGTGCTCAACCACCAGTACGGTATTACCAAGATCACGAAGATGCTTCAAAGTTTCGATCAGCTTATCGTTATCACGTTGATGCAAACCAATAGAAGGTTCGTCTAATACATACAACACGCCCTGAAGCCCAGAGCCGATTTGGGTTGCCAACCGAATACGCTGCGCTTCCCCACCACTTAATGTGTTGGCTGCACGCGACAGTTCAAGGTATGTTAAGCCCACATTACTCATAAATCCAAGCCGTGCGGTAATTTCTTTCATGATCTGGGCAGCGATGAATTGCTCTTGGTCGTTTAACTTCAGTTCTTTGAATAGTGCCAGAGCCTCATCAACCCCAAGATTACAGATATCCATAATGTTAAGACCGTGAACAGTTACTGCTAATACGACCGGTTTAAGACGTGAGCCACCGCAAGCATGACATTTGCGTTCGCGCATAAAGCGCTCAATGTCTTTACGCATAAATTCCGAGTCGGTTTCTTTATGACGACGCTCCAAGTTAGGAATCACGCCTTCGTAGGCAGAATCGTAGCTACGGCCATTACCTAGCTCAACCGTGTACTTTTGATTACCCGTTCCGTACAGAATTTTTTCTAGCGCTTCAGCCGAAAGTTCACCAACTGGAGTTTGGATACTAAAGCCGTGAGCATCAGCCACAGCAGCTAGCTTTTTCATGTACCATGCATCTGAATTAACGCGATTATATGGCCGGATAGCACCTTCGGAAATCGTAAGTTTAGGGTTAAATACAAGATCCGGATCAACCTCAAGCCTACTGCCTAGGCCAGTACAAACCGGACACGCACCTTGTGGTGCGTTAAAGCTAAATAAGCGAGGCTCAAGCTCAGGAATATCTTCGTTTGGGTGATCAATACAAGCGTAGCGCTGGCTGTAAACATGCGTCTCGTCCGCATCGACATCAAGAATCTCAACCACACCATCAGCGATATCAAGCGCCTGTTCAACCGATTGAGTAACACGACTTAGCTGGTCTTGATTCATTACAATACGATCGACGACTATTTCGATGGAGTGTTTATACTTTTTATCTAGCTCTGGAAATTCATCAAGCGAGTACACAACTCCATCTACACGAACCCTAGCAAAACCAAGCCGCCGGTACTGCTCTGGTATGTGTGCAAATTCACCTTTTTTGTCTTTAACAATTGGTGCAAGCAGCATCATTTTAGTACCGCTCGCGAATTTCATAATCTCGTCGATGATAGCCTGGGGTGTACGACGTGACACTTCTTTGCCGCAAACAGGACAATGCGGCACACCAATGCGTGCAAACAATAAACGCATGTAATCATAGATTTCGGTCACGGTTGCAACAGTAGACCTGGGGTTGCGGCTGGTTGATTTTTGATCAATTGAAATTGCAGGACTTAAACCGTCGATCTGATCGACATCAGGTTTTTCCATTAGCCCCAGGAATTGCCTGGCATAACTTGAAAGGCTTTCAACATAGCGGCGTTGGCCTTCGGCATAGATGGTGTCGAACGCTAGGCTTGACTTACCCGACCCCGATAAACCAGTGATTACGACCAGCTTATCCCTTGGAATTTCGACACTGATATTCTTTAGGTTGTGCTCACGAGCCCCAACAACTTTGATCACATTCGACATAACAGCTCATTATAGCATTTTTCAGCTGCACCTGCCCAGCCCGTACCTCTATTATGCCTATGCTTGCCTTTTGATTTTAAGGAGAGTATATTTTTATAAAATCCTAAGTAATCTAAAGAGGTGCGATGTAATGAAGCGAAATATTATTTATGCATGCCTAGCCGGCTCATTTGTTATTTTTTGCCTTGCAGCGGACATTCCCGAAACTATAGTAATGTTCCTATTATTTGGCATCATACCTGGCCAAGCTGTTTCGTTAAGCCCACAAGAAATGTTAGCATTTTACAGCATTATCCTAACAGTGGCACTTATTAGGCCACTTCATAGGCACATTAATTCTCTGCCTACTTCAAAAGAAATCAGCGTCTCTTAATCTTCGCCAGAATATGGCATGATTGCTTCTGCCCACAGTTGTAGTTCCTCGAGTAAGAATCGTTTTTTATCGTTTGACGATTGAGCCAGACGCTGCAAAGAGGCCATATACGAAGGTAATTGACTAGTTAGCCGATCACTCCGCCATTTTTCCCACTCTCCTGCTTCATCCTCGCTTAGCGATGTAAGATAGTTACGGGCTTTGTAATGAAGCAACAGGTCGCTTAGCCGCTCGTCATTAAAATTGGGATGAAAATCTGCCAAAGCTTTTGCGTCAGCATTCCGAACCGTTTCGATCCGCAGTTTATCGGCACCATCGACGAATCCATCGTATAGTTTCGCTTCTACTTCCTTACCAGCTGGGAATTCTGGCCGCTTTTCAATCACCGTACGAATGCGTTCAGCAAAATCGGGGTGAGCTAGAAGCTTTTTTTTGTTAGATTCAATGCGCTCAATACTTAGGTCTAATTTTGACCAACCATCCTCTTGTTCGAGTACACCAAGCGGCGCAACCGCTGGACAACGATTATACTGTAGTGTTTTCACAGGAATTGCTACAAAACCATCACTTTTTCGCTCTTGCCAACCTGCAAATAAGCGTTTGGCTAGTTCGTCCTCAGTAAGCAATATAAACTCTGACGGGTCGTGACGCAAATCATACACCACCACATTGCTATTCGGTGCTGATGTAAGTGGCAGCGCGACAGTTGTCTTATGATACGTGGCGTCGTAGCGACCACTCGTATATACAAAAGGCTGTTTATCATCAAGATTAACTAGCTTTTGGACTTCCTTTTTATCGCGTAGCTTTAGTAAGTAATCAAATAATTTGGCCTGTTTTTGTTTAAGCAGACGCGTCACATCAATCAGTGCCTCAACATCGCTCAGCGCATCGTGAGCATTCTGATGAGTAATTCCATTTGCCTTGGTAATTAGCTCTAATCTATTAGTGGCTTTACCTTCGCTATCGACTGGCCATTCAATGCCTTCTGGCCTTAAAGCCCTAGTCATACGAACGGCGTCGAGTATGTCCCAACGCGATCGGCCATCTTTCCATGCCCATTCATAAGGATCGCGGAACGTACGCCAAAATAAATGCCGCACGAACTCATCGTCAAACCGCACACTATTAAATCCTACGGCTATAGTGTTAGGCGTAAATACTTCATCTATCAAGAACTGGGCGAATTCGGCCTCAGTCAAACCATCCGCCTGGGTGCTTTGTGGAGTGATGCCAGTTACCATGACTGCTTCGGGGCTTGGCAATGTATCGTCGTTCAGTTTAACCAATATATTGATTGGTTCACCAACTTTATTTAAATCCATATCAGTTCGTTGGCCAGCGAACTGCATTATGCGGTCGGTACGAGCACTTAATCCGCTGGTTTCAAGGTCGTAAAAGAAAAAGGTTCCGGGCATATACTTAGCATAACAAAAAAACCGCCTTATCCGGAGGCGGTTTGGCAAGTCATAGAAAAACGCATTGAAGTGCGGGTGGTGGGGGCAGTGTCCGCGACGAACCCTGCCCCCACCCGGTTTATCGGCTCGGCTTCACCTACGCCGATCGCGAGCGTGCGATCAGAAGGTGAAGCCGGCGCCGCCGGCGCCGATCCTCTGGTTGGTGTTGGTGAACTCGCTGATGATGATCGGGGAACCACGGTTGAAGCCCATGGCGTCCTCCTCTATTCGAGTTGTTAGGGTATGGTCAGAGAGCATCAAGACGATGCGTCCCAGTCTTGCTTTGTAAAGCTCCCGACTGTTTCCATCCAGTCATCGTCCCGTTACTGCACGGGAAGTCAGTGGTCGATCTAATCAATCAACTACTTACTTCCCGTGCAGGTACCTCAATGCGTAAATGTGCACATATAGGAGATTTTAACGTCTCAACTAATGCTTGTATGGGATTATACTCCCATACAAGCTTATTTGCAATACTTTTTAAATATTTTATAAAATTATTGTTCTACAAGTGTAAAATCAGATGCGCCAATATATATAACAGAGTCGCCTTGGGCGCCTTGGCGCCGTAATTCGTGTGTAATACCCATCTTTTTCATGATGTCACGCAAGCGGTTGATGTTTTGATATCCACCCTCAAAATCAGTCCGTCTGGCAAACTTTTCAATCCGTTGGCCTGTAACTTTATAGCCTCCGTCTTCAAGCTTTTCAACGCTCCAAGCTTTTGATAACTCTTCACCAGTCAGTGTAATACGTGCAACCTGACCATGCTCATCGTCGGTTTGCTCTTCTAGTTCTGCAGCTTCACGAGCTGTTACAACTTGTCGGCGCAGCTCCCGCAGCAATTCTTTTATGCCCTGCTGTGCAGATGAAGAGATGGCAAATACCTGGTCGTGGTTAGCTACTTTTTTAGCTGCTTCTATCTGCATAGCTATAATATCCTCATCAAGGCCTTCGGTCTTTGTAAGCGCCACCACTTCAGGGCGAGTTGCGAGTTCGGGGCTATAATCTGCTAATTCCTTTCGAATTGTGGCATAATCTGCTGCAACGTCGTTTGAATACGCATCGATCAGGTGTAGCAGCACCGAGGTACGCTCCACATGGCGCAGGAATGCATCACCTAAACCCTTACCCTGGCTCGCACCCTCGATTAATCCAGGGATATCAGCAATCAGTAGACTGCCGTCATCAATATCGGCAACACCAAGATTAGGTGTTAAGGTAGTAAACGCATAATCAGCAATTTCGGGTCGGGCATTTGATACCACGCTTAAAAAAGTTGACTTACCCGCATTTGGAAATCCGACTAAACCAACATCAGCTAGCAACTTAAGCTCAAGTTCGGCTTCAAACTGATCGCCCGCCTCACCAAGTTCAGCGATTTTTGGTGCCTGACGAGTGCTCGACTTAAAGTGTGCGTTACCAAAGCCACCATCACCACCATTAGCAATAATTACCTCCTGATCATCAATTGTCAGGTCAGCTATGATGCGACCGTCCTTCTTGACTACTGTTCCCATTGGAACCTTTACGATGAAGTCTTGTCCACTTCTGCCGCGCTTATTCTGCTTGGCACCGTTCTGACCAGGCTTAGCTTTTAGCTCAGGCTTATACCGAAAATCTAGTAACGTGTTTAAGTTCTTGGTTGCTTTAAAAACGACGTTACCGCCGCGGCCACCATCACCTCCGTCAGGGCCTCCTTTATCGACATAGATTTCATGACGAAAACTGACGGCACCATCGCCGCCCTTTCCAGCCTGAATAAACACTTTCGCAGTATCAACAAACATAATCTTATAGACCATACTATCACAATTACCTCTGTAATAACAGAGGTAATTAGCACCATTCATCTACTAAGTACGGCACACGAGACGACAGTCGAGCTTTAGTGTATGGGGATTCGTAACTGAATTGACCTCAGATACGAATTGGGAGAGCCGAGCTCTCCCTTATTATTAGTGAATGTACCAGTAGGCACCAGCTTGGCCTGCAGAAATCGTTCGATCGTTTACCCTATTGAATCCACCGTATGCATAGTTGTTCATCTCGGTAATGTATACATCGCCGTTTTCAAGCACACGCTCTACAACCGCTACGTGACCAAAGTAGCCTGCTTGATCAACCAACACGGCGCCAGCTTCAGGTGTACGGTCTACTAAATAGCCTGCTGCGCGAGCACTTGACGCCCACGTGTTAGCATTGCCCCAGAAACTACCGACCGGACGGCCAAGCTGTGCACGGCGTTCGTATGCGTACCATGTACAGTTACCCGCTGCGTAACGATTACCTGCGGTTGCAAATAAGTTGCGATTCAACTGTGAGCCACCACTACCACTAAACGATTGGTTTTGTCGTGGTGCTACAACGACTACCGGCGCTGGTTTAATGCCATCTGGAATCACTAAACGTTGCCCTGGTGTGATACCGCTTAACTCAACGTTATTAACAGCAGTAATACGGTCGCTGTTTGCACTAAACTTACTTGCAATTGATTCCACAGTATCGCCAGCAGCCACCGTATAGAGTAATCCGCTTGTAGGCAAGATCGTTAACGCGCGACCAGGCTCAACAACATCCGAATTACCCAAATCATTCGCAGAACGAACAGTATCAGCAGAAATACCAAACTTAGCAGCAACCGAAGGTACGCTATCGCCCTGAACTGTCGTATAGGTAATTACATCACTACGAGAGCTGTTAGGCTGAATGATCTGTGGCTTAGTAATCGCTGATGCATCAGTCTGTGCAAGCTCGCTTTTTGCAGCCAAAGAAATAGACATGTTGGCAACATTTTTTGCGATTGGTAAGTTAGCACGTGAAGCTAAATCAGCTGCTACATCGGTTGCGACCACTTGGTCAACAGCAGATGCAGCTTCGGCGTTATCTGTAGTAAGGGATGATTGAGTAGTTGCAGCAACAGCAACTTGACTATTCACCTTTTTAGGCGATTGATAGCCAATAGCAACGACTGCAATAAGCAACAGGAAAGCACTTGCGTATGCTGCAATTTTACCAGCAGACGGGGCGGTTGATTGTTTGCCTACCCGTGTGTGTTTGTGTAAAACTTGCTGACGCAAGGTTGTGGTGGGTGATGCCAAGCTAATGCTTGGATCGGATTGATTACGAATTATCGTTCTCCTGCCGCTCGGATTACTCCGAAGGCTATTGCCATACTAAGTCTTTCTTCTCGCAGTAGAACAGGACACGACGTCGACCTTATATTATTTAGTAATAGTTGTTCTTATTCTGTGTCCGTAGCGACAGTTTCTGGCAATGCTCATCTACAAAGGTTACGGCATTCCTCTCGCAAAAGTGCATATAACACTTTAGTTATGCTGAATACCCGTAAATGTGCTCCTCTAATAATACCAATGCTTGCATACCGTGTCAATACATTCTTTAGTATAGAATTTTGCTAATTGTCAACTAAATAATCTGGCATTTTTTCTGACAATGCTCACGTATATTTTGCTCGTGTTCCTCGTTGGTATGAGCAAAATAGGTCTTATCGTCGTCGCCACTCAAGAAGTATATGTAATCGCCAGGAGCAGGGCTCCCTACAGCCTTAAGAGCGGCGATACCAGGTGACGCAATTGGACCTGGCGGTAAACCAGCATAACGCCTGGTGTTGTACGGCGAATCAATGTCAACACTTCGGGCTTGGCCAGTTTTATCGGCTATATATTGATAC
>JALRBJ010000023.1 GCA_023257815.1 Candidatus Saccharimonadia bacterium | reverse complement strand
TGCTGAAATAATACGTAAATACAGACTTTGGCTAAACCGCTACAAAAACGCCAATAATGAGAACTTATCAACCATCACACAGAGCTACCACTTAATAGCACTGCGCGGTTTCTTGAAATATCTTGGTGACCGTGGAATAGAAAGTTTACCAGCCGACAAGATAAAATTACCAAAAGTAACTCGTAAACAGGTAAATTTTTTGCACTTCGATGAGGTAACGAGATTACTTGAAGCCGTTCAAGGAGATGATGAAAGTGCACTACGCGATCGAGCCATTATTGAGTTGTTGTTCAGTAGTGGGCTACGTGTCAGTGAGCTTGTTAACTTAAATCGTGGCCACATCAATACCAAACGTCGCGAATTCATGGTACGTGGTAAAGGGCAAAAAGATCGTCCGGTGTTTATTAGCAAGACAGCCGCCGAACGTGTTGATGAATATCTAGCAACTAGGATTGATAACCTTCCGCCACTTTTTCTTAGTTATTCACGTAATAACGTAGCGAGCCAAACTGGTGATTTTAGACGCTTGACTGCCCGCAGCGTACAGCGCATGATTGCTAAATACGGCAAGTTGGCTGGTCTAACAAAGCACGTTCATCCGCATGCCATGCGTCACGCATTTGCTACAGATTTGTTAATGAATGGAGCAGACCTGCGCAGCGTACAGAGCATGCTAGGCCACGCAAACATTGCGACGACACAGATTTATACCCACGTTACCGACGAGCACCTACGCGATGTGCACGAGCGTTTCCATAGCGACACCTAGAGAACTTTACGAAGGCGTACAGGTCGTACTGTCACCATTAGCATTGCCGTTGTAATCGGTTGGGCTATTGGTAATAAAGAATTCCTTACATAAATCTTTGGTAGTTACAGGAGCTTCCGGAAATGGCAGAGGCGCACCACTGGGACTTACCGTTACACGTGCTTTGACTCGACGAAATTGATCGCTCGCACGACCAGTCGAATCTACTTCTGGCTGTACGTTATCAAACTGAATTACGCCTGTTGAGCCAACATTATTAAGAAGTTCTACCTTATACCCAACCGTTGCACGAGTGTAGATGCTAGCAAGCTGCAAATATGCTTCACGATTATCGCCAGCTGGCATATCGGGTAATGCAAGCTCTACCGAACAAGCATAGCCACCGTAATCATCAAAATTCGTACGACAGCCACCAGATGTCATAGAACCCGCTCCAGTCCTGCGTGCGCCCAAATTGAACGTGTCAGACTTCAAGGGCTTAGCGGGTTCTTGCCTTAGCGGGTACAAGAATCTTGTTTGGGCAGCAGCACCATCAAAATCAGCGAGATTAATGGCTTTTCCTTTAGCAAATTGCATTAATTGGGCACGCATAATAGGAGGCGTTCTACTCCCCCAACTTGCATAGGCAGGCAGACTAACGAGGCTGGGATAAACAGTGGGCTGATCACGGCTTACTTCTGGTAAATCACCTTTTACGAACCAAGATATACGTATTGCTTTGACGTCATTTGACGCACCGACTGGCAGCAAGGGGATCACAACTGTATCATTAGCATCTAGCAATGTGCCTGTATAGGAATCAGTCTGTACTTTTACTTTCACGCAGGTATAGGCTTGATTAAGTGATGCATCTCCAACCGGAACCTCACCATTATCACCAAAAACAGCTATGTTAACCCTATTATCGCCAAGTATCTGACAGTCAGTACTATTTTCAAGGGCAGTCTGTAAACCATCACAAGTGGCATCCGGAACGATTCCACGCTGACACTTCTTTAGCGCCACAAGAGCTCGCTTGGCGTCTTCAACACCCGCTAAAGCGGAGTCGTACGCACTTTGCGATAAGTCATTATTACTTGCCTGTTGCTGGTTACGGAGCATAATCTGCACAAAGCTAGTCGTAACAACCGTTACAAGTAAGGCAGTAAAAATAACGATAAATATGGAGACTGCGCCGCGCTGTTTAGTCTTTAGTCTACCTTGCATACTTACTCCGATACCCCTTTATTACCTGCCCTAGCAACAAAATCAAACGTATTAACCGCACAGTATTCATCATCGATCTCACTTGCCGGTACTGCACAGCCACTTGCATTAATAAGTGTCTGGTCGTTGCTTCCTATTACAAATGATACATGATACATCCGCTGGGTACTATCATCCTTCACGGCCTGACCCACATTGCCATCACTGCCGTTATCAATTTTTAGCTCGTGAATTGCCAACGTATTATCACCCGATTTAAGAAGAGCGGTAAGATTATCAACATTTGTGGCGGGCAGATATTTATAGATGGTATTCGTTGGTGGATTAGTAGGCCTACAGTAGGTATCATCACCAACAAAACGAACAAAACGAACCGGAGTACTTAATGAACCCGTATGCTTATTGTAGCCCCGAATACCACTGCCTGTGGTTAAAGCTGTGCCTGCATAATTCCAAGCGTATACCACATTATTAGCACACAGCCGACCGCCGCCATCACGCTCGATAAATATAACTTCTTGAGGCCTCGACGTATTAAGTGTGCGCTGTATGTCACTTGCGATCAATTGACCTGATTCATTAACCGCCCGCATTGTTAAGCCTTTGTTATAAATGGCGCTAATCTGAATAGTTAAAAGTGCGATACCAAGCAGTAACATAGCAATAAATGCCATAGCAAGGCTTAGTTCCACAAGCGTAAAACCAATCTGATTATTAAGACGCCGGTGCATACAACCTCACTACGGTTTCAAGTTGCATAGGAGCATCCAGTCCTACGCTATACCAACAAGCACGAATGATAAAATTGTACGAACCAATGCCACCGCCGTTATCAAGATATTCGCGCTCAATCCAAATTCCATATGGTTTAACCGCACTATCATCAGATGCTGATTTGCTTGGATCTATTACTAATTGAGCATAGGGTGGCGGACTTTTATCATCCACGCTTTCGTTTATATTGCCGAGCCAACCGCCGGTAGTTATGGCACTACCGTCCCTTGGATCCATAATAAAGCTGTTGTTTACATCTGATACTCCAGCTGGACAGCGATCTTGCATAGTAAAATGCGTACTGTCATCGATTGTCCTACCTGTAGCAATTGCACTCCATGTAGTCGACGTACCTGGAGGAGCAACTGTGAACGCCTGCTGAGCTGCCCTAAGAGCCTCAGCCTGTGCATCGAGCTGCTGACGAACTAAGGTGATTTCGAGTGCACGCTGCGAAGCGTTCGTGCCCTGCCCCATAACTATCATTGATCCAACAGATACCAGACTAAATACAGCAAAGGCTAACATTACCTCAACTATGGTATCGCCCCTTTGTCTCACTAACACTTCCCCTCGCCATCAGCAATCGTAGTAACTGATGATTGCCCGGATGCTCCAGGTTGAATTGCCACACCCATCCTGCCACCACTTAGTGGCACACCAGCATCAAGGCATAGGTTAATGCCGTTTTCGTTGGCTGTATTTACAAGATTGTTGTCAAGAAGTGGCATAAGATTGGAGTTAGCCGTTTTGTAGCTATAGGTATGTACCGTACCAGTCTGTGGACTGCGAATAATCGCGATTACTGCATTCAAGGTATTAGGAGTTGTACCATCCACAACGCTTGCTTGCCACGGTATGTTCAACTTACTATCATCTGTATTTAAGCTTTGATCAAGCCGTATCGGTTTACGATCACGAATTATCTGACTATCGGATGTAAGTGAACTTGGTTCACCATCAATACCAATAATGCTATACACCTGAATCTTGGTGCCATCAGTTATGTGAATATATCGTCCCATTACAATACACTCGGTTTGACCTACTGGTTTACTAGGGTTATCGGTGACCTTTGGCGATTCAGCACCTGGTGTACAGTTCAGGCTCGCATCGCGACCATTCTGAACATTATATACTTGCCCATATTGTTGCTGAATAAAGGTTTGGACGGTCTTTACGCTATCGCGGTAGCGCTGAGTATTAATCATGTTTGTCCAGCCAGCTAATAATGTGACAGCAAGCAGTCCTGTGATCCCAAGGAACAGTAAGACTTCGATAATCGTAAATCCCTGTTTATGCTGCATGCCCATTTGGGGTAATTATAGCATAAGCAGTGTGCTTGTAAGCCAGATTGAAGCTGCGCCATAGCCTTCTATAATTGTCTTTCCCCAGAACAAGGCGATAAAAAAGCCCAAAACAAGAAAAGGCCCAAATGGAATCTGTGACTGACGCGATAACTTACGTAGTATCAGGCCAGGTAAAACCACGATTGTGCCTATGAGGTTAGCTAGGAATAATGCCAAAATAGCCAATTGCCAATCCATTAACAATAATCCTAATGCTAAGCCAAGCTTTATATCACCAAAGCCCACTAATCTACCTTTCGACCATAACCAGAGTAGTAAATAAATGCCGCTAAGAATCATGACGCTCATCAATACTCCCAAAGCTACTTGTAGTGGATACGCAGCCGTAGCGATGCCGTATGTAGCATACGCAAGTGCCAATGCGATAAGCGGAACCATCAAGCGATCAGGCAGTAGCAGCCATCGATAATCATACGCGACTAATATTACGAGGAGCATCACTATGATCAACCACACTAGCGTCATGTACACAGGAGCACTGAGTACAACGTATTGATATGTAAACACAAATAAAATCGCCGTACCTAGTTCAATAAGCGGCTCAAATACACCAATAGGTTTTTTGCAGTAACGACATTTGCCCCTACTAGTTATCCAGCTAACGAGTGGGAGTAAGTCATACCATGCAAGTTCATGGTGGCAATGTAAGCACTGAGATCGATCCTTTGATAGAGTATTAGCTAAAAGCGGCTTCAATCGTTTTATATCAGCCGTACGCGAAGCTTTGGTTGTCTCTAGCCAATCTAACTCAGCTTGATCACTCACCGTTGCTTTATCATTTTTTTTAAGTGTTTTAAGTCGTTTATACTCAGCTTCGTCATATACCACCTGGCGTGCGCGCAGTCGCCATACCATCGCACCGGCAAACGAGCCAAACAACAAACCAAACAACGCAGTACATATGTACAAAACTAAAGACATAACCATTGCCCCTATTATTGCATAAAACAATCCGGCTACAAGCGCCGGATTGTTTTGATCTTATGCAACTATATCTACTAGACGTCTTGGCAGTAAACACCACCGTTTTCGAGCAATGTCCTTACAGTAGCCTGCTTGCTTGAACCATCTTGAATCGTGTTATCATCCTTACACTTCGCGTCAGTATTAATAAGGATAGTGTCAACTTCATCAGGTGCAGCAATATCATCCGCTGCTGACACGGTTATCGAAGCATCATCTACCGCAACTTGCGATAACTTATCAAAGTAAGACTTCAGGCCACTTTGGGTTAAGTTTCCGGCAGAAGGTAACGTGCCTCTGTGGTTTGATCGATAGGTGTTAACAGCAGTTGCAGCCGTACCAACATCTTGCTTACGAGCTGTATCGCGCTGACCACGCTGCAAAGCCGGCAAAGCAATAAAGATCATCAAGAAAATAAGCGCCGCGATTGCAAGCACCAATACTACTTCGATGATTGTAAATCCATTCTTGTTTGTTCGAACGTTCATATGTTGATTTCCCACCTTTCTATGAACTTGGTTTTAGGGGTCATATCAGACCGCTTAGGCTTATGATACCGCTTAGGCTTAGAATTGTCTAGGTTTTAGGGATCTACACATTAAGATTATTCACAAGACCATAAATCGGTAACAGAATAGCCGCTACCAAGGTGCCTGCAACTAATGCCAATACTACCATTAATATCGGCTCAATCGCTGTACTGATTGACTTGATCTGCTCATCAAGTTCATCTTCATATACCTGAGCTGCTTTACCCATCATTTCATCGATCTTACCCGACTTTTCACCAATACTGATCATTTGCGGCACGAACGTCAATATGTATTCTTCATTTTTAAGTGAATCAGACAATGCCTTGCCACCTTTTACCTTTTCGGCTGCCCGCCCGATTGAGCCAGCAACCATGACATTATTAACCGCTTGTGAGGTAATTTTAAGCATATCTAGCATCGGCACCCCAGTATTAAGCAGCGTTTGTCCCGTACGAGAAAACCGCGCCATATACAGCTTACGAAACATTCCCCCAAATACTGGCATGTTTACCTTAAACGTGTCGGCTGTTTTTATGCCTGCCTCGGTTTGCATATACTGGCGAAGGAAGTAGCCCGCTACAACAAGGCCGATTACAATAAATACGCCAAAGTTTACTATAATATCCGCTAAACCAACCATGATTTGTGTTACCAGTGGAAGTTCTTGATTTAAGTCTATATAAAGATTTTTTACCTGTGGTACGACTGCAACCATCATGAACACAACAACTCCAAAAATGACAAACAATACGATCATCGGATACGTCATGGCACCACGAATCTTGCTCATCATTGCAGCATCTTTTTCTTGCTGAGTGGCAATTCGGCGCAGTGCATCGTCAAGTGTACCTGATGCCTCACCAGCTGTTACAAGTGCTAAAAAGACATTATCAAACACTCTAGGGTGTTTACCGAACGACTCAGACAGTGATTTACCGCCCTCAACACTTGCAATGATATCCTCTAGTACTGCTTGTAGTCGTTTGTTTTCAGTTTGTTCAAGCACCGTGTGAAGGCTTTGCGTAAGTGGCAAACCAGCCCCAATCAACGTAGAAAGTTGTCTGGTAAATACCACCTTATCTTTGGTAGTAATGCGACCAGCAAATTGAGCTAGAAAACCACCTGATTCACCAGCTTCTTTGATACTGTGCGGTGTAAAACCTTGGCCAAGCAGCAATTTAGCGGCAGCGTGCTCATTATCAGCCTGAACGGTCGCTTTAACAATCTTACCGGTCGATTGATCCTTGGCTTCGTAATTAAATCGCTTCACGCTTAATCCTTTTAGCCCCTCATTAACCGTTCAAATTCGGTCAAATCTACTGCATAATTACGAGCTTCGTCGTAAGTAATCGTACCTGCTTGTACCAAGCTCACCAGTGTACGATCCATCGTTTGCATACCTTGGTCGGCACTCGTTTGAATAACTGCATCTAGTTGGTGGCTCTTACCTTCACGGATAATGTTTCGAACAGCTGGATTAGCAATGAGCACTTCCGCAGCGACTACACGGCCACCGCCAATCGCCGGCACAAGACGCTGCGAACAAATAGCCATCAAGATATTAGATAACTGAGCTCTGATCTGTGGTTGTTGGTGCGGTGGGAACACGTCGATCATGCGATCGATAGATTGGGCAGCACTGTTGGTGTGCAATGTCGCAAACACCAGGTGTCCAGTTTCGGCGATGGTAATCGCAGCCGAAATAGTCTCAAGGTCACGCATCTCACCAATTAGCACAACGTCAGGATCTTGACGCAGGCTTGAGCGAAGCGCAGCCGAAAAGCTGTACGTATCGTAGTGAACTTCACGTTGTACTACCACTGACTTTTTACTCTTGTGAGTAAACTCGATTGGATCTTCAATCGTAATAATGTGATGTGATTTTTCGGTATTGATCTTGTCTACAAGCGCAGCCAATGTAGTACTTTTACCACTACCAGTTGGACCAGTGACTAGCACAAGTCCACGAGGATAATCGGCGAATGACTGAACTACCTGCGGCATACCAAGTTCCATAACGTTCTTGATCTCGTTAGGAATCAGACGCAGTGCAGCGGCTAAGTTTCCACGCTCGTGAAAGGCATTTACACGGAATCGCCCAAGATTACCAAATGCAAAACTGAAGTCAAATTCCTTGTCCTTGTTTAATATCTGCTGCTGATCTTCGTCTAAAATGGCATACACCAGTTGCTCAACTTCGGCTTCGCCCAAGGCGTTGTACCCAGGGATCGGCGCTAGACTCCCATCAACACGTAACATAGGTGGCAACCCAACCTGCAAGTGAAGGTCGCTCGCGCGTTTCTTCACGACTTCTTCGAGTAATAGTTCAATTCTTAGTTCTTGATTCATATATTTCCCACCTCGGTATTAATCTTACGCCGTATCGGCAGCTACCCTATTCACTTCTTCGATCGTAGTAAGCCCGCCCAATGCCTTTAGGTAGCCATCTTGCCGCATAGTGATCATTCCTTGGGCAATAGCAGCCTTTTGGATCTCGGCACTAGTGGCACGCTTCACAATTAGATTTTGAATTTCCTCGGTTACGTCCATCACCTCGTACAGTCCGGCTCGACCGGCATATCCACGTGGAGTCTGAGGTGTGTCCTTTCCCTTGACTAAAGTATAAGCGCTTTGACTAGCTAGGGGCAAGTCTTTGTAGCCCAAATCTGCAGATACCTGTGCAACAACATCTTTGGTTTTTGGTAAAAGATGCCCAACTGTCGTAAGAATGTTCTGTGTTTCGATCGGCGTTGAGTTGTAGGCATCTCGTTGCGGAGCAACTCGTCTAACTAGTCGTTGGCCGATGATTGTATTCACTGTACTCGCAATTAAGAAGGGCTCGATACCCATGTCGATCAAGCGTGGTAATACACCAGCGGCTGAATTTGTGTGCAACGTGCTAAACACTAAGTGTCCTGTTAGCGCAGCTTGTACGGCTAATTCCGCAGTCTCCTTGTCGCGAATCTCACCCACCATCACGATATCGGGGTCTTGACGCAGTATAGAACGAAGTCCATTTGCGAAGGTTAAGCCAACTTCAGCATTTACCTGAATCTGGTTAACACCCTGCATCTTATACTCAACTGGATCTTCCAATGTAACGATGTTTACCGAATCATCTTTGATTTCTTTGATGAGGGCATACAAGCTGGTGGACTTACCACTCCCCGTTGGGCCAGAAGTTAGGATCATGCCATTCGGCCGCTTTACTCCTTTACGAATCGCACGTAAGGCGCGGCCAGCATAGCCCATCTGCTCAAGATCGAAACTATTACCTGACTTATCGAGCAGACGAATCACCACCTGTTCACCCCACACTACTGGGCTTATGGCAATACGAAGGTCAACTTCTTTATCGGCCACGGCAATCGTAAACTGGCCATCTTGAGGTGTACGGTGTTCGTCAATTTTAAGATTGGATAAAATTTTTATTCGACTTATAAGTGCCGGTTCAATGCTTTTAGGAAGCTGCATGATCTCACGCAGAACACCGTCAACCCGCACACGTATCTTTAGTGCTCCTTCAAGTGGTTCAATATGAATATCTGACGCTCTTGTCTTAACCGCATATTCTAATATGGTACTAAGCGCCCTACTAATCGGGCTATCTTGTACGATAGTTTTTATATTTGATGCTTTTTCCCTGTTGGCATCTTCTTCAGACTGAGCCGCAGCATCATCTACACCAGAAAGATCAGTCTTATATTGATCTAAGATGTGGCGCACGCTTGCTTCTGACGCCATAAATACCTTCAACGGCCGCTGAATGCGATTTGCCAGATAGTCCACCGCTTGTACATTATTAGCATCTATCATGGCTACCGCTAAGCGATTCTGAACCTCTGCTAAAGGCACAGCCATAAATCGCTCGGCAATATCATGTGGTAATAGATTTAATATCTTTTCATCTATCAGACTGTTCCCTAAATTAACATACGGAACACCAGAGACCTGAGCCGTGGCATGCGTCAAAAGCTCGTCATCAATCGTACCTTGTTCGGCAAGAATGGCAAATATTGGCTTATTAGTGCTAGTCGCAGTCGCCTGTGCTGCTTCAATTTGCTCACCTGCAACAAGCCCCTCATCTTGTAAAAGATCAAGGAGTTTTGCTTGAATTTCTGGTGTAAGTAACGCCATATATCAAGCTCCGCCTACTGCTCGGTTGATTGACTGGTATCGGTACCTGGTTGTGTAGAAGAATCCGGAGTGGCCGTTTGATTCGCATCTGCTGAGTCGGTTGTATTAGTGCTTTCTGGTGTAGTAGATGTGTCGTTGCTACCAATCGTTACATCAACTGTTGGATTAATAGCATCTTTGTTAAAAACACTGGAATCTGGCTCGTCAAGTTGCGTCGTATACTTATCGATAGTTTTTATCTTTACCGGAGCACTCGATAATTTTAGTCCCGGAATTGCACTCACGAGAGCAAACGCCACACCCACACTTACGGACGCAATTAGTATGATCATAGCAAAATCTGTTTTCTTCATGGTCGTATACTCTTATCTTTTAAAGTCACCGATGTTGCTGGCTGATAGTATGCACTTCCCTTGGCATTAAGTGTCATTTTGGTACCTTGCTGTTCAATAGTAACGCTTGTTAAATCAATCGTGCGAATTGATCGTTCTAATTTTTGCAGCATGTCCTTTAGAATGTTTGCCTGACCAGATGCTACCGTAACAGTAAATTGGAAATTAATCCGATTACTATTTTCTGATGTTGATGAGCTGCTTGAGGTTCCTTCGCTAACGTCTTCCACACCCGCAATAGGGTCAACGGTAAGTGATTCAAGCGTTACGCCATCTTGCGTAAGTAGCTTTTGTTGTAACGAAGCACCTAGTGCCGATGAGTTAGCGGTTGATGGCAAAGCGTCTAATATAACAGATAGTGGTTCGGTACCTTCCAGGCGTGGTGTTTCAAGTAGTGCCTTGTTAGTATTCAATACTCGAATCTTATTCTTTAGTTCGGCAGCAATCTTTACGTTACTTTCTAGCGTACTAGCTGTTTCGCCTTTTTTATTAATAACTTCTTGCTTAAAAGAAATACGCTCATACAACGAAACGGTTAGTACGGCACAGATACCAAGTATTGCCGCAGCACCCGCCAC
Organism: Candidatus Saccharimonadia bacterium; assembly: GCA_023257815.1. Taxonomy (GTDB): domain Bacteria; phylum Patescibacteriota; class Saccharimonadia; order Saccharimonadales; family Saccharimonadaceae; genus UBA1020. The sequence goes on along the minus strand of JALRBJ010000023.1, from coordinate 267 downwards.
CCAAACAAACATATTCTTGCCTGCTTTTTGGATTTGCTGGCGCTTACGCAACCCTGGAGCTTCATTATCAGCCATTATTTGTTACCTCCGTCGCTAAACAAGCTTTCTGGAATACCTTGGGTTGAGTCGGTTGCACGTTGCTGATTTGGAGCTACTACCTTACCATCCTGAATCGTGGCGTCAAATAGCTCATCGGGGTACGTAAAGCTTAGGGTAAATCGCAGCACACGTGCACCTTGGCTATCTTCACCGTAACGACGCTCACCC
>JALRBJ010000022.1 GCA_023257815.1 Candidatus Saccharimonadia bacterium | reverse complement strand
ATTTACTACCTGAAAAGTACTAAACTTAGGAGCTGCCGGAGGCAGGGGGTTTCCCTGCACTCCGAAAGCTTCCAGTAGTCACGCCGCTTTGTAGTAGCGCCACCAGTCGGCCAAAAGTTCTTCAGCCTGCACGTAGTCGATTCCGCCGTGCTCTACGGGAGGGATCGGCCGCGGAGCCGTCAAACCATCGACTATCAAGATTCCGCGGACAAGGCCGACAGAACCAAGCACGGGGTCGTGGCGAGCATGAACCAGAGGGTGAGAGAATATAAGCCGTCCCTCGAAAACCGGCGCATTGAAGTGCCTGGGATCGACAGAGCTGAAGTGCCACTCACCCCAAGGAGTAAGTAGCGTGCTCACCATGTTGTAGTGATACCGCAGGTACAAGCCACCAGGGGTTCGGTTGTAGTAAGGGTTGACCCCCTTATCCCGTTGAGCCTGGCTGTAGTCATTTATGCCACTGCAGTATTGGTCATGGATGGCGACGATGCGCTTGATGTAGCGCATGTGCTCGCTCTTCTCTTCTTCGTCCAGTGAAGTAATGTCCGTCATATGGATCCTTCCAGATCGTCGCGGGCGTGTGTAGTAGGAAGCTTTTAAAGAACCTCGTCGAACAAATCAATGTTTAACAAAGTATATTCTAATTTTAAAACAAAAGTGTTTTATTGTCAATATAACCTTTTGAGAAGCGGATGTTGTGAAATTCCATAAAGACGATTAGAAGGCAACTTTGTGATATAGGATCACTCATACCTACGGTATGAGTGAAATTGTATCACATCTGTAAAGACTTTTCCACAATTTACGTCAGATTATCCCGTATTTTTTGACAAAAATATTGACATATTATATTAAATAATGTACTGTAGTTGTACAGCACCTCGCTTGGACGTAAGTTCTCGCGAGGTCTTTTTGATACAATAGACATTACGATGAGAAGAATTGTTTTAATCGACGGTGAAAACTTGGTTTACGGCTTGCGGGAAATGCTGGGTAAAGACGGCAATCGTGCTCCACGTTCAGTGATGAGTTCACTCGGTGTTAGGAATCTAATTGAGGAGTTGCTTGAAGATAACCTACCAGTCGAAATAGTTTGGTTTGGAGCAAAACTAAGAGTCTACGATTCCACAAAAGAACTATATGCTAAATCAAAAGCTGCAGTTCAAATACAATCTGCCTTTATGAATTACCTTCAAGATCAAAAGATAAAGTTTAATAAAGTGGGATACCTTAGGGCTAGAGAATCCGATCCTTGCGAAAAGTGCGGAGGACAAACATGGAAACTTGCTGAAAAAGGGGTTGATGTTGGTATGGCGGTTGCAATGCTAACAGAGGCTAATAAGGACACAGAGTTAGTTGTCATCACGTCAGATACTGATCTTCTTCCGGCGTTTAAGGCTGCACGAAAGATGGGCGCTCGAATTATGCATATTGGCTTTGAGCATCGACCAATCTCTGCTCTTTCCAGAAATTCGGACACTAACAGGAACATCACCCGCCCACTGATAAATAAACACAAATAGCAAAAACAGTCGCCAACTATTGATTTTACCCCTGTTATGCTACCATGGAATAAATGGCTTTAGAAATCGGCATAGTAGGACTGCCAAACGTCGGGAAATCGACGCTTTTTAATGCGCTTACCGATAGCGAGATATTAGCCGCCAACTACCCGTTTGCAACGATTGAACCGAATACCGGCATCGTACCAGTACCAGACTTGCGCCTAGATGTATTACAAAAAATGTATTCAGCTGAAAAAGTAATTCCAGCAACAGTTACCTTTGTAGACATCGCCGGGTTAGTTGCCGGAGCCAGCAAAGGCGAAGGTTTGGGTAACAAGTTTTTAGCCAACATTCGTAACTGTGATGCAATTATTCATGTAGTGCGAGCATTTGAAAACGATGACATTGTGCACGTAGCAAACACAATTTCACCGCGCGATGACATTGACGTCATCAACACCGAGCTGATTCTGGCCGACTTGCAGACAATTGAAAACCGCATACCTAAGATTCAAAAAGAAGCCAAAGCTAACCCAAGTAAACGCGATGAGTTAGGCTACCTTGAAAGCCTGCAGCGCCACCTGAATGAAGGCTCTACGCTTAGTTCACTTCCCTCACTTGATGAAGAAAAGATCGCCGACTTACACCTGCTTACTGCCAAGCCGGTGATTTATTCCTTTAATGTTGACGAAGACACAATTAGTAATACCGAGAAACAAGCTGAATTACAAAAGTTAGTCGCTCCAGCAAAGTGCGTATTTATATGTGCAAAGCTAGAAGAAGAACTACGTGGGCTTGATGAAACCGATGCGAATGAACTGCTTGAAAGTTACGGTGTAGCAGAACGCGGCCTTAACCAATTGATTCGTTCGGCTTACGATACTCTTGGGCTTCAAAGCTACCTAACGGCTGGCCAAAAAGAAGTGCGTGCCTGGACGATCCACCAAGGATATACCGCGCCACAAGCTGCCGGCGTGATTCATACCGATTTTGAACGTGGCTTTATAGCCGCACAAATCGTTGACTTTGATGATTTAATTGGGGCTGGTAGCGAACAGGCAGCTAAAAGTGCTGGCAAAATACGTACCGAAGGCAAAGACTACATTATGCAGCCTGGTGACGTTGTTGAGTTTCGCTTTAATGTGTAGAAGCGAGCGAGATTAAGCAATCTTTTTGAGTAAATAAAATCGTTCCAAGTTGCCTTTAGCACCAGCTACATCACTATCAGATTTATCAATAATCACAAACAAATCTTTTGCCCATAATTCAAATTCCTTCAAAATCTGGCGACGAATAGAATCGTTTTTAATCACACCTTTATTTACCTGAGCCCTACCCGCTTCGAATTGGGGCTTAAGCATTGCTGCAATCAGTGTTTGCTTGCCAGATATTTTGGCAACGTGCGGCAGGATTTCGCGGAGACTAATAAAGCTAACGTCCATTACGACGATATCTGGCGTTTGATCAGGTGCAAAATCCCTAATATCGGTTTGCTCATGTAACTCAATTCGATCGTTACCCTGAAGATTCGGGTGTAGTTGATCAGTTCCAACATCTACTGCGTACACCTTAGTTGCACTGTGTTGCAGCGCATAATCCGTAAAACCCCCCGTACTTGAACCGACATCTAGTACAACCTTACCATCAAAATCGATACCAAGCTTATCTGCTACGCTTGCTAGCTTTAGCCCAGCTCGCGATACATAACGATCCTTACTTGCAACAGTAACCTTATCTGTAGATGCCAAAAAATGGCCAGGTTTCGTAACAACCCGACCATTCACAGTTACTTCACCAAGCCGGATGATTGATTCCGCCTGGGAGCGTGTTGAGGCTAAGCGGTGTTCAGCCAAATAGCTATCAAGCCGCTGCTTCATCCTGATTTATTTCTTTCGTTCGCGGTATTCACCGGTAGCGGTATCAACCGACACCACATCACCAACTTTTATAAAAGCAGGTACGCGGATTGATAAGCCGGTTTCAAGTGTGGCGTCTTTTTGTACAGCACCAGAGGTATCGCCTTTTACTACATCTTCGGCGTAAGTAACTTCTAGATAAAGATTCTTTGGTAGTTCAACATTGATTACTCGCTCACCAAAGAACTGCAAGCTCAGGTTATCGCCCTCTTTCAAGTAATCCTTGGCAGAATCTACGATATCGTTTGGTAGTTCAAACTGCTCAAAGCTCGTAGGATCCATAAAGAAGTAGTTCACACCGTCGTTGTATAGGTACTGAACCTCTTTACTACTTACTTCGGCGCGCTCGATTTTATCGGCACCCTTGAAAGTCTTTGGGATTACACTGCCATCAAGTAAATTCTTTAAACGAACATTCACGATTGAGCCACCACGTCCCATGACCTTTTGAGCATACTCAACAACACGGTATGGTGTGCCATCAATTTGTAAAACGGTTCCTTTTTTTAGATCAGTCGGTTGATACATGGGTACTAGTCCTCTTTTGTATTACGATGTTTTACATATCGTGATGCAGCGATTGCTGTTGCAACACCAAGTAGGCCAAGTGCTGACATAGCAAGAAGACCCCGATGATCATCTGGCATATCTGGAATAACGATACCAGTTGCTTCACCGACCGGTGGCTCGATGGATACTAGATCTTCACCTTCGTCCACATCAGACCAGTAGCCTTTGCTGCCCGATTCTATATGTTCTGGCGCAACCATCTCGTCTTACTAACCTTGTGTTACGAATGGTAGAAGAGCCAAGTGGCGTGCGCGCTTGATCGCAACTGCTAGTTGGCGTTGCTGCTTTAGACTTAGACCAGTTTTACCAATCGGTTCGATCTGACCATAGGCGTTAATATAACGACCTAGGGTTTTAACATCTTTGTAATCAAAATATGTTGTAACGTCTTTTTTGAATCGTTTAGGACTCATGGTAATTATTCTCCTTTCCCTATTTCTTAAAAGGGAATTTCACTTAAATCAATTGGTTTGTCGTCGATGTCATCAATCACTACATCATTCGACTTCTTGTTGGTACTTTCACTAGTGCGTGGTGCACCTTGACCACTGCCATCGCTACTAGGACCATCTAGGAACGTGATATCGGTAGCAACAACCTCGATACGGGTACGTTTTTTACCAGTTTCCTTATCGTCCCAGCTATCCTGACGAAGACGCCCCTGCACTAAGCAGCGACGACCCTTAGATAGGTATTGGTTTGCAAGCTCACCAAGCTTTTCCCAGGCAGTAATGTCGAAAAAGTCTGCTTGATCGTCTTGTCCTGCACGGTCAACCGCCAAACTAAAACTTACGACACTTTTACCAGTGGTAGTGGTACGCATTTCAGGATCGCGCGTTAGACGTCCCATCAAAATTACTTGGTTAATGCTGCGAGCCATAGTATCCTATTCCTCCTCGTCGTCGGGTTGGTTCTTCTTTGCTGCCTCTAGGCGAGCACGTTCTTTTGCGTCTACTTTTACAAGCAAGTAGCGGATTACATCATCGCTGATGTTAAGCGCGTTTGAAATCTTCAAAGGTGCCGCAGCTGGTAGCTCTACATCCATTAGTACGTAAATTGCGAAGTCTTGCTTTTTAATGCGGTAAGCAAGTTTCTTCTTACCCCAGTTGTCTTCTTTTACAACCTTACCACCGTTCGTGGTTACAAGGCTGCGCACTACATCAAGTGCTTTTTCTAGTTCGCTTTCGCGATCCGGATGAACTAATACGGTTAGTTCGTATTCCATTTGGCTTCCTCCTTTGGAATCTCCCATATTACTGGGGATGCTTATCTCATATATTTGGATAAGCTTGAGTTAATAACTAGAATATTATATCAGATAATGAGGCAGCTGCCTACTGCCAGAAGATCACCCTACCATGGCAACCCAAAAAGTATAGACCAATGACTATAGTCGCCGCTATGACTACACAAATTGATAGTACAATATACGGTATACGACTCCGTTTAGTTTTGTCTTTTATTGACGCATTTATCGCGAGAATGAGCAGGAAAAGCCCGACTACGACCACCAAAGCAAGCGGCACATTAATCAAATCCGACAGATCAGTATAAACATTGCACGGAAAGCCAGCTACATAGTATAACGAGCTTGTCATTATTCGTCCGTACTACCCTGCAAATCATCAATACTGCTAATTAACACATCACGTGGCCGTGAGCCATCAGCTGGACCAATCACACCCTGTTCTTCCATTTCTTCGATAATACGGGCAGCACGAGCATAGCCTATGCGTAATCGCCGCTGCAATAAGCTGGTTGATGCCTTGCGGCTTTCAATCACAACACGCAGAGCATCCTGATACATATCATCGCCGCCTTCACCACTGTAATCCATAACCACACCACCCTTGCCGTTCAGCTGCACGGGCTGAGCAATAATCTCATCATTATATTGTGGCGGACCTTGCATACGCAGATGATCGGTAATCTTAATGACTTCTTCGTCCATTACCCACGCACCCTGAATACGCTTTGGCTTCGGCAAATCAGCCGTCTTAAACAACATATCACCTTGGCCAAGAAGCTTTTCGGCACCAATCTGGTCTAAGATGGTACGGCTATCTACCTGGCTTGCCACTGTAAAAGCAATTCGAGCCGGCACGTTTGCCTTGATGAGGCCAGTAATAACATCAACTGACGGACGCTGTGTCGCCAGCACCAAGTGAATACCGACCGCACGAGCTTTTTGTGCCAAGCGCACAATCAAGGCTTCAACATCACGAGCCGCTACCATCATAAGGTCGGCTAGCTCATCAATCACAATCACGATGTATGGCATAGCCCCTTCGCCCGCTTCTTGTTGTGCTTCGCCTTCTTCGTCTTTTACAGAAATACGCTTACCACCACGACTAATTTTTTCGTTATAGCTCTTAATATCGCGCAACTTCTCTTCGGCCAGCAATCTGTAGCGTCGCTCCATCTCGTTCACCGCCCACTTAAGTGCACTAATGGTCTTTTCTGGTTCGGTAATAACTGGTGTTAGTAGGTGCGGAATATCTTCGTACGGCGCCATCTCAACTTGCTTAGGATCTACCAAAATAAGCTTCATTTCGCTTGGACTGTTGCGATACAGCAAGCTTGTAAGCAGTGTGTTGATCATAACTGACTTACCACTACCAGTCTGTCCAGCCACAAGCAAGTGTGGCATCTTGTTTAACTTACCAACCACGCCTTCACCAGAAATATCCTTACCAATTACGAAACCAAGCGGCTCACTGGTTGAATTCCATTGCTTACTTTCCAAGATTCCTCTTAGTCGTACATCGGCTGCGCGACGGTTCGGCACTTCAATACCAACCGCACGTTGGCCAGGAATAGGAGCTTCAATACGAAGGCTCTGGGCGGCTAAATTAAGTGCAATGTTGGTTTCGAGTTGAGTAATACGCGTCAGCTTAACGCCCGAAGGTGGTTTAAGTGTATACTGAGTGACTTTAGGGCCAATGTTAGCACCTTCCATCTCTACATCAATGCTAAATTCAGCTAGTGTATCTTTAATTATTTGAGCGTTGTGCTGTACATCACCTGCATCGGCTGGATTCTGCTTTTTCTCTAGTAGATCAAGGCTAGGCGCTTTCCAATTGGGATCACGAACACTCACAAGTGCAGTACCTGCTTCGGCTGCCTTATCTTGAGGCACACTACCCTTTAGACTACTAAGCCGTGAGGATTTTTTATCGGTTGGATCAGCCACAGGCACGCCAGCGTTCATCTTAAACTCAGCTGAATTCTGACCACGCACATCGAGTTCGGCAACTTTTTTCATTACCTTAACGTTCTCACTTTGCTCACCGTCTTCACTGCGGGTTCGAATAAGATCCCACAATTTTTTAATGATCGCAAATGGTGACACACGTAGAATAAATATTGTCGTTAATATAATAAGTAATAGATAGACGAATATTGCTACGCCTTTGTCTACGAGTGCAAGTACCCCATCATTCAAAGTTTTTCCTAAGAATCCACCAGTTTGTTTATCTATACTACCAAGAAGGCCAGCTATGCCAGCAAACCACATAATCAGCGCAAACGATGATACATATACCACTATTGGCAAACGATTTTCTTCGGCACGAAAGATTTCAATAGCGATATAGGCAAATAAAAGTGGTAGTAGATATACGGCGTACCCTATGGTTGCAGCCGCGGCCGATTGCAGCCATTCGAGCACAGGGCCACCTACACCAAACCAAGCAACAATAAGTAATACACTAAGTGCCAACAACACGAGTGCACCAACCTGCTTCCAAAAGCCAGCCGGTAAGATGTGCTGGGGGACTTGCTTGACCGGCTTGGTCTGCCTTCTGCTACTGCGTTTTTTCTTTTTAGCCATAACTATTTGGTAGTATACAATCTGCTAGCGCAGACGTCGATATCCGTTATGCTTTTATTGTAGCATAAATTGCAACAAAAAGCAATAGTTGCAACCGTACTACTCAGGTTTTGCGCAGCAGCTGACGAACACCATAAGCGCCCAAACCAGTAAGTACGATTAGCACAGACAAGATCAGTACGCTACTATTAACATTGGCTCCGACACCCGTATTAGGCGCACCTGTGCTACCTGAGCCCGAACCTCCACCAGATCCCCCACTACCACCATTGTTGTCAACTGGTGCCGTTGGTGACAGTGCCGGACCAATCGGATCGTAGATTACACCATCAACCATACCATCATCATCAAGCGCACCACCATCGGTAATCGTGTACGTCATCGTTGTAACAAGCGTACCATTGCGGTTAAATGTACCAAAAGTCGGTACAAGCGCAGGCCGGTAGCCTCCGTTAATAAAGCTATACTTTCGTGGCACCCAATTAGTGGTGTTATAGAGCTGATCATAATAGACCGTTATTGTTGCGCTACCGCCTGGGCTAGTACACTGCAGCGTAAAATCAGTCAGACCAACCGGATATGTATAGTCAGTGTCTTCTTCACCAGTGTCTTCTTCGGCATACTGAAAAACATTACTAACTGTTTGACAGCTATTACCTGGACTATCAGCTTGAAGCGTTACGTAATGGCCACCACCCAGCACTTGGTTAGGGAACGAAGCAACGTTATTCTGATCACTATCTAAAATGCCATCACCATTCGCGTCACCACCGTTAGGGCCATTGTCTTCAACGCTATCATCCACACCATCGTCATCACACTTTTTGGTATCGCCTGATATTGTCCAACTATGGTTGCTGATCAGACTTTGACGCGCAGCAACGCTTGAGCAGTAGTAGAGCCCTTGAGCTCCCAATGTCACATTATTTTGCACTGGCTGTGCAGCCCAAGCGGCTAGAATAACATCGTACATATCGCGTGAAAAACCGGCATAGCTAAGACTATCATTCATATTTGTTGCTGATGAGACATCCCAGCTGCTTATATCTTGGTTAAAGGACGTAGTGCTATAAAAAACCTGCCCCATACTTTCCACCTTGCTAGTATCCCAACTGCCGATAGGCTGATTGAAAGCTGTAGCTCCGGAAAACATACTAGTCATATTTGTTACGTTGCTAGTATCCCAGTTGCTAATATTTTGGTTAAAGGCAGTAGCATTAAGAAACATAGCAAACATACTTGTTACATTGCTTGTATTCCAACTAGTGATATCACCATTAAAGCTACCCGAGGAGCTGTTAAAGAACATGGCGCTCATATCTGTTACGTTACTGGTATTCCAACTATTAAGCGGCTGGTCAAACGCAGGTGCATTGAAAAACAGATAACTCATATCCGTTACATTGCTTGTATTCCAACTGCCAATGGGTTGATTGAAAGACGTGGCATTGTTGAACATGCTCGACATATCTGTAACAGTACCAGTATTCCAGCCGCTAACATCGCCGTTAAAAGAACTAGCGAAATGGAACATGTGGCTCATATCCGTCACATTGCTTAAATCTGGCACATCGGTTGCAGTGCTGTTTAGGTTCGCACAGCCGAAGAACGCTCCAGCCATACTACTCCACTGGCCTGTACCCCACTGATTGATGTTGATAATTTTATTCTTGTCACCAGTATTATTGAAATAAATCCGTGGGAAATTTCCCTGAATCCGAATCGTATAAGTACCTGGCGTGCCAAAATCGTGCGTTACACTACCACTTAAACCAAACTCATCAAACGTACCATCATTATCCCAGTCAACGTCGTAATTGTAGCCACCACCGGTAGTCGGAATAGTAATAGAGCTACCGTTTGAGCTGCCTGGGTTATCGGTCTTCCAGGTAGTTACAAAATCATTGGCGGGCAAAGCATGGGCGGGCGTAAACAAGACATGTAGAAAAAATGCAAGAAGCAGCATGCCAGAGGCTACGATAGCAAGAGCAGCCGTTAATAAGCGACGCTGTGTTTGAAAAATGTTTTGTTGAATTCTTAAAGGCATAGCGACTACTCGTAGTATACGATTACGCTTATGCTATTGTCTAGATATTTTATTTAATAACCACGTGTATCAAAATGTGGCTTTGGCTGTGTGGCTTCGGTATCAGGCACTTGTTTTGGAGGTAGTTTTTTAGCAGGTGGACGAACGAATGGCTTAGCCTGAGGAGTCGGTGTAGTATTCTGACGCTTTGATTGCTGTGATTGATGCTGACCATTACCACCCCCACCAATCTCATTAATAACAGGAATAACGATGGGCGTACGACGAGTCTGATCGTACAGTACATGAGTAATTTCGTCTTTAATTTCCTTCTTCATTTGATCAAGATCAACTTTCTTGCCACTAAAGCCGCGAGCAACTTTTTGTTTCAAGTATTGTCGAATCAATCCCATTAACTCTTCGCTATCACGCAAATAAATGAAACCTCGACTAATAATATCCGGACTTGTGAGTAATCGTCCTGTACCACGCTGTAGTGTTAACACAACTACGAACATACCTTCGTTCGCCATGTGAATACGGTCCTTTAGTACCACCTCACTCACGATTGCACCGGAATCATCGTACATCGTACCACCCACAGGAATACGGCCATTCTTTTTGGCACCTTCAGATGTAATCTCGATCACGTCGCCACTGTCGCACACAAATATGTTGCTACGTGGAATGCCCGCCTCTTTTTCAGCCAGACGTGCGTTGTGTACAAGCATGTGGAATTCACCGTGAATCGGCATATAGTACGTTGGGTTTAGCGCATTAATAAGCTTTACATGATCCTCATAATACCCGTGACCACTGAGGTGCAACGGTCCGATACCAGTAAGGTGAGTCTTGCCATTCTGCACAACTTCACTACCCTCACGCATCAGGCCGTCAACCGTACGCACAACGTATTTTTCGTTACCAGGGATTGGGTTAGAGCTAAATACAACGACGTCGCTGTTCTTAATCTTGATATGTTTGTGAGCACCAGATGCCATACGGTTTAACACGGCGTTGAATTCACCTTGCGAACCAGTACACACAATCGTAACTTTACCATCTGGCATCTTTACGATGTCTTCCATCTTCATAACCACATCTTTTGGTACTTTAATCACACCAGCTCGCAGTGCAACTTCAAGGTTTTGGATCATGCTATAGCCCGCAAATGCAACCTTGCGATCGTGCTTTTTAGCTTCTTCTAAGATTACTTGCATACGATGAATTTGTGATGAGAAACAGCTGAGAATGAGGCGCGAGTTTGGATATTTATCCATTGCCTGGCCAAGACTTGCCTGAATATCGAACTCACCATGAGTATGCGTACCATCGCTCTCACAGTTGGTACTCTCGTTCATAAGCATCAAAATGCCTTCTTTAGAGGCAATTTCAGTTAGTCGCTCAAGATCAAACTTCTTACCGTCAACTGGATCATCTTCAAAACGCCAGTCACCAGTGTCGACTAGTACACCGACTGGTGTCCGAACAACCACCGCAGTTGCATCTGGAATCGAGTGATTCACGCGCACCAGTTCAATACTAAAGCTGTCGCCTAGTTGTATCCTCTCATGAAGTTCTGGATTGAGCTCGTAGTATTCTGGATCGTAACCACTTTGACTTTCCTCCATAGTACGCTTAAGCATGCCAGTGGTAAATTTACTCGCATACACAGGTGCTGGAATCTTATGAATAAGATGACGAAATGCCCCAATGTGGTCAAGGTGACCATGAGTAAACACATGGCCACGAATCTTGTGCTTGTTGGACTCTAGATATGTGATATCTGGCGTAATGTAGTTGATGCCTGGATAATCTGCACCCGGAAATAAGAAGCCCATATCAATAACAACTATGTCGTTGTCGTACTCAATAGCCATCATGTTCTTACCAATACCCATTTCACCTAAACCACCAATTGGCATGATCTTAAGTTTAGGGCCATTGGTAGGCTTCTGGCGTTTTTGATCAGCTAGACTAAATTGTTTGCCGTCGTACCCGTTGTAAATGCTTTTATTTACCGGCACGTTGATAATGTGCTGGCTTGCGCGCAGGTTCACATCCTCTGATGTTCGGCGCTGTGCACGAAAGACTTCGCCACGCCGTGTATTAGTGTTATTCAGAACTGTGTTATCTGATTTACGTTTCTGTTGATTAGGCCGCTTGCTTACATCATCAGCTTGCGGCTTAGCGAGTCGTCGTTGACCCATAGATTGTGTTTCTCCTTTAGTTATGGAAAATTATTTGATTTCGTGAGTAAAACTTACAAGATAA
>JALRBJ010000021.1 GCA_023257815.1 Candidatus Saccharimonadia bacterium | reverse complement strand
GGGAAAACAGTATGTTGATCTTGCGCAAGCGTTGTACCATCTGCTTCATAGACTTTGCTCAGGGTGGCGGTTGGACGGCTAGAGCTCGACCATGAAGTGTCTTGGAACTGACTACTCCTATTGACGGGGGTTGCTGTCGCTACTTTAATTGCGGGTGCCCCTGGGAATGAAGTAGTTTGGTCTTTCCAAAGTGCGCTTCCGTTGTTCTTATATTCCACATAGATAGACTTAGATGTGCCACTATTCATTGAGGGGTAGCTACTCTGTGAGCTGTAAGATGCTTTTCTAAGATTGTCATTGATTGTGACGTTGAAGAAGAAGAAGCTTCCTTGAACATCCCAATTAGGATCACCCTCGGCCACCAGCTGAAACCACTCCCGATACGTACCGGCTGCAAGAGTTTGAGGAACCTTAATCACAAATTCATACCGACCAATCTGACCAGGGAAAACAGTATGTTGATCTTGCGCAAGCGTTGTACCATCTGCTTCATAGACTTTGCTCAGGGTGGCGGTTGGACGATTATAGCCAGGCCACGAGGCATCTTGAAATGGACTTCCTCGGTTGATAAAATTCGCTGTCGCTACTTTAATTGCGGGTGCCCCTGGGAATGAAGTAGTTTGGTCTTTCCAAAATCGATTTCCAATATTCTTCATGTCTACGAATACAGTTCTTGAGCTATTTCTTGCAATGGTTGGGTAGTCTGATTGCCTAACATATCGAGCGGCGTAAGGTACACCAGAGGTTGAACCAAACCAATCGTTATAGATTCGCCAGAAATTACGGTTACCATAGGCACTGCATCCATCGCCGGATCCATATAGGTTATTTAATGCGGCTTGATTTGGCTGATAGGGTGTGTAGTTATACAGTCCTGCAGTGGCGTAATTCTCAAGATACACGGTACTAGCACCACAGCTTGCGTTTGGATTAAAATAAATACTATTGTCCTGCAGTGGCTTATATCTAAAGTTTCCAGGATTGTTCTGATAAATTTTAAACTGTCGGGCAGCGTTTGTCATTTGGTTGTAAAAGCCTTCATACGCAGGGTCGCACGGCGCGGTGTCTGGACACCCATATCCCATAGCATTACGATACTGAGACTGAAGAGGCCAGTTATCTGTAATGAGTGGCCCGGGTGACTCTTTTTGAAGCGTTGCAAGCAGCACCTTGGGACTTATGCCGTACGTATCGGCTGCTGCTTTTATGATTTGGGCGGCGCTGATTGCTCCGGCTGGTATGCTACCAGAAAAATTGTTGACGACCGCATCTGATCGAGGTACCTGGTAATAATCCTTTAGACAAACGTAGGGTGGCCCAGGCCAGCCACGACTTGCTGCGTACTGCGCATGATTCATATTCGGATATCCTACATCGGCAGCAGACTGAGTGCCTTGAGTGTCACATGTAGGTGTTTTATTGTTAAGAAAATTCTGTATATCGCTTAGAGACATAGATTGATTATCATAGAAAATACTGTCATCTATGATTCGTCCAGCGCGCCAGTCTGAACCCGTAACCGCTTGCGTCGTTGATGAAGTCATTAATCCAAGTAGCAGCGAAGCTAAGCTTCCTATCATTGCAAGGGTAATGAAAGTGCGCTTCATGTTACTTTATCTCGATAGCTTTACTAGTTGTTACCTGCGAGTCGTTAGTGTAGTAGCGGATGGTCAGTGTCCATAATCCAAGCCTGGTAAATTCCATTTCAGGGATACTTACCGGCTCGCAGACACTACCCGATGCCTTGGTAACGCGGGTGACTGGCTTAGCATCATCAATACTGAACTGCGCACTACAGGTTCCGTTTCCCTCAATTCCTTTAAAAGATGCACTATAGGTTATGTTACCGTTTGCCTGAGATAAAGAGGTAATGTCAATTGACGCTGCTTGATTGACTGGAATCTGATCAGTTGATTTCGTTACGTCAACATCAGCATTACTATTTTTGCTTGGGATATCAGATTTTTTTTGATCGTTTTCTGAATCGGAACCATTTACCTTGGATTTTTCTGTGTCTGATGTGCCCTGGTTTGGGCGCCGAGTTACATTAAAAGCAATAACCCCTACGACTATTAGCAGTAGGACTATAAATGAAATGAACAAGAATGGTTTACGTTTTGTTTTTTTCTGTATTTGCATAATAACCAACTTTACTTATATGTATTTTACCATAAGTAGTAAGCGATGTCCACGGTGTTATATGTAGACTACACCTCTATAGGGACATGCTACAATGAGAAAATATGCCAAAGCCTATCAAAGTTTTGTTTATGGCTCGCCGGTTTCCGCCGTCGGTTGGTGGAATGGAACGCTTTGCCTATGATTTATCAACGTCACTTAAAAATGAGGTAACACTCATTCCAGTTACTTGGGGCGGGTCTAATCGCTGGCTCCCACTTGTAGTTCCTATATTCTTTATGCGTGCTATCTGGACACTTTTAACCAAGCCTGGCATACAAATTATTCATATGCAAGATGCTGTCTTGGCTCCGATTGGTTGGCTGCTACATGTGATATTTAACAAACCTTTCGTAGTAATTGCACATGGATTAGATATCACATATAAAAAGGCATTCTATCAAAACCTGATTATTCCATTCGTTCGTAAAGCAGATAAGGTCATATCGATCAGCTCTGCAACCAATCAAGAAGTAGTCACTCGTGGTATCGATGTCTTAAAGACCGAAATAATTACTATTGGAGCCCATGATTACCACCCGAACGGGGTGAGGAGTGACAAACACATCTTGACAGAGCAGCTTGGAATTGAGCTTGATGATCGACTACTACTACTTACTACCGGACGACTTGTGCGCCGCAAAGGTGTTGAGTGGTTTGTGAGCAATGTGATGCCCGAAGTAGTTAAAAGTAATCCGGAAGTAGTGTACCTTGTGGTAGGTGAAGGTGTGGAGCGTCAATCCATTGAGAATGCCATTGCAAAGAACGGATTGAATGAAAATGTGCGTTTGCTAGGACGTGTCTCCGACCATGTTCGGCAGTTGCTTTATCAATCTTCTGACATATTTGTGATGCCGAACATAGTTGTGCCCAGCGACATGGAGGGGTTCGGGATTGTAGTGCAAGAAGCGGCAGTTGCTGGATTACCTGTCGTTGCAAGTGATCTTGAAGGCATAAAAGATGCAATCGTAAATGGTAAAAACGGTATCATGGTGCCAAGTCAAGATAAGGCACGATTTGTCCGCGAAATTAGAGCACTTACAGACAGTCCAGCAAAGCGCAGACAGCTTGGTGTATTAGCTCGCGATTTTACTTTGAAAGAGTATGGCTGGGACGTGGTAGCAAAGAAATACCGAGTAATGTATCAAAAATTGTTAGTAAACAAATCGTAGTTTATTTTTTTATTTTAAATCTAGAACGTATATTAAACACAAGTATGGCTAGAAATAGCACTAGTAAGAAGATTACATAAAAGGCACGATCTATAATACTGGCAGCAATAATTGTGTCTGAACTGATACCATGTAGTTGTTGACTTAGCAATAAGAATGATTCACGGAATCCTATTGCACCAGGAGTAAGAGAAACAAATAAGGCCAAGTTTGCTGCAGCTGTATAGACTATGGTTTGTCCAATAGTAATCGAGGGCTCAACATGTAATAGTTCAATATAATAGGCGAGGGCAGTTGCTACAGATAGACCGGCGGCTCCAAGACCGATAAACCAAAAGTCTCTATTATTCAATCTTATTAGGGGTGAAAATTTTAACGTACTGATATGTCTTTTCAATAACCAACCAGCGACTACAATTGCAAGAAGACTAGTAGTAAGTAAGAGCGCGAATAAATTATTTGAAGCAAGAAGTAATATCGCTCCGCCTAAGACAAGCCCATTAATGAGTCCATAGAATCCATAAAATATAAGTGTGACATAAAAAAAGTTTTTAAGACTTACGCTGTGCCTTTTCTTTAAGTAGGCTGCGCGAAATCCTGGCCCGCTCTGTAGAGGGCCAAAAAAGTTAACAACAGAAGAGTAGCTGGTTAAGGCAATATTCTCAGAGAATGCAACGTGCTTACCTAGTAATCGAAGGGATACCAAAAGGACGAATGCGTTTGCTAGTACAGTTAGCAGGTACGCAAGCGTTAGCAAGACTAGTGTAAGTCCGTCAAGCGAAGTAACAGACTTACCTACTTCTGGGTGTGTAACTAAGTAATAACCAAAAACTCCAAACGTAAATCCAATGATAATGACAATAACTATCGTTCTAATATATTTATTGACAATAACCTGGCGTAATCTGTTCACTTTCTGTACTGAAGTTCCTTCGTTCGCTCAAGTTGATCCTCAAGCAGAATCCGATTTGTTTTTTGTAGATCTGCAATCACAAGTAGAGCGAATGAAACGACTGCTCCTACAAGCATGGCGGTTCCAAAGATAAGTGATTGAAGGTGGCCGCTACCTTCACCCGCACTTGCAAATATCAAAAAACGTATAAACGGGACGATGCCAATAACTAGCAGCACAACACCGAGCGTTAGAAATATAACATGAGGTTTGAACATGATATAACTTCTTAAGATGGCTTGGCCTGACTTGGCCATATGCTGCCAAATATTTTTGAATAGTCGTGATTCGCGAGTTTTGGCGTTTGTTTCAATTGGAATACTGGCAATAGCAATTCGTTTATTGCCAGCCTGAATAATCGTCTCCATGCAGTAGCTGAACTGCGTCACGATGTTGAGTCGTATGAGTGAATTCCGGGAATAGGCACGAAAACCACTTGCTGCGTCAGGGAGATTCGTACCGGCAGCCTTATTAACTACCCAGCTTCCAAATTGCTGCATGACTTTTTTAAATGGTGAGAAATGTTCAATAGAAGCTGTTTGACGATCGCCGATAACAATATCGGCTTTACCTTCAATAATAGGCTTAATTAAATCTTTGATTCGCTCCTGAGGATATTGATTATCACCGTCGGTATTAACAACAATATCTGCGCCGTGAGCAAGAGCATAGTCGATGCCATCACGGAAAGAGCGTGCTAGTCCCATTTTGCGCCGGTGGTGCACAAAATGCTTAACGCCGAGCTTCTTGGCGATTTCGACTGTCTTATCAGTTGATCCATCATTAATAATAAGCCACTCAACCTCATCAACATCGGGGAGTTTTTTTGGCATAGTTTTGAATACAAGAGGTAAGGTTGATTCTTCATTGAGACAAGGAATCTGAATAAACACTTTCATGTATTTAACTATATCACAGAGGTAGCAGGTGATGAACTGCGGCCTTTATCGGCCAACGCCAATGTATAGTAAGCCAGCTTCTTTAGCCGCAAGTGGATCGTATTGATTAACGGCATCAACAAATACATTACCTGACATTAATCGTGCAAATTCTGCAGCAGGGTATTCAAGTATTTCCCCCCATTCAGTCGTAATCATGACTGCATCAGCATCGGTCAGTGCATCTTCAATGGTGCTTGCTTGATGGATAGAGGCATCTAAATCAATCGCCGCTTCTTCGCCTGCCTCGGGGTCGTAAGTGGCAACTTGAACCGAAGCCTTGGCCAGCTCGTTGGCGATAGCAATACCGGGTGACTTGCGAACATCGCTTGTACCACCCTTGAACGCGAGTCCAAGCACGGCTATTTTTTTATTAGCTAAGGGAGTTTGCATGGTCTCAAGGAGCTTATCCACGATGTAGCCAGGCATACTCTCGTTTACTTGCTGGGCTGCCCGCATAATTTCTAAGCCAACGCCATACTCTAAGCCACTGGCAATCAAACCACTCACGTCTTTTGGAAAGCAGCCTCCTCCGTAGCCGCGGCCAGCATTTAAGAATGGGCGACCAATCCGATTGTCTGCTCCTACTCCGTCCATTACTTCTACGATGTCTGCACCGGCTTTATCTGCTAAGATCGCAATTGAATTGGCAAAAGATATTTTAAGTGCGAGAAAAGCATTTGAAGTTACTTTTATAAGCTCGGCGCTATTCAAGCTCGTTGCTATGTATTGATCAGCCCGTGCACCAGTCTGTATTTGTGCAATATGTGCGATATGTTCCCGAAACTTCTCGAGCTCTATATACACGTCTAACACGGCGTTAACAGCCTTCTTGTCATTGCCACCCGCGACCACACGATCAAAGTACAGAGTGTCATAAATTGCTGTACTCTCGCGCAAAAACTCAGGATTTGAAACATATGCTAAGTTGGCGCCCAGTTCGTTAAAAAGTGCTTCGATTTTTTGGCCGGTTCCAACTGGAACAGTACTCTTTTGTATATAGATGGTTTTTGGTAGAGCAAGTTTTGCAGTTTGCTCGGCGGCACTAAATACAAACTCTAAGTTGGAGCTACCATCTGGATTATCAGGCGTGCCAACACAGGAAAAGACGAGCGAACTAAAAGGAACGGATTCTTCATATGAGTCGGTTGGAATGAGATCCTTCGCATCAAGTGCTGTTCGAATTATTTTATCGAGACCTTTTTCAAAGAAGAATGATTTACCTGATTTTATAATATCCAGGCGTTCTTTATTTGGTTCGACGACATATACTTTGTAGCCAGCATGCGATAACACCGCTGCAGTAGTTAATCCAACGTAACCTGCCCCAAGCACGGTAATGGTAGTTTGTTTACTCATGATTATTATTATACGGCACTACCTATGGGGTAAATGGTATAATCAATTCATGATTACCGTTATTATTGCTGGAGGGTCTGGTACGCGGTTGTGGCCGTTATCAACCTCTTCCAATCCAAAACAACTACTCCGACTAACAAATGATAAGACAATGGTTCAGAACACGTATGAGCGTGTTAAGGCAATGTCAGAAGCAGTCTACGTTGTACCTGATATATCGCATGCTGAGGCGCTTAAGGCGCAGTTGCCAGAACTTAGCGAAGGCAACTTCGTAGTAGAACCAGGTCGCAGGGGAACGGCTAGTTGTATAATAGCGGCACTTGCGCATGTAGTTAAGCGTCATGGTCAAGATGTACCGATAGCCTTCGTCCACGCCGACCATCACATCCGTGATACGGAAGGTTTTAAGGCATCATTTAACGTAGCTGCAAAATATGCGGCTGATTACGAACGTGTGACGCTCATTGGTATTGAGCCTACGTATCCAGCTACAGGTTTTGGGTATATCGAAAAAGGTGAGGTAATTGAAGAGGGTCACTTATGGCGTGTTAAACAGTTCAAAGAAAAACCGGATTTTGAAACTGCCAAACAATTTATTGCAAGCGGCCGATTTGTATGGAACTGCGGTTATTTCGTTGGTACTGGCAAGAGTTTCCTAAAAGAATTCGAGCAGCATAATCCACAACGCGTAGCTGATTACGAGGCACTTGTAGCTGCTTCAAGCCCAGAAGAATACAAGCAGGCGTACTTGGCAAGTGAAGATGATGCAATAGACTATGCGTTGATGGAACGAACCGACAATCTACAAGTAATCCCAGCATCATTCGATTGGCGGGATGTTGGTAATTTCAACGATGTTCATGAAGCCAATCAGCTCGACGAAGACAATAATTTCACCTCTGGTGATAACATTCATACAATCGAAATTGAAAATTCCTATATTAGGAATGAAGATAGCGATCGACCTATTGCCGTGATTGGTCTTGATAATGTGGTTGTCGTGAATACGAAAGACGGTATCTTGGTAGCACGCAAGGATGTTAGTCCAAAAGTAGGCGAGATCGCTAAGAAAATTCAAGCACAGTCAAAATAGTAGAAACCCTGTTAACCTTAACGGAGGCACCGGTTTATGTGTGGCATCGTAGGATATATTGGCGATCGTAAAGCGCAAAATCTTCTAATAAGTGGTCTAAAGCGACTGGAATATAGAGGCTATGACTCTGCTGGGATTGCAACTTTAAGCTCCACAGGACAGCTGACTTGTTTACGCGAAAAGGGCAAAGTTGCCCAGCTGGCTGCTCTGCAAGTCACTAACGAGGTCGATGACTCAATAGGCATAGGCCATACTCGCTGGGCAACTCATGGTACGCCAAGTATAGTGAACGCTCATCCCCATACTGTTGGTCGGATCACATTAGTGCATAACGGGATTATTGAGAATTACCAAGATTTGAAGCAAATTCTGGAGTCAAAAGGCTACAGCTTTAAAAGCGATACAGACACAGAGGTGCTTACTGCTTTGATAGACTCGCTTTATAAAGATGATGTGTCGCTTCTTGATGCAGTGTTAGGCTCTTTGCAATTGGTGGTAGGTGCTTACGGTATTGCAGTACTCGCAAGTAATAAACCTAATCATATCGTTGCTGCACGTAGCGGTAGCCCGCTTATTATTGGACTTGGTGATGAAGAAACATTTATTGCGAGTGATGCTTCGGCGTTGGTCGGCCATACTAATCAGGCCATCTATTTGAAAGAGGGTGAAATAGCGGTGTGTCGAGCTGGTACGGTTGAGCTTTATGATATTGCAGCTAATCCAATAACTCCAGCTGTTGAAACGATTGAGTCTGATATGCAGGCAATCCAGAAGGACGGGTACGACCATTTCTTATTAAAGGAGATCCATGAACAACCCGAAGCTTTGCGCTCCACATTAGCGGGTCGTTTACGGTCGGGCAGTTTGTATGCTCATTTGGGCGGCATTAATATGTCCGATACAGAGCTACGTGAGATTCGCAACATAATAGTGGTTGGTTGTGGTACAGCTAATTACGCTGGCCAGCTTGCCGCATATTTAATTGAGCAGTTTACCGAAGATGTGTCGATACAAGTTGAAATTGCATCGGAGTTTAGATATCGCTCATTCCATATACCAGAAAACTCTGTGGCGTTAATCGTATCGCAGTCGGGCGAAACTGCAGATACCTTGGCGTGCTTAACCGAGTTAAAGCGACGCGGTGTACGTTGTCTTGGTATTGTAAATGCAGTTGGTTCAACCATCACTCGTGAAGTTGATGGTGGTGTATATGTACATGTTGGTCCAGAGATATCGGTTGCTAGTACTAAAGCGTTCACATCACAAGTAGCTGCGATGATTCTATTTGGTTTAATGATTGCACAAGCTAAAGGTACAAGTACCCAAGAGCTCTCAACGTTTATCAATGATCTTAATGATTTACCAACTGAAATCGAAAAATTGATAACAGATCTAGAACCAGACATTAAGACTTTAGCAAAAAGTTATGCAGGGTATGATCACGCACTTTACTTTGGTCGTAACACGTTGTTTCCGATTGCACTTGAGGGTGCCTTAAAGTTAAAGGAAATCAGTTATATACAGGCCGAAGCCTATGCTGCTGGTGAATTAAAGCATGGTCCGATTGCCTTGGTGGATGACAGCTTTTTCGAGGTTGCCTTAATAGCCGACAACTGGCTTTATGAGAAATCAAAGAGTAATCTCATTGAAGTTAACGCACGAGGTGGCCACGTTATAGCGATTACCGATAGTAAAAAACATATTCAGGCCGAAACCATAGTGAGGGTAAGTACATCACTGACACAACTTACTCCTTTGTTGTTCAATGTGGTACTGCAGTTATTTGCCTATTATGTTTCGCTTGAGCGGGGCAATGATGTCGATCAACCGCGTAACTTGGCAAAGAGTGTGACTGTTGAGTAAGGATAAAGACTCTCTGTCGTCACATGATATAATCTAATAAAATAATCAGAACGCTTTGTGGGCAAGCAATAGGGGAATAATGCAGAAAATACTTGCCTTGGAGAGTTTGCGAGGACTGGCAGCACTGATTGTCATCTTTACTCATTTTGCTTTTGCATTCTATCCTGCAATGGTTAATGGCCCCGATGGTAGTGTGGTCCATTCTCGCTTTGAGCAACTTGTGCTTGAATCACCGCTCAACTTGTTTATTAACGGCCAGTTCGCAGTCATATGTTTTTTCGTACTGAGTGGATTCGTATTATCATACGCATATTTTACTCGCTCAACCGACCTAGTAAGCGCAGCAATTAAGCGGTATTTTCGCTTAGCGCCAGTAGCCTTTGTGTCTGTTATTCTTGCCTATTTTTTGATGAAATTTAATCTCTATCAAAACGAAACTGCCGCACTACTATCAAACTCTAGCTGGCTGCAACAGTTCTGGCAAAATGATCTTGGATTAATTGATGCGCTTTGGCAGGGTATCTTAGGAACGTTTGTAGTTCAGCCGACGATACTTTCACTCAACCCTGTTCTCTGGACAATTTACTATGAGTTAATCGGGTCATTAATTGTGTACGCTTTTTTAGGTTTGGCAGGACGCGATCATCGACGCTGGATTTTATACGGTATATTCATGTTAGTTTTCTTAAACACGTACTACATAGGGTTTATCATCGGAATGCTACTATGCGATTTATTCACTCATCGCCAGGAAGCATTCTTAAAAGTGGGATTCTGGAAAAGAGGCTACAAGATAATTATGCTAACAGGTGCAATTTTACTCGCTTCATACCCAGCTTACCTAGTACCTCCGGCCGATCCTGGTATTGTGCATAATTCGCTTATGTTATTCACCAATCAAGATCTCACACGAAACATTCTTTTCAGTTTGGCGAGTGTCATATTTATTACACTTTTACTAACAAGTAACAGAATTAAAACATTGCTTGAGCAGCGGATCTTTGTAACGTTAGGCAGTATGTCGTACTCACTCTACGCAACACACATACTCATACTTGGTTCGGTCGGCTGTGCGCTATTTATATTCTTCAAGTCATTCATGTCGTATAATTTAGCAGCACTTGCAACCTTGCCCGCATTTCTGATAGTTGCCATAGCAGTCGCATATCTATTTCGACGCTACGTCGATATACCCTCAATATCGTTCAGTGGGTACGTAGTACGCAAGCTTGGTCTTGGTTCGTCAAAGATTAAAAAAGAAGACCCAACCGAAGCAACTCTATAGACACTAATCAAGTATTCTTTGAACGATATGTGTCGTGGATTACTTTATGAATCTTGGTCATAAAAAGCTGTTTATCAAAACGACGTGCTTTACGGCGTAATGTACTTGGATGGAAATCAAGCGATTCGGCTTTTTTGATAGCGTCGGCTACTGCTTTAACGGTCTGTTCGTCAAAAAGTATACCGCTCTCACCGCTCTGCACAATATCGAGAGCTCCACCTGCGCCGTAGGCAATGACAGGAGATCCGGCAGCAAGTGCTTCCACCGATACAATGCCAAAATCCTCCTCTGCAGCATATATAAAGCCTCGCGCTTGGTTAAGTGCGGCAGTAAGCGCGTCATCTGAGGCATCGCCGAATCGATCTGTATAGAATGTAGTCTTTGAACCGGCAAGTGTCCGTAAACGTTCGTTTTCGCTACCATTTCCAAACACCTTTAGGGGTATATCTAATTTTGCAGCAGCTTCAATAACTAAGTCATGGTGCTTATACGGAACTTGACGTCCGGTCGTCACGTAGTAGTCAGCGCGTTCTTTCGTGGGCTCGAACCGATTTACATCTACCGGTGGATTGATGACAGTACTTGGACGGCCGTAGTAGCGTGTAATGCGCTTTTGCGATTCGGTAGAATTGGCAATAAACAGGTCAACTTTCTGAGCGGCTTCGTAGTCGGATCGCTTCAGTGCCGGAATCAAAAGCGGCATAAAAAGTCGGACCAACCAGTTCAATTTGCCAAACCCAGGATCTGCTTTATATTCGTTGTAATGGCTCCAATAGTATCTAATGGGTGTATGGCAATAACAAATATGAACTTGCTCGGCACGAGTTTTTTTAACCTGCTTTGCTTCGGCACTTGAGCTGCTGATGATAATATCAAATTCACTTAAATCTAGTTGTTGAAAAGCATTAATGCGTAGCATAGGGAAGAACTTGTGTAATTTACGAAGAGGCTTAGGGAGTCTCTGCAAGTAAGTGGTTCGTACATCGTATTTTGCAAACGCTGGCATGGCACTGGGCACGTAAGTAGATGTATAAATAGGAGCGCCCGGGAAGGCCTCGGCAAGTGCTAATACAACATTTTCTGCACCTCCCATGTTTGTTAACCAATCAGCAACAATGACGACTTTTGGATTTTTGCTAGCCACTTATTTTGCGCCTTGTTTACGAATCACAACCATGAGGGTCTTTAGAAGGATTTTTATATCAAGCCAAAAACTCCAGTTCTGCGCATAAAATGTCTCAAGTTCAATGCGCTCATCAAAACTAAGTTCACTCCGGCCCGATACCTGCCATAAACCGGTAACACCAGATTTTACGCTATGTAGAAGTGCTGCTTTGCCTTTTGAAAATTTCACTTCTTGCGGCAAAATTGGTCGTGGTCCAACAAGACTGAGTTCGCCCCGCAGTACGTTAAGTAGCTGAGGGAGTTCGTCGAGCGATGTTGTACGTAAAAAGTTACCAAACCTTGTGATTCGCGGGTCGTTGGTAACTTTATGATTCTTTTCGTATTCTTTTGCTAAGTCCTCACGACCCATGGCGCGAAATTCATCGGCAGCATCAAGATGGGCAGTTGGACGATCGCGCATAGTGCGGAATTTAATTAAACGCACAGGTTTTGAAAACTGGCTCAAGCGATTCGATAAGTAAAAGATAGGTCCAGGATTGAATATTTTTTGTAGCAGCATG
>JALRBJ010000020.1 GCA_023257815.1 Candidatus Saccharimonadia bacterium | reverse complement strand
GCTTATTTTTGCTTCCAAAGGGAGAGCGCGTTAACAAGGATGGGTATCAAGTCGTCTATACCATCAGTGGAAAGGTACTGTTTGGTAAGCTGCAGAATACAGACGGTAACTATCTGGTACTTAAAGAACCTTACGAGGCACAGTATGCCGTTCCTGCCACTAGTAACGAGGCTCCGAAGGATCAGCAACTTTCAACTACACTTGTAAAGGTAAGCAAACAAAAATACGGTCCCGAAGATGTTATGTCTATCAATCGTGACCAAGTGCAGTTTTGGCAAAACTTACGCAGTGATAGCAAGGTAGTAAAGGCGATCGAAAACAAGCAGTAGCATTACTGTTAATAGCCAAGCTCAATTACAATAAAGACAGTGATAGCATTACTTTGTGGTGAAAATGATTTCGAGCTGACGAAAAAATTAGCTCAACTTAAAGCCGATTTTAAAGGTACACCCGAACGCTATATGGCCAGTGAGCTTACGAATGAGCAGCTTGCAGATATCTTTTCCGGGCAATCGTTGTTTGCGCTTGAACGGCTTATCATTATAGATACACCAAGTGGTAATTCTACGCTGTGGCAAGACTTACCAATGTGGGTAGGCCGTTTAAATGAGAACACGCAGCTTCTACTTATAGAGTCCAAGCCCGATAAGCGTACGAGTGCCTATAAGTGGCTAAAAAAGAATGTTGATGTACAAGAATTTACACTGTTTGATGAACGCGATATTGCTTCAGCTACAAATTGGTTACTGTCGTATGCCACGCAGCAGCAAGTTACCTTAACTACCGCACAGGCAAAGCGCCTCATTGAGCGTGGTGGTACTAATCAGTGGGCGCTAGCACAGGCGATCGATAAGTTGCAACTTGCAGGTGAGGTAACTAACCAATGGATCGACGATAGTATTGAACAAAATCCTTCGCAAAACGTTTTTCAGTTATTCGAAACGGTTCTTCAGTCCGACCATGTACGCATGTCTTACATGCTTAGCCAGCTTCGCTTAACTGAAGATCCGTATCGTGTGTTTGGTTTAATGACTTCGCAGGCTCTTCAACTGACGCTACTAGTCTACGCTGGGGGCGACACAGCAAAAATAGCTACTAGTCTTGGTATGAAAAGCAGCTATCCGCTCCAAAAAATTGCGCCATTTGCTAATCGTCTTACTAAATCACAGATCAGCAAGGTAGTGCATTTGTTTGCAGATGCAGATGAGCGCCTAAAAAGCAGCGACGCCGATCCATGGTTGGTGCTTGAGAGCACACTTGTACGGGTGGCGTCGCTTATAGCTGAGTAAACTATTTTTTAGCAGCAGGTTTCTTGGTAGCAGGCTTCTTTGCCGCTGGTTTCTTGGCAGCACTGGCTTTTGCCGCTGGTGCCTTCTTAGCTGCTGCAGGCTTAGCAGTAGTCTTTTTGACGGCATCTAGCTTTACGTTGGCAGCTTTTGCAGCTTTCGCTAGATTAGCTTTACGACGAGCAGCAGTGTTCTTGTGAATCAGATTCTTTTTAACAGCCTTGTCGATTTCACTTTGAGCTTTACTAAGGGTTTCACTCGATGGCTTTGCTTCAAAAGCCTTCACAGCTAGCTTAATAGCACGCTTGGTAGCAATGTTTCGCTCCCTAGCAACTTGGGCTTGTTTTACTCGTTTAATAGCAGATTTGATAATTGGCATTAAATAACCTTTACACCTTATAAGTTTATATTGGTAGTCTGGGGGTGAATTATACCGGAAAATCACCCTGATGTAAAGAGGTGGCTATGTGTGTAGCATCCAACTCGCGCTCCTTAACTGTTTAGGTAATGAGTAACAATTAAAAGTGACCGCCCCGAGGCGCCAGCCGAGACTTGTGTCTCAAGGCGGTCACTCTCGGGTGCGGTCAGTTCGACCAGGTAGCACTTCTAAATACGTCTAGCAGTGCCTGTGATATCTCCAGCTGCGGTCTATCGACGGCTCGTCGGTAATACACACAAACCTGTTTGTCAGAAAAACACCAGACCAAGGATGTCCCTGTGTACCCACTGTCTAGATAGCGAGCACTGTAGTCCGGGATTCGACCTCCTATGGTCACGGAAGGAGCAGCTCCAACAACGGTGTTCCAAGATCCCACCGAACATTCGTCTGCAGATCCAGTACACCACCAATTGTAGGTCTGTGCCTGAAGAAAGGCATAGGACTTCGGAGGTGGCTGTGTGGAACAGTTTGTGCAAGGAGCCCAGTTGGTTGTATCAGTGGCGTCCATGTCAAGGCCTGGGCCACTAGCACCATAGTCGACGTTGCTCCAGCGACTGTCAAAACGCAGTGTCAGCGATCCAATAGTTAGTGATTTCGGCTGCAGTGACACCACATACTTCTTGATGGCCTCTACTGTGTCACTACGCACACCGTTCTGGGCATTCTTGAGCATCTGGCCGTGTTCACACGACGCTGCACCAGCATCGTTGTAGCCCAGGTTGAGAATGCGTGCCATGTACTTCTTGTCGCATTCAATCACGTGCGCACCGCCACCGCTGTCGTAGTCGTACGTCATCTCAGCAGTTGCCGAAACCGTAGAAACCAGCGTGTCGTCAGAAGGATGCTCGCGCTTCACCTCCTTATCCTTCGTGTCGTAGTACACCCGCCTTACATCTCCGGCGATGGTATACACTTTGATTCCAGCCGGAAAATGCGGCAGTTTGTCGATGTCACCATTGCGCAGCGAGCTGGGGAATGCGATTGCCCCCTTGTGTGGCGTAGCGATGGTGATGACCTGGCCAACCTCGTTAGCAATAGCCCGTTTACCGTCAGTCGACTTTCGACTCAAGGCATCTCGCGCAAGCAGGCCACCCATTGAGTAGCCGACCACGATGACCTTACCCACGCCGCCGTTTTTCTTCGACAGCTGTGATACGCAGTCGATCGTCTTAGCCAGCTTGGGGCCATTCTGTTGGTCGTCAACCCAGACGAGGCCGGAGGCGTTGTAGCTGAGTCTCTGCGCAACAGCTACCCCGGCTATGTCATCGATGGTTTTGTAGAAGCCAGGTTCATCAATGTCGCCCCAATCGCCAGTGTTACCTTGCACCCCATGCACCAGAATCACCGGCACATCTCTGCCGAAATTCTGGTTCTCCAGCTTATCAACAGCCGAATCACAGTACGACGGATTACCACTAGCAGCCTGGGCTGCCTGCGGTATCAGGATGACGGTATAGGCCGTCATCAGGCACAACATAAAAACGGCCAAATGCCGTTTTAGATTTACAAGCACCAAGGTGCTCACTCCTCTTCTAGTAGGTGCGACGACTCTGGTTTGGCCGCACGTTACAAATTATGGCGGGCACATTACTAATTAGCAAGACTTTTTGTTTATACACAAGCAGTATATAGTAGGGCTATGTCTAGCACTCCAAAGAAACAACCTGCAAAAAAACGATTTAACATCAAGAAGTTCCTACTTATTACAGTCAGTATAGCTCTTATTCTCATTGCACTTTTCTTTGGCAAGCAATACTACGACACCTACCACGACAGGCCACTCGCTAAGGGGCTGCAATATGTGGGAAGGGACTATAATAATCCATGTTTCTTCGGGCAGTGCTATGGACCTGAAACTGAAATACTCTATTATGCAACTGACATTGAGCCTAAGGGGATCGTGAAGTTGTTTCCTGGGTGGAAGGTGAAGAAAGTCAACGAAGGTACCTCTATCTTATGGCATAATAAGCGGGATGCATCTCGAAAACGAGCATATACGCTTGAGAAGCAGCTAAATGGTGATATTGGCGTTTATAGGTATCTGATTGACAAAGATAAGGTCATCTCCGATTCTCGATTACTACCAACAAACAAAAAATACATTATTCAGGTATGGCGTGACAGCTATGATAAGCTGCGCCAGTAGAGCTTATGCCTAAAGCCCTAAAAAACAATCACCAAAAACATCTTAACATCAAGAAGTTCCTACTTATTACATTCAGTGTAGTCGTTGGGCTCATTGCACTCTTCTTCGCTAAACAATACTACGACACCTACCATGACAGACCATTGGCTAAAGGTTTGCAGTATGTAGGAAGGGATTATAACAATCCATGTTTCTTCGGGCAGTGTTACGGACCTGAGACGGAGACATATTATTATGCAACTGACATTGAGCCTAAGGGGATCGTGAAGTTGTTTCCTGGGTGGAAGGTGGGAGAAACGGGGGAAAGTTACATTTTTTTGAGAGATGGCACAACGACCGATTCCCGTGGCTACAATATCGTTAATTCAAAATTAAATAAAAATAGCTTCTACTCTCATGTACTTGACAAAGGTCTAGTGACAAAGAAGTCTTCGCTACTATCTAATAGCAAGGCATTCATCATAAGTATAAGCAGGGAAGACTACGACCTCCTTAGGCACAAATAATAATATCTAAAGTCTCATCCAAAACAACCTATTCACTAAAAGCTTTGGAAGGGTGGTAGTAAAAGGAACTTGTTGACTAACTAATCCTGCTTATGGTACTGTATAGGCAAACTTCTAAGTAAAAACAAAAAATAGGTAATAAAAATGAACGATAGCCAAAATGCTCGGCAACAAATCGTTGAGAAGATCAAAGCCTCAACCAATATTTTGGTAACAGTTAGCTCAAATCCATCAGTTGATGAGTTATCAGCTGCGCTTGGGCTTACTAGTATGCTCAATGGGTTGAAAAAGCATGCCACAGCGGTCGTTTCTGGTGATATCCCACCAGCAATTACTTTTCTAGAACCAACCAAAACGTTCGAAAACACCGTCGATAGCCTGCGTGATTTTATTATTGCTCTCGATAAAGAAAAAGCCGATCATCTGCGTTATAAGGTTGATGGCGACGTAGTAAAGATATTCATTACACCGTACCGCACTACTATTACCCAAGACGACCTTGATTTTTCGATGGGTGACTATAACGTTGAGCTGGTACTTGCACTTGGTGTAAAAGATCAAGACAACCTTGATAAAGCCCTGCAAGCTCATGGCAAGATATTTCACGATGCAACAGTAGCTACGTTAAGTTGTGGCGATGACCAAAGCGATCTTGGCAGTATTGATTGGTTTGAGCCAAACGCCAGTAGCCTGAGCGAAATGCTTGTTTCTATTAGCGAAGCCATAAAGGACGATAAGCCTGTTCTGAACGAGCAGATTGCCACAGCGTTCTTAACAGGAATTGTTGCTGCAACCGATAGGTTTAGCAACAACAAAACGAGTAGCAAGGTCATGACAATGGCTGCACAACTTATGGCGGCCGGCGCCAATCAACAATTGATTGCTGCCAAGCTTGAGGAAGGGCACGAAATTGGCCCTGATAAAGTAGATGATTCAGGTAACGATCAAAATTCTGATGGCACGACTGACTTAAGTGAAGGTGAATCAACAAAAGTAGCAAAAAAGACTAAGAAATCTGCCAAAAAATCAGCTGCCGACGGTGAACTGGCGATTAATCACGAAAAAGCCGGAACACTTGATGAAGTAGCCGCTCAAACTGCAGCCGACCGTCAGGCAGAGGCTACTAAAACTGCAGAAGATGAGCTTGCTGAGCAACTATCGAGCGTTGCGCCTGCGGTGGTTGCACCGCCAGTTGCTCAACTAGAAGATGATTTAGCAAAAGAAGCTGTAGCTACAGAAGATCCTGTTTTGCCGCCTGTTTCGGCGATTCAAGCGCCTACTAACGACGAACCTGTGCTTGGAGGTACGCTTAATGCTACGACCGAGCAAGCTCAACAAGATAAGCAACAAGCGATTGATAATGATCGCAACAAGACCATCCTAAGCCATGGGGGCAATAAGTATGTAGGCGATAGTCAACCTACTTTTCAGGTTCCTTTCAACGCTGCTTCTGATCAACCTGCTGAACCTGAGCCAGTAGATATCTTTAAGGACGACACGCCAAGTTCATCAAAAGCATCAGACGTACCATCATTGCCACCCGCTGTGCAGCCTACGCCCGATCCAGCTGTTAATGATGACTCTGATTCTGCACCTACTGTGCCTCCAGTCGAAACTCTTGAAGATATTGACCGCAAGAATCGTTCGCAGGCACATGATGATGCACAGCAAGCGGTCGCTATGGCATATGAAGCCAGCCCTGCGCCACTACCGCAAGCTGAGCCAGTAGTGTCGGAACCAGTGGTTGAACAGCCAGCTGCGGTAGAGGCTGGAGCATTGCCACCAGTAGCACCGGTTGACTTTTCGCAGTTACCACCACCACCTGCGCTGCCAAGTTTCCAAACCCCACAAGGCCCATTACCTCCTGAGCAGCTTGGTCAGATCTTTGGTACGCCACCAGCGGCACCACCACCGCCTGCGCCGGCCATGCCACCAGATCCGAATCAATTTAAGATTCCAGGCCAGTAAATTTAGTTAACAACGTGAAAACATTCACGCCCGAGCAGCTCTTCACCGAGCTGTTTTTGGGTAGTGGCATCATGAACTTGGGTGGCATGAACATCCATAACGGCGATCTTTTCTTGTAGTAAGTGCTGTACATTGATTTCGCGGGTAATAAACTCATCATCACGCCCGATTGGCATGTAATAGTCGGTCCATTCACGCTCAGGCGCGTGCTGGCGGCTTAGGCAGTAATACCACAATTCACCCATAGTCACGTTTGGTGGCGTGTCGTTCTTTAGGCTATAAAACTGATGCGTTGCCAAATAACTTGCAGCAATATGATCCATGTGGCCTGTAAGCCCATTTTGGTCAAAAGTAATAAAATCAAGTTCTATCGGTTCGGCGTAACTTTCGATGATTCGGTGTGTTTCGGCGTGTAAGGCAGCACCAACTGCAATATGCATGCTATGGCACAACTCACCATCGGGGAAGTGTAGAGCAGCTGTAGAGGTAGCTCCAATTAACTCACTAGCGCGATTCCACTCATCCAGGCGCACTTTACCAAGATCTGGGGCATTGTTAGGATTCGCTCCAGCTTCGCCGTCAGTTAGCAGTAGCAAATGCAAATCAATTCCTTGCTCTACAAGTGTTAATAGGGTACCACTTGGTCCAAAGCTCTCATCGTCAGGGTGTGCGAAGATCCCAACCATCACTCGTTTCATATTGTTATTGTTGCATAAAATGCTGGTAATCGAAAATAGGCAAAAAGCTTGCCAAAACCAGGGAGGGGGTATCATTAAAAGTAATGAAAAAACCACAAGCAGGATTTACAATTGTAGAACTCCTTATCTTCATCGTTGCTATGGCGATTCTAGCGACTATTTTGGTTGTCGCGTACAGAGGTGTTTTGAATCAAGCGAATGATACAGCTATTCGGTCGGATAGTAGGCAATTCGCTAATCAGATAGAATTGTTCTATGCTTAGCTTTAGTCGTGCGGCATGGACGTTCTATAACCAAGATTGGGCGACTGGTGGTGATAGTGGCTCACCTTCAAGTTAAGCCGTGAGGACATCAATGGAGTGATCTCGGGCTACTATTGACATTTGTTATTAAACTTGATATAATTACCTAATATGACAGGACATGATCACTTACCTAGCAGACAACCGGAACGCTCACCTGAGGAGCAGGCGCAATCTGTTTGGTGTGAAGTCCTCAACTCAGATGGTGCTCTACGGGGGAGTCCCTTTCTTAACCCTGTAGAAACAGAAGAAAGCTGGCTTCAGGGGAATGAGAAAGAAGCGCAACTTTCTCAAGCTTTTCGGCGTGGGCGAGCAATTCTTCAAGTTATTGCGTACGGACGTACGTATTGGGAAGTTGAAACTGGACTTGGATTCATCACGCCCGACAAAGAAGTAGTTACCAGTCAACACCCCGCAGTACTGGAAGGGTATAAACGATTGATACAGTTGGTTATATTATCTCGTGCCAACCTAGTAGATCAAGATGGCTGGCGCCTAACTGATACGCAAGACCTAGCGCAGATAGAAGAAGAGATCACAGGTGAACTCGGACTAACGCGTGAGTATGAAGAATTGGTGGAAGCGCAAGGGGCGTGGGATACTCCAACTTTCCCAGGCTGTGACGATAAAACATTCGTTGATGCGATTTTATCTGGCAAAGTGAGGGTTGGCAATCCCGATGACCCGGAAGCTCTTGATCTGACACCGTAGGAGGTTCAGGTTCACTGAGCGGATAGTGTTCTGGCTGCCGAACCAGCTTCCGCGAAGAAACCTTGTTGTATAGTGGAGAAGGTTATGGAATTTGACCTTTCGAACGTAAAAGATGACATCTTGCTTGTCGATAAACCAGCTGGCTGGACAAGTTTTGATGTTGTAGCCAAGATTCGTGGCATGCGAAAGGCTGCGCTTAGAGCGCAGGGTATCACGCCAACCAAACGCCAACTCAAGGTAGGGCATGCTGGTACGCTTGATCCATTTGCAACGGGACTACTGATTATTTTGCTCGGTGATGCGACCAAACGCTCGGATGAATTTTTGAAACAAGATAAAGTGTACGAGGCAACGATTCGACTTGGCCAGACCAGCACGACGGGTGATCCAGAAGGCGAAATCACAGATGTAAATAACCGCCAGCCAAGCCAAGAAGAAATCGAAGTCGCATTACAAAAATTTATGGGTGAAATCACGCAAACACCACCTGCTTACAGTGCTATCAAGATCGGTGGTCAGCGCGCCTACAAACTAGCTCGTAAAGGTCAAGATGTTGAAATCCCGTCACGACAGGTAACGATTTACTCGATTGAACTCCTTGAATATTCATATCCCGAACTGAAAATTCGCACGCATGTAAGTAGTGGAACGTACATTCGCAGCATGGCCGAAGATATAGGGAAAGTGCTCACAACGGGAGCCTATTGCTCAGAGTTACGACGTATGAGTATCGCGAAGTTTCGTATTAGTGCTGCCGAAACAATAGGTTGATGCATATAAATTGACTTTTAATAATATTTATGGTAATATAAATACTATGAGTGGTTATGAATTCGACGAAATCGATAAAGACTACGCCACAGCGAGAGAGGGGCTCCATAATGCATTGGAGAACCTTGACTACGTTGATTACGCGCTTGATAGCGCTCCGTTAACATTTGGTGCGCTTGCGCAGACGCAGCACACGAGAGAGAAAGTTCATGCTGTCGTTGCTGAATTTGGCTGGCCTTCAAAACTAGCTGATAGCTTGATTGAGCCCGTTCAAAATTTCCCGTCAAATAGGGCGTTTCTTAATAGCTTAAAACCAATTAATCCAATTGAAGGCGAGGCTGGACCTCTTCATATTGCCTCAGGTCATTTCTTTAACTTAATCTCTGTACTACCGATTGACGAGCCTCAAGAAGCTAAAAGGGGAATTGACCTCTCTGGCTTATATCCAGTAGTTCACAGAGCCCATGCAGTTGCACCGGATTTTTTTGGTAATTTAGCTCATGTACTTAATAAGCTACGTGAACGATATAGTATCGTTGGTGAAACAGATTTCTTATACGAGGAGCTTTTAAAACCACAGAACGATGAGGTAGTAGAAGCAATGCATATGGCGTACCGGATTATGGGGCGGTTGATTAAAGTTGATGACAGCTCAACTATTGTGAGAAATTGCCGAGCTCTGAGGCGTGGTGACAATTCAGAGGTAGACGAACCCCCGATATTGAGTGCTGATGTGCATCTACGCTACGAAAGCTAGCTAGTTGAATTTTTTTGTAACCTCTGTTATAGTTGGTTCTTGATGATTACTAAAGAGAACAAATCACAGGCAATTGCTTTGACTCAGGTCTCAAAGAACGATGTTGGTAGCCCACAAGCTCAGGTATCGGTTTTGACGGCTCGTATCAAAGAGGTGACAGAGCATCTCAAGGCTAATAAGCACGACCACATGGCTCGTCGCGGACTTATCCAAATGGTTGGGAAGCGAAAGCGCCTTTTGAAATATCTCGAGCGTAAAGACTTTGAGGCCTATAAAGCCGTTGTCGCCACACTAAAACTCCGCAAATAACAGCGGAGTTTTTTTATTGATCCAACCACTTATGCTTAGTGCTACAATAAAGTTATATGAATGACACGAGTGCAGTCATTAGCCTTAAGAATGTCACCAAGCAGTTTGGTAAGTTTACGGCGGTTGGCAATGTATCGTTAGAAATACCTGCGGGGCAGATTGTTGGTTTTGTTGGCGCCAATGGTGCTGGTAAGACTACAACCATCGCGACGTTGCTTGGGTTCTTAAATGCATCACAGGGGGAAGTAAAGTTATTCGGTAAGGCGATTCGCCCATCGGCTGCCCATAAATCACATAAACAGATTGGCTACGCTGCTGGTGATATGGAGCTGCCAGCTCAGCTGACTGGGCGTCAATACCTTGCTTTCTTGGGCAGGCAACGAAAAGGCGGGGTAGATAACTACAAAGATTTGCTTGAACGATTTTCACCCCAGCTTGACAAGAAGATTCACACACTTTCACGTGGAAACAAACAGAAGATTGCATTAGTTGCGGCATTTTTAGGTGAGCCAGCTCTTGTAGTACTAGATGAGCCAACCAGCGGGCTTGATCCTGTGATGCAAGAGGCTTTTTTAAACATTGTGCGCGAGTATAAGAAACGGGGCAAGACCGTGTTCATGTCGTCACACTACTTGCAAGAAGTAATGGATGTGTGTGATCGTGTGCTGCTGATGAGCCATGGCAAGTTAGAACAGGATGTTACGACAGCTCAGTTGCAAGCCATGGGCGGTAAGCAGGTTCATGTTCAAACTAGTTACAAAGCCACCAAGCCGCCAAAGGGTGCCGAATCAATCACACATCAGATTGATGATGATTTGTTAACACTTCGTTTTGTGTACAAGGGTGATATGACAGAATTGCAGCGTTGGCTGGCTGCTGTGAAGCAACTGAAGGACGTTGAGGTGAGTGAATATAATCTTGAAGAAGCCTTCAAGTCGCTGTATGACAGCGAGGAGCAAGCAGCATGATTCGTTCCATTTACGGCAAAACACTATATGATAAGCGATTTTTCATTTTGGGTTGGACAATCGGTTTGGCTGCTATCGCTGCTTTGCTAGTTAGCTTTTATCCGGCTATGCATCAGGATGACGCCCTTGGTGGGCTTGTACAGAACATGCCGGCCGCATTTAAGGGCTTAATAGGCAGCTTGGCTGATCTTTCGCGGTTTGATACGTACATTGCTTCGCAACTGTTTGATATTCGTCTGCCACTGATTGCGGGCATTATGGCGATTATCTTAGGAATCGGTTTGTCTGTTGCCGATGAAGAAAAGGGTGAGCTACGTACCATTCTAAGCTTGCCGATTGGTCGTACTAAATTGTTAATTGAACGTTGGTTAGCAATGGTAACAATTCTGGCTGTCACATTGCTTGGTCTTTTAGCTGGAGTCTATGGTGTTGTGCCATTCATTGACGGTGCCACGATTGACATGGAAATAATGGCACGATTGGTTGCTATGACTGGTCTTATGATGGTAGCATTTGGCACGATTCCATTCGCAATCGGCATGATAAGCGGCAAGCGAGCAGCTGCCATGGCAGCGAGTGTACTTGTAATTATTGGTAGCTTTTTACTATCTACATTTGGCCAAGCGGTTGATTGGCTAGGGAACTACGAAAAACTATCACTACTTCACTACTTCCCAGCAGTCGATATCGTAAAGGATGGTATCGACGGCAAAGACGCAGTGGTTTTGGGCGGCATTACACTAGTACTGCTTGTGGTTGCAATCGTCGTATTTCGCCGTCGCGACGTCGCCTAGTATTGACAAAATGACTAAGCTATGCTATTGTTTAAAATAGTATTTAAACAATAGAAAAAGATAAAACCACCACAATGATTGAAAAACCTTTAAAAAGACAAAACAGAGAACTGCTAGAGCGTACCAAAGAGAGAGCTTTTATTGCAGGCGGTATTGCGCTTCTTGCACTTTCACTCGGCAGGCTTGTGGATCAAACCTATGAATCACGCGAAGATCAAGTTGTAAACGAGGCAGTTGCAACAGCGATTAGGCACGGAGATACGGCCGAAGAAGCTCAACAGGCTGGTAGGCGAGCAGAAGATGATTTCACACCTACTGACTTTGTGGTAGGCAATGCACTGAAAGATATGAATAAGTGGGAAACCTTCAAAGATTTGTACGTTCGCGATGGTAAAACGGGCGATTTTGATAAAGACAATGCAACAAATGTTGCTGCGATTGCTGGCGTAGTCGGCGTGGGTGTTGCTGCAGAGGCAGTTGGAAGCGGAGTTTCTTTGATTCCAAGCCGTCGTAAAAGGAAAAGACTGCACTAGAAAGTCAAAGGCCACCCGTTTCCGAGTGGCCAAAGACGCTTGCGGTGAACTTATCGTGCCTTGTTGACGAGCTTGATGATGCTTCTGATCTGGTTGCCGTTGTGAAGCCGCACCATATCTTCAGAACTGAGTGGCAGAAAGACGAAGGGAATGTCATCGTGACTTTCCTCTGCTCCGAGAGCTGAGGGCAACGGCTCCCACCCGTCAAGGGCGACGTCGCACAGCGGCCTGGTCGCAATCACGAGTGATGCGAGCTCGGGGGCCAGCTTCAGCGGTGCGTAGATGCCGTCGCTGTCGAGTCGGTGACTCTTGAAGAGCTTGGTGACAGCCGCACACCGGATCGTGAGAGGGTATTGCTCGTCTTCTTCCGCCCACTCTGGCGTCACGGCGACGTCGGTGATGACAGGTACCGCGAGCGGTGTCTTGACGTCCAGCAAACGCTTTGATGCTGCGTTCACTGCAGCTTCAAGTCGCGCAGCTCGTTCAGCCAGCTGCTTCTTTGAAACGGTCATGGCAAGTTCCAATCTGATATTTCAAGCGTCTCTCTAACGGAGCGCTTGACGAGGTTTGTCTCGGATAGCTGCTCGACGCAGAGTGAGTGTATTATTAATGAAAAAAGCTACCGTTGCAAGCATAAGGGTGGCCTGATTGTAATGCTCAGCATGGTATAATGAACAGGTAATAAACAGCGGAAGGTGATGGATACGATTGTTTGATGATTCAAATGTTCGCACCTGTTACTCTCCGCATCACAAGAAGGAGCTCAAACTATATGAGTACTATCAATCCCAATGGCAAGGAAATTATTTCTGTTTCTACCGATTTTCAAGGTCAACCACTAACTCTAGAAGTTAACCGAGTTGGTTTTCGCACCACGGCCAGTGTATTAGTACGATACGGCGATACAGTCGTACTCGGCACCACCCAAATCGGTTCACGCCCAATTCAGCTAGACTACTTTCCATTAAGTGTTGATTACGAAGAAAAAATGTATGCAGCTGGCAAGATTAGCGGCAGCCGTTTTATTAAGCGTGAAGGTCGCCCAAGTGACGAAGCAATTTTGATCGGCCGTATCATTGACCGCCCAATCCGACCACTCTTCCCGAAAGGGTATCGTGCCGAAGTGCAGGTAGTCGCGAGTGTTCTTTCTATGGATCCTGCGTTCCGTCCAGACATGATTGCCATGACAGCCGCAAGTGCAGCGCTATCAATCAGTGGTGCACCATTTGACGGACCGGTTGCAGGCCTACGTGTTGGACGAGTAAATGGTGAGTTCAAGGCATTCCTAAGCCCAGAAGAGCGCGAAGCGAGCGATCTTGACTTGGTAGTTGCCGGTATTGAGAGCGGTGTAGTGATGGTAGAAGCTGGCGCCAACGAAGTTGACGAAGAAGTAGTGATCGAGGCAATTGCTTGGGCACATCAAGCAATGCAGCCAATGATTGCACTGCAAAAAGAACTTGCTGCTAAGGTTGCTAAAGCTCCGATTGAATACGAACTGGTGTTACCGAATGAAGCGATTCAAGCCGAAGTTGATGAATGGGCGCATGCAAAACTGGGCGAAAAGCTCCAGCGGCCATATCCGGAGCGCAACGAGATGATCAATGAACTACGCTGGGACTTCCACGAGCAAATGGCCGAGAAGATCGGCGAAGAGTATGGTGAGCTACGTGATGAATATGACGAAGCCTTCACGATGGCTCTACATAAAGACGTTCGTAGGGGAATTGTTGCAAATCAGACCCGCCCTGATGGTCGTAAGCTTGATGAAGTGCGTCAGCTTAGTTCAGAGGTAGGCGTATTACCACGAACACATGGTTCGAGTATCTTTACGCGTGGCGTTACCCAGGGTATGAACATCGTTACGCTTGCTCCACTTAGCTACGCGCAAATAGTAGATACCATGGAAGTAACTGATGGTGAGCGCCGTTACATGCACCACTACAATGCACCAGGTTACACCGTTGGCGAAGTT
This sequence comes from Candidatus Saccharimonadia bacterium, assembly GCA_023257815.1. Lineage (GTDB taxonomy): Bacteria > Patescibacteriota > Saccharimonadia > Saccharimonadales > Saccharimonadaceae > UBA1020. The sequence goes on along the minus strand of JALRBJ010000020.1, from coordinate 581 downwards.
CGTCGTCTTGGTAGCCCAGGCCGCCGTGAGATTGGGCATGGTTACCTGGCTGAACGAGCAGTATTACCTGTGCTTCCAGACGAAGAAGAATTTCCATACGCTATCCGTAGTGTGACTGAAATCATGAGCCAGAACGGTTCAACTTCTATGGCAGCAACTTGTTCAAGCGTACTAGCACTGATGGACGCCGGTGTGCCGCTTAAGCGACCAGTTAGCGGTATCGCTATGGGACTAATGATGGATGGTGAGACTCCTTATGTACTGAGTGATATCGCCGATGCCGAAGATTTTGCCGGCGACATGGATTTCAAGGTAACTGGTACCGAAAAAGGCATCACGGCTGTGCAGATGGACATGAAGCTACACGGTTTGCCTGTTACGGTTCTAGCCGAGGCAATCCGCGCTAGCACACCTGGGCGTAAGCACATTCTAGAGCACATGCTTACAACGATTGCTTTTTGGAGTGTTCATGTCCCACAAGCAGACGTTCCGCGAGGCTTTCTCGCCAACGGCCCGCAATGTCACGATCGTGGATGGCGACGACCTACACATTGGCGTTGAGGTCAATGCCGGCGCGTTGC
>JALRBJ010000001.1 GCA_023257815.1 Candidatus Saccharimonadia bacterium | reverse complement strand
GGACGAAATGCTGCAATATTACGAGCGGTCGATCCTGATTTAGTTTCAGCTACAATGGCTGCAACTTTTAATTCCTCTGCAAGCTTTACGGCCGCGCCGCCAATTGCCGTCTGCTGGGTACTATCGCCGTCTAGCACGTCTGTAATTGCCGACGGAGGTACGTTATCTTGCGTGTACACAATAACACGCTTCATGGCCGCTATTGTTTCAAGTGGATATTTACCCATAGCCGTCTCGTCACTCAACATAACTGTATCCGCACCAGCTATTACAGCAGTTGCTACATCACTTACCTCGGCTCTGGTAGGCTCTGGATTATCAACCATACTGGCCATCATTTGGGTCGCCACGATACTCAACTTGCCGTACTTACGACACAGGGCAATAATTCTTCGTTGCACAATCGGAACTACTTCGGGGCCTACTTCTACCGCTAAGTCGCCGCGCGCAACCATCACGCCGTCGCTCACTTTTACAATTTCCTCAAGCACCTGCGTATCAATTGATGCCTTGGTTTCTACTTTTGCAATAATTCGAGCACGTGAGCCACGCTCCTCAAGCATTGCCCGCAACTTTTCAATATCAGCAGGGGATTGCACAAAACTAAGCGATACGTAATCGATATCTTTATCAGCGCCCCACGATATATCAGCGATATCTTTTTCGGTAATGATATCTCCACCAAAGTCGGTATCTGGTAAATTAATACCCTTTTTGCTCATAAGCGTACCGTCATTACCAACACGAATCTTAATGGCCGTATCACTCACGCGTTCAATCACCTGTGTTTTTACCTTACCGTCAAAAAGATAAAGCGGCTGACCTACTTGTACTTTTTCTGCCAAGTTATACTGCACTGGAAGCGTTGTTCCGCTATGCTCTGCAGCGTAATCAAGAATTAATTCATCGTTTGTCTTAACTTGAATAGATTCACTCAGCACGCCAAGTCGAACCTTTGGACCCTGCAAATCTTGTAAAATTGCCACAGGCTTACCAATTTTTGCACTCGCAGCTCTTACTTTTTCAATCGCACTCAACGCTCCATCAAATGTAGCGTGGCTAAAATTAAGCCGAAAACCGTTTGCTCCCCCTATTATCATGGCTTCGATTTGCTCTGGAGAATCGCAAGCTGGACCAATCGTTGCTAGTATTTTTGTTCGTTTAAATATCGTACTCATTTAAGTTTTATTGTATCATTCCTTCATCTATTAAATGGCGGTAGTTCCAGCGTCCGGGTGCTTCGGTCTTATAGTTCCAAAAGAACATTGCTTCTGCCTTATTAAAAGCATTTCGCTGGGCATTAACGTAGGCTACTATCTGATCGGGTGTAGCTGCGTAGGGCAACATAGCACTCCATTCACCAATAATAACGAGGTGCTGCAAGCGTAATAATCTGATCATCCACCCTATTAACTTTAGACGCTTAATTGACTGGTTGAATGTTCTTCGTTTACTTTTTGCACCAAATACTTGGTAGATGTGGCAATCCATCACAACCGGAAATTCACGCTTTTTCATGAGCCAAAATGTATTTGTTGTTTTAATCGGGGCATAGGCATCCGAAAAGACAATTCGCGTTCCTGGCCGCGCCACTTTAATTAACCGCCTATACGCCCTCCGGTGGAATCTTGCTAATTTTAAGCCAAAAAAATCGATAGTCGGTTCGTTGAGTAGTTCGATACCCCATACGTTAGGGGAGTCGTAGTAACGCTTTGCTAATCTGCAGAGTACTTCAATCGTCCTATCTTGTGCATTTTTATTATTCAACCATTTGGTTGAATAATTACTACGCATATCCCCACTGCCGCTATGTGCTGCTCGGTTCTGTGCTTCGGGTGCAGCATGTAAATCTAGCAACACTTTTAAGCCATAGGTAAGGGAAGTGGTAACCAGCCAATCCAGCCTATCAATTGCACCCACGTATCGTTTATCGTCACCAAATATCCAATAGCCAAAAGGGACACGCAAAGTCTCAACGCCCTGTTCTTTTAGCCACTTTAGATCTTTTTCGGTAATAAATGAGTTGTGATGTTTCTTAATTCGAGCCCTACCCTGTTTAGTTCGGCAAAGTTCAAACTCGTTGGTGGCGTCGGTATCCTTGAATAACGATGGCGTCATCCATTTTTCTATCACTAGCCAACCACCGAGGTTAGTACCCTTCACCGACTACGATTTCCTGAATGCTTAAGTCTATGCCTAGAACGATCCGAATGAATCCAATGGACTATATATAATGTCATTATTTGAAAAAGTACAATCGTTAGTACAACTATAAAAAGCCGTGTTCTTGTTTGGGGGTTCAGTAACTGATGAATAAAATCATGAAGAATATTCAAAGGTTGATAGAATGCCTCCCAGCTATTCCACCTTCCAAAACGGCCAATATAAACACCTATGCCCGCAAGAAATAGAACTATACCAAGTAGTATAGTAGCCCTCACTTTACGAAGATGCTTTTTTAAAAAAACGTAAGCATGCGACAATGCCAAACCGCCAACATATGCTCCAAACAAGGTGGCTACAAAAATTAAAAGACTATCGAAAACATATACCCCTTCACCTCTTATGTATTGCACAGCACCAGAGTAGTCATCAGCTCTTTCATTTACGAGCACACTCTTATTGAGGTGCATGAAATCAGTAAGAAGATAAAACGCATTTGGTATAAACATCAGCCAAGCAAAACCGAGCACCGTATTGCCAAATATAGCCCTCCAACCTTCTAATCGAGATTTGATAGAACGAAAAAATGGCTCAAGTAGCAGTGGTATCATTGCCAGCGCTACATTAAACATGACGAAGCCATAGAACTGAAATGTACCTGCGATTGCACACCGAATCAGCCACAGACAAATGAGTACCGCGTAGAAGATGAATAATAGAGTGAGCTTCACTACTAATAAGTATGGCATAAAGAGACGAAGACCCGCTCCGCCGAAGCGGAAACGGGTCTCTCAGTCGCCTCCATGTACATCGCTTTAGGCGACGACCAGCCTAGCAAAGATGCCTTGAGCCGGAGACAGCCAGCCTCTCAGCATCAGCTGAATCGAATCCACGATCGTCTCCACGTTGGCAGCGAGCTTGTCGTTACCGGGGGCGACGATCGTCATGAGCAGATTGGCATTCTCGTAGCCATCCACAGGAAGATGGTCACCCGCCCTGACAGCACCCCGTTCGAGATGCAGGTGGTGCTCGTGGATCGCCGGATCGTACTTCCGCAGCTCACTGGTAAGCATGCATTGAAGCGTCGACCAGGCGTCCGAGATGTTCCTGGGATGTATCTCGCCCTCACGCGTTGTGACAATGATTGTCATCTTAGGCATAATGTACCTCCTGATTCCAGGATTGGTCAGCGGCTGGATGCAACTGAGTAGTATTACATTACAATAAATGTTGTATAAAATCAAATATACCGCATCCTTTACGCGGAATCTGGCGAGAATGTCAAAACCTTACTACTGTTCCTCGGTTAGTTTCTTGAGCCGATCACCTTGAGAAGCGTCAATAACACCTCCACGCAAGAGCATTGTGTCCGTTTGCACATCGTCCAGACCCTCTTCTATATGCAAGATCTCTTTTAGTCGTTACAACAAATCATCGGTTGCAGTATCAAGAAGCTTCAAAGATTCCTCGCCATACATAGCCAGATCTTCCGATTGGGAAAGGTCAAGCAAATTACCTTCAAACATCAAGTCAACTGCATTAATCCATTCCATAGGTAGTTGACGTACAAGCAACCAAGCCTGTATTTTTTTCTTTTCTACCGCTTCCCATTCCGCATCTGGCTTAGCAGCCTTTGTCATTCTTGCTTTGAATATGATTGTAAAGGCCTCTAATTCCTTACCAACGAGCCTAGATGCCTCTTGTGATGCTTCGTGGTAATCTACTTCGCCTTCTGCTACCAAAGCAGCCACAAAATTATTAAAATTCTGAACTGTTATTTTAATGTCCTGATCCACTACTCTTGGAACTCCCGCCGCGTCTAACTCGTCATAAAGATTGCGCTTATCTTTTTCGATAGCAGCACTTTCAGCTTCTTCAACAAAGAAGCGATCTACTGAGGCATTAAAATCTGAGGATTCAGTCATAAATAAGATAACCGTATTGTCAGGCATAATTATACATTTATAAATTAATCTTGTCAAGTAAGAAACCTCTCACGAGTCAATCGCAAGCAAGCTTGGGGTTCATTCCCGCGCTGGGATCAGCCAAGTAAAAACGCCCACCTGAAAGGTGAGCGATTTTACTTGGTGATCTCACGGGGAATCGAACCCCGATTGCCAGGATGAAAACCTGGTGTCCTAACCGTTAGACGATGAGACCAGACGGTGAGTGGAATGGTGAACAAAATGTGTTTACATATTTTTTCACTTATTCCCGAAGCGTCGAAGTCTCCTATGGTGCTCTAGCATCCATATGAGACTTGCTCTGTTTCTTAAAGCTACTCAATCAAAGCGTTTGCTAAAATCGTTGCAACTCGACAAATTATACCAAAACCTACCCCTTTTGGAAAGGGTTATCTGAATCTAATCATACTGCTTGTGCTTATTTATAAAAAATGTTGCAGTAAATTGACATTTCACCTCTAATGTGATAGATTCGTGGTAAGAACATAAAACAGTTTGGTTTGTTGTGGGGCGAGCTGGACAATCAGGGGATTTACTAACCTAGCGAGGAGGCGAAGTAATGAAATTAACCAGTAAGCTTTTAGGATTTGGCGTAGCGCTGCTTGCCATGGCAACGATTGGTGTAGTCCAACTCACATCATCAGCAGAGCAACCTGGCCAAGTAGGCTCAGCACCACGCTGTACGGTTGAAGCCAAGGGTGCGCGATCAGCTGCCTTCACTGTAGCGGGTGGTAAAGCTAGCGTTGATTACGTCGTAAAGGGCTCTGCCGACTGTAAAGTACAAGTATCTGCCAACTCTTTCTATGCACCAAGTATGAATGGGCGACCATACGATAAGCAAATTCCATTCGATACTACTACCAAAACACACAGCGTACCTGGTAATTACAGCATTGTAGTTAATATGCCCGTAAGAAGCACGCCGCAACAGGGCTGTTACTACCAAGTTGACTTAACATATGGCACACATAACGTGCAGCCTGTTTTGGCATATGGCCACGGTAAGCTTGACTGTACCCCACCATCAAGCATAAATTGTAGTGCCCTTACTGTTACGCCTATACCAAACACTAATAACTTTCGCTTTGCAGCTTCGGCAACAGCAGATCATACTACTGTCAAATCGTTCACCTTCACCGTTACCAAAAACGGAGCTGTTGTAGCAAATCAACCAGTAATTGCCAGCGCTAACCGTGCTAATTACACCTACACTCAAGCCACACCTGGATCATACTCCGTAAGAGCAACGGCCGTTTCGGCAGATGGCAAAACCAGCACTGGACCTGCCTGTGTAAAGCCACTTGTCGTACAACCCCCTGCCCAGCCACGTGTTGATATCGTTAAATACGTAGATGGCAACAACAAGTACAAACGAGTTGGCGTGAACGTTGAATACACTTACCGTGTGGTGGTAAGCAACCCAGGTACGGTAGATCTTACCAACGTTGTACTAACCGATACTCCAGACAGAGGCATCACATTAATTTCTGTTTCACCTCAAGCTGGAACGATTGCCAATAACACATGGACATACACTATGCCAAAGCTGCCTAAGGGTACAGAACTTACCTTTACTTTCACCGCAAAGGTACCTGCATATCTTGCTGGTAAGCTGGTTAACACAGTATGTGTGGACGCACCGCAAGTACCAGGCAACCCTGACAAGTGTGACAATGCTGAAGTCGATGTACCACCTGCCCCAGGTAACATTCAAGTATGTGTACTAGCCACCAAGACTATTACTACTATCGCTGAAGATGCATTCGATAGTACTAAACACTCAAAGGTTGTTGATGACTGTAAAGAAACGCCTGCACAGCTACCAGAAACTGGCCCTGTAGATGTAATTATGCAAGTCATCGGCGCAATGAGTCTTGTGAGCGCGAGCGCCTACTATATTGCAAGCCGACGCCTAGGATAAACTGTCCACGCTACAGCTAGCGTATCCTTAGAACTACCGCTACCATCAGTAGTGGTAGTTCTTTTTTAACACTATTTTAAAACATAAGCTATTTTGTGGTATGGTAGTTGACTTTTTTTAATGTTTGTGCTATAATTCTAAGTATCCTCAGTGAGATGGTGGATACGGTGGAAAAGCGCAGGGTTTACCCCTGTAATGATCTGCCTGAACACACCGGCCTCACTTGTAGAGGTGCCGTTTAACAATTTAGCCAAGTACGGTAGGAATTAATACCCTACCAATTGTTTGCGGCAAACATATAACAGATATGTAACCCAGCAAACTAGATAGTCATTGGGTCTTTATACGTTTGAGCCTTATGGTTCACGAATAAACCCATACGACAATCAACTACTGCAATTACATGAATGTCCGTTATAGGCACGGCCTTCCGGCTTGCTGAACCTAAATCAGCGACCAGGAAGGTCGTGTCTTCTCAGGAGACGCGAAGTAGGCAACCGCCGCAACCATTGTGGCGATCGCCACACGACTCGTCCGGAGGGACACATCATGAAGAAGATGAAGAAGTTCATCCTCGCCTTGTTCGTGGCGATCGGCTTGGTGGTTGGCTTCGTGCCCACCGCCAACGCCGACACCAGCGTCACCAGTGAGAGCGTCAGCTACTCCGAGGCGTCCGACTCCGCGTCGGTCACCAAGGAGACCCAAGCCGTGATCAACGGCGCAACGCAGCTGCTGTGGTGGTATCCCAACCACTCGGTGAGCATCACCAACCGATCGATCCAGACGGCGCCGTACATCACGGTGAAGTACGCCAGCTGTGCCAAGCAGTCGGCGTCCATCGCCAAGCAGGCGAAGGGCAAGTCGATCGTCGTCGCCAAGCCGGGCAGTGTCATCTGCAACACCGGCAAGAACGGCGGTATCGTCGGTGGCTTCGCCTGGAAGGTGAAGTTCCCGGCCGTCCTGAAGTGGAACGCCAGCAAGCGGCTCTACGAGCACGCGCTCGACCTCAAGCGATCTTCTCAGGTCAAGGCGGGCGACACCGTCAAGGGCAGCGTCACGTTCCACGGGGTCAGCTACAAGAAGGTGCTCACGTGCTTCAACAACATGGGTGGCAAGGTGCACAAGATGTACACCTCCGTCATCCAGGTTCGGTACGCGAGCGATCTCCAGCTCGACATCTCCCTCAAGGCTGAGGCTTCGGTCAAGGCCAAGGTGGAGGCGTCGCTGCAGTGCCCGAGTGGAACGTTGAACGGCTACGCTGAGGCTTCGTCCTCGAGTTCGTCGTCCACGATCATCCGGGTTCGGAGTGGCATCAAGGTCTCCGCGATCAACGTCAAGAAGATCGAGCTCCTGAACAAGGTCAAGGCCGACGCGAAGGCGAAGGCCGTGGCCGCGGCGAAGGCGAAGATCACCCTGACGTGCTCCGACACCCCGCCGCCGTCCTACGAGCAGCCCACTGCTTCGGGACAGGCCAACGCCTGTGTCGTGGTCGGCCAGTCGAACGGCACCATCACCGCTTCGGGTACCAACCCGAACAACGTGGCGGCGCCCGGAACGCTGGTCGTGGGTGGCCAGACCAAGCAGTTCGCATCCGTGGGTGCCGGTCAGACCGTCACCTGGGACTTCACCGGCTTCGCGCCGGGGACGTACAACGGATCGTTCACCCTGGGATCGCCGATCAACAAGACGGCGACCTTCACGGTGACCGTGAACGCCTGCCCCAGTACACCGGCTCCGCAGCTGCTGGAGATCACGACCGTCAACGACGTCGTGATCAACAACACGCGGACGCTGGACGTCACGGGTATGGTCGCGTCGGGTCACACCGGCACGCTGTTCTGCACGGCGCTCAACGGTGGCACCATCACCGCGGGCAAGTCGCAGCAGGTCAGCGGATCGTTCACCAAGACGATCACGTACAAGGCGCCTTCCGAGGTGCCCGGTGCGAACAGCCAGTACAACATCCCGGCCGGTCACGACCAGGTGAAGTGCACGCTGACGCAGGACGACGGCCAGACGGCGACGATCCTCACGGATGCCTCGAACGAGAAGTTCACCATCCGTGCGGAGCCGGCTCAGTCGGAGTAACCATGTCGGGCCTGGTGGCTCGTCTACGTAGTAGTTGAATGTCCCGCCAGCATGGCGGCGAGGATCCAGAGTGGAAACACTCTCCTCGCCGCCATGCGGCATTCAACCTTTAAAGATTCTATGACTATCTAGTTTGCAAATAATATACCGATACTAACGTTAATTCTTAAATAAGTTAGGAGTTCTTATGAAGAAATTAGCTCTATTTGTAGCTGCCCTTGCGGTAGTTCCAGCCATGTTCGCAGCTTCAGCATTCGCTGACAGCCCCGGACAACTATCAAACGGTGACAACAATTACCAAGTAAAGAATGTCACAAAAAATGGTGCTTACGGCAAGACTACTAGCCTTGCATGTAACGAAACTGTTAAATACAGTATTCTGATTGCAAACTCAGACTACGGCCAAGTAGAAAACGTTACTGTTAAGGCATCACTACCTAACAGTATTACGATTTCTGGTACTAACGTAAACGGTGACACTACAAGTGTTGCTGGGTCTGTTGCTGTATCTGCTCCATCGAACGGTACACTTTCGTACGTTAGTGGTTCTACAAACTACTACGTTTACAACGCTGATGGTACTGTAAAATCTACTAAAACACTTGCTGACGGCGTAGCCGCTGGTGGTATCAACACAGGTACCCTAGCCGGTTCAACTCAAGCACGTGTTTACTTCCAAGCTAAGGTTAACTGTCCTACAACCCCTGAAACCCCAGGCAACATCCAAGTTTGTGAAGTTGCTACTGGTAAGGTTGTTACCATTGCCGAGAATCAATTTGATTCAAGCAAACACACTCGTGATTTAAGCAAGTGTGGTGCTACACCCGTAACCCCAACTGAACTACCACAGACTGGTGCAACTGGTCTCGTAGCAATCGTTGCTGCAGTTATTACTGCTGGTGTTGGTTACGTTGTAACAGCGCGTAAAAACGTACTTGGCTAAAAGAGTCTGACCGCTCCCAGTTTCTGATGCGATCAGCCTCAGCGAAAGTAGAACAGCCCCTTGCTCACTCTAGAGCTTGGGGCTGTTTTCGTGCTACGCTATTAGGAGTATGGCAAATAAGCAAAAGAAGAAGCGCAGCAAAAGATACCAGGGTGTTGATGCCAAGGTTCAGACACCGCAAATAATGCGTGTATCAGCCGAGGAGCGATCGTGGTTTAAGGAATGGTGGCTACGATATGGTCAGCTAGCGAAAGTTGTGGCTGGTATAGTGGGTGTTGTTTTAGTAGTAATCATTTTAGTTATTGGCATCGTTGGCATGTTCCAACGGTAGACTGAACCCGAATGTACTACCCTGCCCTTCTTTTGACGAGAAGATAATCTTCCCATCATGCCCATCAATCACCATCTTAGATAAGTATAATCCTACTCCGGTACCGTCTGGACGCTGAGTGCGGGCGTTATCGGCGCGGAAGAATTTACCAAAAAGCTTGGATTGTTGTTTAGCAGGCACCCCTATACCATGATCAGTCACTTCAAAACGGACATCGTTTGGAAAAACCTTAAGCGATACTGTTATTTCGGTGTTTGGATGACTATAATACAGCGCGTTATCAATAAAATTCATAACAACTTGGCGAATCTTGCTTTCATCACCCGCAACCGTAATTTGCTGAGTAGGAATGATCAATTTAAACCTAAGATCGCGCGCCTCGGCTGAAGTTTGTAGCGCTTTTACTTCTTGTTTGACCACTTTGCCTAAATCGATTGGGCGTTTTTCAATCATGAACTTACCGGTTTGCACGCGCGACACATTAAGAAAGTCATTAATAAGATGCACCATTCGTTCACTACTCGTAAATGCTTCACTAAGAAGCTGGCGTTGCATTTTGGTAATCTTACCGGCGTCACCTTCTAGTACCATACTGATATAACCCTTAACGCTTGTAAGTGGCGTACGCAGCTGATGCGATGCTAAGCTTACAAACTCATCCTTAGCTGTATCAAGTCCGCGTAACTGCTCGTTAGAACGACGCAGCTCATCGGTAGCCGATTCGATTCGTTGCTGTAGGTGTGCGTTAAGCTCTTTGACTGCCTCGAACGAGACAGCGTTTTGAATTGCGATTGCTAGATCATGCTTAATATCAAATACCATTCCAATGTCGTACGGGGTATATGTATGGGATTGCTTTGGCCCCAGGAATAAGAAACCAATGGTCTGTTCGGCACGAATAAGAGGCATAACAAAATCTACGCGGTAGCTTTTGAGCAATCGCCGCACTTCGGCTTCATCATGCAAGGTATGTATGCGAGCAGAAGTACGCCCTGTACGATAAAAATAGCTTTCTAACATATGGCAATCGCTTGCGGTTGGACGTAAGTAGCCCGATGTACCACTTGAAACAAACTTGTCATCTGGCTTGTATACAAAGAAAAACGCCTGTTTGGCTTTGGTAGCTGCCTGGATCTCAATTGCTACTCTTTCAAGTAATTCTCGAATCGCAACGGTTGAAGTAAGAATAGTAATCAGTTTTACATGAAAAGCCGATTGTTGACGCCTGCGACGCACCGCCCACGCCAAATAAAGGCCGCTCCCCACCGCTAAAACTAGATTTACAATAATTAACCACGCAATTGCGCTCACGCTTATATTCTAGCTTAGCCTGGCGGTTTTTTCTATTGTTACGGTACACTATAGGTATGACAAAGATTGCCATCATTGAAGACGACCCTACCATCAATCAGATGTACCGCATGAAATTCGAAGCTGCTGGCTTTGAGGTGCAACTTGCCAGTGATGGTGAACGAGGTATCGCATTAGCTGAAGCATTCCGTCCAGATTTGATCCTGCTAGATATGCAAATGCCCCGCAAGAACGGGTACGAAGCACTTAAAGAAATCCGCGACACCACCTGGGGTAAATCCATACCGGTTATTATTCTTACTAATATGGGTGAGGAAGAATCTCCTAAAGAACTGCGTGAGCTGAACATTGAAAGCTATATTGTAAAAGCTGATTTAACCCCAAGCCAAGTGGTTGAACGTGTTAAAGAGACGCTCCAGCTTTAGGCCTTAGTATCCGCTACCCGACGAGCCGCCTGAATAACGTTTTCGAATAGCGACACTACTGTGAGTGGTCCTACCCCACCCTTTTCAGGGGTAATAGTAAGATCAGATCGTTCGCGAACTTCCTGAGCAACATCCCCTAATATCTTGCCATGTTCCGCACTTGTGGCAGCATCAACAACGACTGCCCCTGGTTGGATAACATCAGATGTAAGGAGCGAGGGCACTCCAGCCGCAGATATAATAATTGGGTAACGGCGCAGATTCTTGCCCATGTTTTTTGAATGTTCGTCAAAAACTGTTACATCCAAGCCTGAAGCTTGCCATAACTTTGCAAGTGGTGCTCCAACCAGACGACCGTTGCCAATAATTGCAATCTTTCGGCCACGGAGGTTTATATTAAAGCCGTTCAGTAGCCAATCAATCGCCTGAGCAGTCGCTGCAGTAAAATGTGGTGACTCACCAAGCCCATCAACATCTTTGGAAACAGCGACAGCTTTCAGTACATCGTCTACGCGCATTCCGGCAGCCAAAGGCAGCTGAACAATGATACCGTGAACTGAGGTATCGTCATTCAACGAAGCTATACAATCCATAATTTCATCGGAACGTGGTCGAATTATCTCGACATCAACTGAAATATCTTGTCCGTACGCCTGCTTCATGCGTACATAGGTATCAATTACTGGGTCGTCAGTAGTTTGGATGATCGCTAACTTTGGAGCAATATTCCAGCTCTGTCGTAAGTTACGCACCTGTTTAGCCTGACGCTCTTTAATATAGTCAGCAAGCTCTGTTCCATAGAGTAATTTCACTCCCTATATTGTATCAAATCCGTGGTACACTAGTGGCAGTTTAAATAACTTAGGGAGTATTACCATGGATTATTATGATTCAACCTACGATTCGGAGCTATTCCAATCGCCAAGCGCCTCTGATGCCGCCTTAAATGGTGCTGCATTTTTAGGTATTGTGATAGCAGTTCTATTAATTGTAGTTATAGTGTATGTTGTGAGCGCCATCTTCTTGGGTATGATATTCAAGAAAGCTGGAATTGAAAGTTGGAAGGCCTGGGTACCGGTGTACAACAACTGGGTACTACTCGAAATGGGCGGCCAACATGGATGGTTGTCACTCCTTGCCTTCGTGCCATTTGGTAGCCTTGTAACTGCAGTATTTATGTATATTGCCATGTATCATATTGCTATTAAGTTCGGTAAGGACGGCACCCTATTTATTGTACTGGCCATAGTTGCACCCGTTGTCTGGTACATTTGGCTAGCGGTTGATAAAACTGCTGTTTGGAATGGAAGCGCACAGCCCAACAAGACTGTTACGGGTTAGTCCGCAAGCTGCCTAACTTTGGCACCCAATTTTGCAATCAGATAAAGCGAACCGGTAATGACAACGGTTCGCTTTTTTGATGCTAATACACTTTCTAATGCCCTAAAGGCATCCGCTTCACTTACTGCTGGGACTCCTTGCGCACTCGCAGCATTAGCAAGTTCAGCCGAAGCTACACTTTCACGACCCTTAAAGTCCTGGCCTACCGTAAAATCTGTAAAAGTATATTCATCACCAACACGAATTATTTCACCAAGTGAAGCCTCAATCTTTTCGTTTGGACCAGCAATAAAACCAATTAACCAAGTGAATGATTCATTCGGATATCTTGATTGGAGAGATCGCTTGAACATTGCGAGTTTTTGAGGGTTGTGAGCACCGTCTAGAATGACTGTCTTTCCCCTCACGATATAGATTTCAAATCGACCAGGGGGTGTTTTAACCGTACATAGCCGCTCTTCATTTGGAGTGAGTGACCGCAACCCATCACGGCGGGCAACAAAATCTGCTACTTGGCGAGCCAGTTCAAAATTTGCTTGCTGAAAAAGTGGCATATCACTATTTCTGCTCAACACGGGACGTAAAGTAGTAAGAATGCTGCCTGTATTTTTACACACCGCTTGAATAACGCTGGCTGCTTCTGCAACTTGCGACGCACTAAATACCTGCAAACCTTGAGTAATAATCCCTGCTTTTTGCTTCGCAATCGCTTCAATCGTTTCACCCAAAATCTGCGTATGGTCAAGCCCAATTGGGGTAATAACGGCTACTTTAGATTGATTGGCTATAACGTTAGTTGCATCCAGTAGACCACCCAAACCCACTTCAACAACCATATAGTCCACCCTTTCTTGCTTGAATACCCAAAAAGCAAAGGCAACTAACAACTCAAAGTACGTTGGTGTCATGTCATTCCATGGCTTAATTATTGTAATGAATTCCTGTAGGTAGCTGATAAACGCATCTTCGGCCAGAGGCATTCCACCTATCTGCACTCGTTCAGTGATTGAATCAATATGCGGCGAAGCTGTTAAACCAGTTTTTTTACCACGTGCTTCAAGTAAGGCACGAATAAAGTATGACGTACTAGTTTTACCCGATGTACCTGCTACATGAATAACGGGAATATCATTTTGAGGATTACCGAGCCGGTCCATTAACAACCGCATCCGATCAAGTGTATACGTTTCGCCTGTTAGTTTTTCAGGCGAATAGCGTAGCAAAAAGGCTTCGGCCTCAGCCAGAGTTGTAAAATACCTCGACATATTATCTTAATAATACGAAGTAATTATCCTGTAGTCTAGTCTACTGCTATCAACCGTGAGTGACCCGCCACATCATGAACGCGCAAATATTTTGCACCACTCGTGATGGCAACCCTACCCGCTTCAAGGTTAGGCTCAAGCTCCATTCGTTTTTCACCAAGAAAGCGCTTTTTGGAATAGCCGATCATCACATTGTAATCTGGAACTTGCTCAGCGAATCGCAGTAATTCTGTGTTAAGCTCCATAGTCTTACCAAAGCCTATGCCCGGATCAAGAATTATCCTACTCCGGCTTAAACCATTTTTTTCGAGTAACTGCGCTTTTTCGAGTAAATCATTCCTTACCCGCCTGGTCGTAGTGACCGGTTGAAGTTCATGCGCCTGTTGAACGCTCATGTTTGGCAAATGACTTACTATTACGATTGGCTGTCGCCTGCAAACAACCGCAATCATTTCTGGATTATTCATTCCGGTAACGTCGTTAATAATGACTTCACCGATATCCAATGCCTTTTCAACCGTTGCTGGGTGGTGGGTATCAATCGAAATTTTGCCAGAATAGCGCGGAATTAAGACTTCTAAAACCGGCTTGAGCCGCGCCCATTCTTCGTCATCACTTAAAACAGTTGCGTTTGGTCGAGTAGATTCGGCACCAACATCAACAATTGAAGCACCTTCAGCAAAAAGCTCTTCAGCTCGATTAATAGCAATGGCAGGATTATAAAATTTACCACCATCGCTGAAACTATCCGGTGTTATATTTAATATTCCAACAAGCTGAGTCATAAAAAACGCGTGTTAAAGATTACGCCAATATAGATTTATTTTTAACTAGGTCTATCACATCCATCATGGTGCCAGCGTAATCATCTGCACCTTCTTGAATATAACCTTCTAACAAATTCTGCCTTAGCCCAATGGCATACGCACCAGAAGCCTTGGCAGACTTAATGCCCGAATTTGAGTCTTCAAGCACTATCGTACTTTGGGGCTTCCCTCCTAGTGTCTCAATCGCCTCCAGATACCCATCGGGGTCTGGTTTGTGTCGCAGGTCTGATCGTTCGTGAAGAGAGATGATCAGCTCAATGCTGTCCTCAAAAGCAAGGCGCTTAGTTACTGTAGTAATCCAAGACAGCGGAGATGCCGAGACGATTCCAATTCGATAGTTTAATTCCAAAAGTACTTCTACAAGCTCATCTACCCCATCGGGAATTGGAGCTGTGCTATAAATATCGCCTGCTAACTTATAGAATTCATCCATAAATAATGACTTATCAATATCTGATCCAGCTGCGACGGCTTTTTCATAAATACCGTCCATGTTAATCCCAAGTGTCGGACCAAGTCTCTCGTGTACGTCTTGTCCAAATAATCGAGCATACAAAGCCTGTTTCTTTGCCTCCCAAATTGACTCGTCATCTATTAGTACGCCGTCCAGATCAAAAAGAAAAACTTTATTCATATTAATTACTATAACAAAAAGCGACTAGTTCACTTGACTACGATAAAAGATAACTCATAGTATCTTGACTTAATCAAAATAAAAAACGTCGACTGGTAGCGAATACGTCGACGTTCTTTATATGGAGGGCCAGGAGGGGCTCGAACCCTCGACACCCTGCTTAAGAGGCAGGTGCTCTAACCAGCTGAGCTACTGGCCCATAAATAATAATTTGGACTAAATTACCTAGAAACTATAGCAAACAGAGGTCAAATTGTCTAGATGGCTTAGACATTTTTTGAATATTTACATCAAGCAATTTTAGGTGTACCATCAAAACATCTAATGGAGGAACGCGAGATGAGTGAAAAAGAGCACGTCAAAGCAACCAAACCTACCAATGCCAGTGTTGCTGGCTTAGAAAAGTGGGTAGACGAAATCGTCAACAAAAAACAACCTCTGCAACTACCAGCAAACGTACGTAAATGGATTGGCGATAATGCCTGGTGGCTCGTCCTGATTGGTGGTATCCTCTCACTCTGGAGCGCCTGGGGTTTCTGGCAGGCTGCTCACGTACTGAACGGCTTAAATGAGTTAGCAAGAGCATACGGCTCAACTACGTATGCAACAGAACTTGGGCCAATGTGGTACGCGGCACTTATCGGCATACTACTTGAAGGCGTGTTAATGCTTTTAGCAGTACCAAAGCTGAAGAATCACCAAAAATCAGGTTGGAACCTAGTATTCTATAGTTCGTTTGTTAGCTTACTTGTAGGCGTTGTATATCTGCTCGTACCTGCTTATAGCTTAGGCGGCTTAATTGGCGCACTGATTGGCACTGCAATTAGCTGGTTCTTCTTGTTCCAAGTTCGCAGCCAATTCACTAAATAACTCTAGAGTTGATCTTTCTTGGCACTAATAAAAGCTGCCCATTGTCTAATCAATCGCAGAATGGTTTTGAGTGGCAATTCAATCAGCATATCAAGCCCAAGTGCTACAACATTCACTTTGGAATATTTATCACTCAAATAACGTCCCACTACTACGAATGGCATATACAAGAAGTCGCGCACTAATGTAACGCTGTTTTGATATGTTTCGATTGATTCTAATTCGCGTATCATACGGCTTAGTCGGAACCCTAGGAAGCTGGCTGCCGATAGGAATACAAAGAAAATAAATAAGTGAATAATATCGAAGCCGAATGCACGCCACAGCAGATAGGCAACCCCACCGAAGACTAATGCGAATAATAGCCCGTACATCAGGTTGTACCCAGCACCGAATGCCTGTCCAGAACGGCGCGATAATTGCTTTGCTTGCTCTGTTTCATACAGCATCCCGTCGATTTGCTCAACAAGACGCGACGTATTAGCCGAACCAGGAAGCATCATAGTAGTGCGCAGTAGCACCATGTAGAACGGCGGGAAAAGTAAGTTGATTAGTAGGGGCAACCAAAGAATTGTGCCAGCAATAAGGTAATCATATGGTATTTCAATAGCAAGACCTATCAAAAATTTCGTGATTACCAAGAAAACAACACTTTTAAGAATACCGTTATTGACCCGACGGTTCACCGATTGGTAGTCTGTACCAACTTGTTTTTCAAAAGCTAAAAGAAATTGTTCTTGATTGTTAAGTAGTTGCACAGTTTCGGGATTGTCGTCAATCATATGACGCAGTACACGCAGTGGCGCTCCTCGACGATCAACGATTCGGAATAATTTTTCAGTCGTGCTTGCTGTAAGCAATTGTTCAATCTGTTGATTGACAAGTATATACTCATGAAGATTCACCGGCGTCTGCTGAAACCGTTTTAACAAACCAAGCCTCATTGCCGCATCATCCGACTTAAGTAAGGCGCGGTGAACTGCGATATAAAGTGATAGCTCAACTGCATCAGGTACGGTTTCGAGTAATTGATCGTAGTCAAGAGTTTGAGAAAAATAACTATGTGCAAACTGAGTGAAAGATTGTAGATGACTGTTGTCATTAAGCCGCCACTCAACCTCAACCGCCAAAAGCTCGTATGTCCACTTATCGACCGCTTCACGCTTGATATTTTTATCGCGCAAAAGATTCTCGTATGCATCGTAATATATTCCAGCCAGTTCAGAAATTGCTCGAACATCACCTTCAGACACAGTGTCGTTTGCCAAATAACCCGCCTGGGTAAGTTCAATAACCAAATCTTCACCACTTACAGCAACACCATTTTTATCACGCAACATAAACAGTCGACGATAAAATCGACGGATCGCACGCTGTAGCAAAACATGCTCTTCGGCATATTCAGCAGCATTACGAAGCTGCTCATACGCAGCAGTTAACGTAGCACCGGCACCAACAACATGAATTTTTTGCTCATTATGATGGGCATGTTGACGCGACTGCTTGCTTGAATGCGAAGAAAGCAGATTTTGAACAAGTTGTAGGCCGTTGTCGTTGAGTTGTTTCATAATAAAATTGAAATATTCACCTGGTACACCCGGTACGATAGCGCTTTACAGCTTCTTCGCTGACGCTACGCCGAACGCGTTCGAATCCTATCTTGCTTTGCAGCTAGATGAATTCTGCGCCATAGTTTTTTGCAAAACTACAGCTCACAATTCACCTGGTACACCCGGTACGATTCGAACGTACGACACCTGGTTCCGAAGACCAGTGCTCTATCCACTGAGCTACGGGTGCATAAGTTTCCGCTATCACGAAATACAGGGGTAATTATAGCATGCAACCGAAGCTTGAGCTATACTCGTTTGTAGCATTATGGACGTACATACCAATATTCCTTTGAAAAACTACCTAACCATGAAACTTGGTGGTGCCGCAAGATTCATGACCACTGCAACCACCCCAGAAGAACTAGCAACCGCTTGCCGCAACGCCAGAGCTCAAGCAATCCCTTTGTTTATTTTGGGTGGTGGCAGTAATGTGGTGGCAAAAGATGAAGGCTTCCCTGGCATAATTATCCGCAATCGTATCCTTGGCTTTGAGGTAATTGAAGACACTGCGACAACTACAACTATAAAAATTGGTGCCGGTGAAATCTGGGATGAAATCGTAGCAAAGACGGTTGCCATGGGTCTAACTGGCATAGAGGCAATGTCGGCCATACCAGGAACAGCCGGCGCCGCACCAGTACAAAATGTCGGTGCATACGGCCAAGAAATTGCCGAAACGCTTATTGAACTTGAGGCTTATGACACAGAAACAGATAGGTTTGTACGCTTACAGAATGCGGATTGTGGATTCTCATACCGTCATAGTATATTCCGCGGCGAGGCTGCTGGACGATATGGCATTATTAGCATTACCTTGCGCCTATTCAAAGCAGCTCCTCAACCACCGTTCTATACAGCTCTTCAAAACTATCTGGATGAACGATCAATTACACTCTTTACACCTTCTGTCATACGCGAAGCAGTAATAGCAATACGTACTGATAAGCTGCCCGACCCTAAGTTACTTCCAAACACTGGTTCTTTCTTTAAGAATGCCATTATTGAGCAGTGGCAGCTTGATGACCTTAGAAAAACTTGGCCTGATATTCCGGCGTATGAACTGGGTGAGAAGCAAGTTAAGATACCAACTGGCTGGCTCATCGAACAAGTTGGCTTAAAGGGTCAACTTCTACATGGTATGCGGATACACGATAAAAATGCACTTGTGCTGATTAACGAGTCTGCCGCCAACTACCACGATCTTGCGGCCGCACGAGCTGAAATCATCGGTAAAATTCGCGACACGTTCCGAATTCAGGTCGAACAAGAACCGCTTGAGCTCTAGCCTCTTGCTCTTATAGTTCAAAAAACTTATGCTTAATACATGAGTCGTGGATTTACTGTGGTTGAGTTGCTTATTACACTTATTGTAATGGCCATATTACTTACACTTGGAGTGGTAAACTTGCGTTCCACACTTGCAAATGGTCGCGATACCGAACGTCAGAGTGATATTGAAGTTATTGCCCGAGGACTTGAACAATACTACAAGAATGGTAATCCTTTTACTGCTAGCTCTAGTTCTACTCGATTTGATGGATATCCAGGCCTAATAGACTTTAACTATCTGACAGGAACCGACTACTGCGAAAGTGGTGGGCCCATCTTACCTGCACTTTTTAATAATCCTTGCGATGCACCACAAAATGCTCTTGTACGTGCACTCCCAGGAGTGAGTATCGCATCAATAACACCACCCGATATTAGTAGTTCAACGCGAGGTATCTACGCGAAAGGGCAAGATGGGGCAATTACGCAATCTGAAATTAACCAAAAACTTCAAAATGGGTACTACATATACTCACCGCTCCGCTGGAATGGCGCATCAAAAACTGATTGTGATGGATATAATCTTGATGTCGGCGGCAACATAGATGACTATCCTTGCACATCATACACCCTTCAATACAAGCAAGAAGCAACGGGACAAATAATTGAAATTAAGAGTAAACATCAGCAATGAGACGATCACAATTAACCGATCAGGATGGATTTACAGCAATTGAGCTTTTAATAACTTTGTTCATTGCTGCCCTGTTTTTGTTCGCGGGGTATCAACTTTACACTCAAGTTGTCCGTGATGGTAAAGATGCCGACAGAACCGCCAAGCTTTCTAATATCGTTTATCAAAAACTGCGCGAATCTTCAGCCGATATAACAGCAGCCAACCCTACGGGATGTGGCTCAGTAGCCGATGCAGCAGACAGCACCACTACTGAAACAGTACAAGGTGTAGGTAGTGTTAACTTCGCGATCACTATCACCTGTCCCTATGGAGTGTCGCCACCCAAAGATATATTTCTTATCAAAGTAAGCGCAACATACACCGATAATGGTACTCAAAAGAAAGTTGAGCAAGCTACATATGCGAGCTAAAAATAGTGGCTTCACACTTATTGAAGTTCTAGTTATCGCGCCGATTATCATCCTTTTTATTGGCGCATTCATCGCGTTGATTGTTAATCTTACAGGTGAAAGCTTACAGCTACAGGCCCAAAACTCAGCAGCCTATAACACTCAGGATGCTCTTGATTCTATGGAGGCAAGTGCGCTGCAAGCAACAAGTTTCTTGGCAACAACAGGCACAGTACAAAGTCCACAGGGAAAAGACAATGCAACTGCAGCGTTTGTAAACGATGATGGCACTGGTTTTCACAACTTAATTATGAACTCTGTGGCAACTACCAAAGGCCCCTACGATCCAAACCGATCAATCATATACACTGGCGCAGGTTCTTGTGATTCTACCAATCCAGTCTATAAATACATGACTGTTTATTTCGTAAATACTACCGAAAATGCGTTATACAAACGAACGATATTACCGCAAGTTCCAGCCTGCGCCTCACCATGGCAGCGTGGAAGCTGTAAAGAATCACTTGTAGCCGCAAACGCATCTGTATGTAAAGCGAACGACGAAAAAATACTCACCAACGTTTCAGGTATGACGATTCAATACTACGCCGATGCGTCATCAGACACACCTTTAGATGCTAGCCAGGCGGGGTCAGCTACCTCTATCGAGATCACTCTTACAACTTCCAAACAAGTTGCTAGCAATCCCGTCACCTACAACGCATCTGCACGGATTAGTACGCATAATGCACAGGTGAGCGAAAGCACTCAAACTCCCCCTGCTCTGCCCAGCATAAACGCTAATAATAATCCCAATTCAGGTAATCAAGATACACCATACGCTTCAGTATTCTCGTGGACTGCCGTGGGAAGTGCAACTGGCTACGTATTAAAGTATCGAACCGATAGTGGAAGCTGGACAACCGTAAATCTAGGTAATGGCACAACAAGCTATACCGTCAATGCCGCCAGTCGAAAAAGAGTAGTCGATATAGAGCTTACCGTCCAATCGCAGGCCGGTGACTATTTATACGGTACGGCTTCAAGCACTATACCAAGATGGCAAGATTGTGGAGATCAAAATGGCTGGACTAGGTTTAGTAGCACTTATGCACCCGCTTCTTATACACGAACCTCAGCTGGAGTCATAGGGTTAAGAGGCTTAGTTAAGGGCGGAACGATTGGCGGCGGCGCAACAAGCGCAGCCTGTACTTTACCAGTAGGCTTTAGACCTGCCCAAAACCTTATCTTCCAGGTTGCCGGCTATCAGGGCGGCACGAGTGGTGCTGCCCGAATTGACGTATATACCGATGGTACCGTTCGGGTACAGAGCGGAGATGCGACTTGGGTGAGTCTGAGTGGCATTACATTCCTAGCTAAAGGAGCACCTACATCAGTCGCTTGGACAAGTGGTGCATGGTCTGCAGGCTGGAGCAACCACACGACTGGCTGCACAGCGGCAGATGGCACCGGCTGGGGATGCCTGAAGTATGCAAAAGATACGTTAGGAAGAGTATTCGTTGAAGGACTCGGCAAACCAGGCACACAAACTGCCGGAACCGTTGTATCTAGCTCGTTTAGCGCCTCGGGTATTGCACCTTCTCACAATATGCACATCACCTCAAATGCCAGCAGTGCTAGTGCAATTAATATAACGCCTACTGGTACAATACAGATTCGCGGTGTTCCGGCCTCAACCACGTATCAAAGCCTAAGCTTCACATATTACCCGGCGACTTTTACTAGCTGGGCCACGCTTCCACTCATAAGCAGCAGTTGGGTTGAATATGGTCCTTCGACATACTCACCTGCTCAATGCTACAAAGGTGCCGACGATTTAGTCATGGTACGTGGGCTTATTAAAGGTACGTCTTCAAGCACAGCGGCAACCATAACCACTACTGCCACTTGTGGTGGAGTAAGCGCCGACGGTCAATTGATTATGCCAGCATGGACAGCCGGAAGTGCAAATACCCTTGCGCGCGTTGACGTGCTTGCAAACGGAAGCCTCACATTCACCGCACCCTATGGCAATACAACAACTACTGCTAATTCGCTCGACAACGTACGCTTTATAGCAGATTAGTTCATCCTAATCAAAAACGCTTGCGCTTACAGTAACCATGTAGTAGTATTACCTCATAGAACATAATTAACTAGGGGGCATAATAAATGCTTAGTAACATTAAAACAGTTAAGAAAGAACGCGGTTTCACTATCGTTGAGCTTTTGATTGTTATCGTTGTCATTGGTATTTTGGCAGCAATTACAATTGTTGCTTACACGAATATTTCAAGTACCGCAAAAAGAAGCCAAGCTGATGCGGCTCGCGCAAACGTAGCTAAGGTGGCTGAAGGTGCAGCAACTGAACTTAACGGAGGTTACGCCTCTACTCAACTAAGCAATAGCGGACTAACAGCAAAACTACCTTCAAGCGTTACGCTTGATATAGATGCTACCTCACCAGCAGCAACTTTTGGAGCCGTCACGGCAGCTCAAATTGGCCTAACCACTAGCACTAATCCAAACACTGTTGGATATCTTGTTCACTGTAACGGTAGCACTGCAGACGGTGCAGCTGTATACAGCGTAGACTACACAACATCTACTCCATCACTAAGAATCAGCTACGTTGGTGCTGTTTCAGCCGCTACAACAACTGTTGATGCTGACGGCGTTTGCCCTTAATACTTTAGGCTAATGACTAAAACTAAATACAGCTTCTTGCATAAGAAGCTGTATTTTATACTTCAGACTCTTTAGGATTTTCATCCCACGGTGTAACATACCACTCAATAAACTTCTTCTTGTATCTAGAAAGGTAATTACATTCTAGTATGGTAGCTTGAACTGCAGCATCAGCTCAACGATATCATGCCGCTTACTCGCAAGTTTTTCATCCTGCGCATGATTATCAACGGCAAATCTCATCCACTCTGCAATCAAGGACATATGCTCTTCTTTCAAACCTCGTGTTGTCATAGCAGGAGTACCTAAGCGAATTCCGCTTGGTCTAAACGGTGGATTAGGGTCATCAGGAACAGAGTTCTTATTAAGAGTCAGTCCAATCTTGTCGAGCGCCTCTTCGGCAATTTTACCATTTATGCCAAAGCTCGTTTGTACATTTGCAAGTATTAAGTGATTGCTTGTGCCACCGGTTACTAAATCAAACTCTCGTTTTTTAAGTTCATCAGCGAGCACCGAAGCATTCTTAAGTATTTGCTTTGCATACTCTTTAAACTCAGGACGCAGTGCCTCGCCAAAAGCAACAGCCTTGGCTGCAATCACGTGCATGTGAGGCCCGCCTTGCATACCTGGGAATACCGCCCTATCAATCAAAGTCGGAATATTCTCAATCGATTTCTCAGGTGCTTTCAATGGATTTCCAACAACTCCTCTACTCAAAATCATACCGCCACGTGGTCCACGAAGCGTTTTATGAGTAGTAGTCGTAATAACATGGAAACCATAATCAAAAGGATTCTTGGCAACACCGGCAACTATTAATCCGGCGATATGTGCCATGTCAGCCATTAATAAAGCCCCTACTTCATTGCCAATGTCAGCAAACTTTTTGTAATCGAGCTCACGCGGATATCCAGAAAATCCGGCAATTATCAGCTTTGGCCTATGCTCAAGTGCCAATGCACGTAAATGATCGTAGTCAATCTCACCAGTTGAGATATCTTTCATTTTATATGGTATAAAATTGTACAGTTTCGCAGAACGGGTCATAGGATTACCATGTGTTAAGTGTCCGCCGTGACTCAGATCCATAGCAAGCACCGTGTCACCTGGCTCAAGCCAAGCGCTATATACAGCTTCATTAGCGGGTGCCCCAGAATGTGGTTGCACATTAGCGTGATCTGCTTTAAATAATTGCTTTGCCCTATCGATTGCAAGCTGCTCCAATGGGTCAGTAAAGTCCTGTCCGCCATAATAGCGCTTGCCTGGGTAACCTTCTGAATATTTATTGGTAAATATTGAGCCAAGTGCAGTTAGTACATCATTACTAACATAATTTTCGCTTGGTATTAATTCAAGTCCTTCACGTTGGCGTTGTAATTCACCAGCGATCAGTTTTGCCACGTCATCATCTTGCATAGTTTACTCTCCCTTTGCTTTACTATTTTGCACTGATGATTCTAGTAGCTATAACATACACATTATTGTAGCATATTGATTAATATATCGCATATGATATAATTATTCTTATGCAAAGCACCGATTATAAGCAGCAGCTTGGCAAACTTATTCAAGAAAATCGTAATGCTCGTAAGATGACACAGAGCGAACTAGCTAAAGAACTTGGCACCTCACAGAGTGCTATTAATCGTATTGAAAAAGGTGGTCAAAATATCAGCATAGAGATGTTGGCTCGCATAAGCGAGGTGCTTGAGAGCAACTTGGTAATGCTAAACCACACCGGAAAAATCAATTTCAGAATACACGGCGGCAAGAAATTACATGGTTCAATCGAAGTAAAAACAAGCAAAAATGCAGCCGTAGCATTGCTGTGCGCTAGTCTACTCAATAAAGGCAAAACTACTCTCAGACGAGTTGCCCGTATCGAAGAAGTAAACCGAATCATAGAGGTACTCGAAAGTATCGGCGTTAAAACACGCTGGCTTGAAGGCAACGATCTTGAGATCACTCCTCCAGCCAGACTACGCCTTAATGAGATGGATATCGAAGCGGCTAAGCGAACGCGAACTGTCATTATGTTCTTAGGACCATTGCTTCATCAATATAGCGACTTCAAGCTACCGTTTGCCGGAGGCTGTAACCTGGGAACTCGAACAGTTGAGCCTCATCTTGTAGGCTTAAGTGCGTTCGGTATGAACGTTGTAGCAAAGCCAAACACAGATTATTATCACGCTACAGTTGAGCAAAAATCTCCAAGTAAAACTATTGTTCTAACCGAACGTGGCGATACTGTTACCGAAAACGTTATTATGGCTGCCGCACTACACGATGGCATTACTACTATTCGAAATGCCAGCCCAAATTACATGGTTCAGGACGTGTGCTTTTTCTTACAGAAACTTGGCGTAGCAATTGAAGGTATTGGCACCACAACCCTACGAATCACGGGAAAACGTACAATTAATCAAGATATAGACTACTATCCGAGTGAAGATCCGATTGAGGCCATGAGCCTTATAGCGGCCGGTGTTGTAACCGATTCCGAAATTACAGTAAAACGTGCTCCGATTGAATTTCTTGAATTGGAGCTTGCAGTGCTTGAAGGCATGGGACTTCATTTTACATTAACCGAAGAATACACTGCGCGTAATGGCAAAACCCGTTTGGTTGATATTACTATCTTGCACTCAAAGCTCACAGCAGCTACAGACAAACTCCACAGCATGCCCTTCCCTGGAGTCAATATGGATAACTTGCCGTTCCTAGGATTGATTGCCACAGTTGCAAAAGGACGAACACTACTTCATGACTGGAGTTATGAAACCAGAGCAATTTACTTTACTGAGCTTTCGAAACTCAATGCAAATGTAGAAATGGTTGACCCCCACCGTATATTCCTAACAGGACCAACTAAGTGGAAGGCCGCAGATGTAGTAGCACCGCCGGCGCTCAGGCCATCAGTCGTTATCTTGATTGCAATGCTCGCAGCACCAGGAGTATCAACCTTGCGCGACGTTTACTCGATCAATCGTGGCTATGAAGATTTAGCCAATCGTTTGAATAAACTTGGGGCAAAAATCGAAACCGTACAAGGTATCTAGCTACCCCGCCCCTGTTATGTTACAATGGTGAACGTTGCAGGCGACATATGGCGGATGTAGCTCAATTGGTTAGAGCGTCGGGTTGTGGTTCCGAAGGTCGTGGGTTCAATTCCCATCATTCGCCCCATATGCGGGTGTCGTATAGTGGCTAATATATCTGCCTTCCAAGCAAATGACGAGAGTTCGATTCTCTCCACCCGCACCAAATTAAAACACCTGTCCCCGTGATAGGTGTTTTAATTTGGTTATGGCTGAAAATTGAACATCCAAGAGTTCGAATTCTGTCATAATCTATTGATTTGACAGAATTTAGCTGATGACAGAGCTAGAATAGCTATGTCATCTTGCGTTCTTCTCTCCACCCGCACCAATATAAAAACTCCGACTTGTCTGAAGTTTTCATATTAGTATGCATGAGAAATTGGAATCTCGTCAGTGAGCAAGGCGAACCAGACGAGAGCTCGATAGCGAGAAGCAGATAACCAAAGCTACCTCCTAGCTTTGGTTATCGCGCCGAAGATATATTTCTATATTCTCTGCACCTAATTTACTAACTATACGCGTTACAATGAATGTACCGTGAGTAGTCCTAAAGAATATCAAAAATCCAACGTACAAAGAGGTGAACTTGCCGCCTACAAAGTACTTAGTAACCCTGCGGTTCAAGCGCGCAACGACAGCTTCTTGACGCTTATTCTACCCCGAGCCATTAAAGTGGATATCTCATCTGCGACGTTACTCTTACCTCATTACGACGGCGAAACGTTTGATACGACGTGGAACACTACTAACGGCGGTGCAGCAATGGATACAAGCTTGGCCTATGCACTACCTCTTCTGCTACAAGATTTGGCTACGATAGAGCCCGCCGTTTTTACCGATAATGATCTTCTGAAACAACTACCAAACCTAGCATTTAACCACGAAAACGCCGTCCAGTATTTTGGCGACCTCTCTTCGGAGCTTGCGCGTACAAACATACTTTCAGACTTGGAGCACGATAAGATTACACATCTCCTGAGTCACTGGCAAACGACAAAGCTAATCATCAATAATGGTGACTTCTACCCTCGTAATCTGATTCGACAGTCGGATGGTAAGCTAATTTTAATTGATTGGGAAGCATGGAATCCCCACAGTCCGTTCTTCTTGGTTGACCACCCCGAAAATGTTGCCGCCGTACAATACGTACACATGTGGGGTAATCCCGAATGGCAAGCTATTTTTCGTGCCGAACTTGAACAACGCTTTGCGTTTGAGTCTACGAGTTTCGACAAGGGAATTATCATGAAGGCATTAACACTCGCTAGTTTCTTCCGCAAACATGAGACACTCTTTGACGGCCAATTAACAATATTGAAGCAACTGTTATCAGGTTACTGATTTTAGGCCTAAAAGAAGAATGCTGAGAGTAAATCACTTTGGCTTTTGTTTATACTATACTAACACTATGTATCCATCAAGCGACCAGTTATTAAATTACGAGGATAATCATACTGTCGCATTCTTCACCGCACCTTTTGAGCCATTCGATAACTTCTCTGCTCACACCATAAACATTTGGGGTAAAGAGTTTAAGACTGCAGAGCATACCTATCAATGGAAGAAGTTTTCAGAAACTGACCCTGACATTGCCGAAAGAATTGCTGTTGCCGGAAGCCCATGGTTAGTTAAAAGAATATCGCATGCAAACAGCAATCGTCTTGCTCACTGGGATGCTATTAAAGTTCAGATTATGAAAGAGATTATTGTAGCAAAAGTAGCACAACACGAAGATCTGCGAGAAATGCTATTACAAACAGGCAATAAGACCATTGTTAAGAACTCACCTATCGATTCATTTTGGGGTATCGGATCAGATGGCAAGGGTAAGAATATGATGGGCGAAATTTTCATGGAGGTCAGAGATCAGCTTAGCCAATTATAGGTTGGCGATCCACCAGTATCTAGCTCACCTTTGTAACACAATACAAAACAGCATCCGAACGGTTATACTAAGCAAGTGAAAGAAACAATCGGCCTCATTACAGTTGGGCTTGGCATCATCGCTTACGCGCCCTACCTTTTCGATATTATTAGGCGAAAGATTAAACCTCACCCGTATAGTTGGTTCATATGGGGCTTAACAGCGAGTCTTATGTTTGGACTACAGATACTACATGGCGGCGGCGCGATGTCATGGTCAACATTGACTGTTGGTATTACAAGTTTCGTAATCTGCGGATTAGCGTTGCGTAATGGTGGCAGACGGCTTATCACTCGTCAAGATAAAGTCTCACTTGCTGCCGCACTGATAGCTACTGTCTTATGGTTACTTGCTAATGAGCCAACATTAGCAATGCTTTTACTCGTTAGCGCAGATGTATTTGGCCTTATCCCCTCAGTTCGTAAAACTTGGCATGATCCCTACAGTGAAGCGTTGCCTATGTGGGCGATTAATGTTGCTCGACATGGATTAAATATATTCGCCATTACCAGCTACAGTCTATTAACGCTTGCCGATCCGGTTGTTTGGGTAATTGCCAATTTTGGCTTTTGCATTATGGTCCTAATTAGAAGAATCACTATTCGCAAATCATCGCTGCAACTCACAGAAGAGGTAGCCGCATAGGCATCTTACCGAATAATTAAAGATGAGCTTGATCGTCTAGGGTGTTTATTGGTTTTAAGATATAATCTAGCGTATGCCCCGGTAGCTCAGCTGGATAGAGCAGAGGACTTCTAAGCCTAAGGTCGCTGGTTCGAACCCAGCCCGGGGTACCACGTTGATAGGTTACAAACCATTAAGCCTCTATTCTAGAGGCTTTTTGTTATTATGGATTTATGCCTGCTGAAGTGGTACCGTTACTAAATGCTAACGGTAGGAATGACCGTTTTACTTATGCCAAAGTTCTTCAAGATGGGCATTGGCTTTTCTTAAAAAAAGCCAAAAATTCCGAACTTGAACCTAATCTCAAAAGAGAATTACTTTGGGCAGATTTCGTGAATTCTATAGCAAAGACCGAACCCGAAGCGCACATTCGTGGTCCGCAAATTGTTGGATTTGAAGGTAGCGGTGGGCTCCTCATGGAATATATAGACGCAGCCCAAGTTGCTTCGTCAAGTGATGGTGATGCCTGGAGGAAAAAGATAGACCGCTATGCGCGAACTCTCGATATTTTAGATAGGCACGCTAATAATTATACGGTCGAATGGCCACCTAGTGAGGTAACAATTAGCGATGTGGATAAAGTTTGGCAACGTTGGTTTGGCGATCATTATGAAGCTAATCTACCTACACTTACAAAGGCACGACAGCTAATAGTAGATAATGATGCTATAAGCTATCGTGTGCAACACGGTGATCTTACACCTTGGCAGATGTTTGAAAAAGGAGAAGACTGGATTATCTATGATGGCGAAAAGGCAGGAGACCATTTACCTCGATTTAATGACCTGGCTTACGGTTACGGCCGCTTATTCACGAGATTAAGGAATAGTAAAACCGCTGCTGTTATGCTTGAAAAGTTTATCAACTATAGCGGCATCGAACATAATACATTCTTCAGGCAATTTCTGCCCATTATGACATTTCGTGCTACAGGAATGTTGGCGGATGCTTATAACAATAGTGACCACGAAAACTACATACGGGAAGCAAATGACTTAATTGACCTATGTTTTGCTGGACAGTTAGCAAATTTCCTACCAAAAGATTAAAGTCTCATTCCAGGTATTCAGCCAAAGTTTTAATTTCTTTCGTTATTTTCACAACAGTCTTGCAATATTTAATTCTAAATCTATCAATTACGGGCACAGGAGTTATTATGCTTACACACTTCCTAATGAGATGTTTTTATTTGTTATCATGAACGTATGGCATACACACCGTATCTTATTCCAGTATCGGCAAAAGGCATTGTTATTGAAGATGGCAAAGTTTGGCTCCGAAAAAATGAGCGAAACGAATGGGAGCTACCCGGAGGAAAAATTGACCCTGGCGAACAACCACGCGAAGCAGTTGTTCGTGAACTTCAGGAAGAGTTAGGGTTTGAGCTTGAGGCCAGAGATATCATAAGCGCCCATTTGTATACGATCCAAAAATCAGAAGATGAATCACAAGGCGTATTGGTTGTAAGTTATTTATGTGACTTAAAAAGCAAAAATGGTGAATTTGAAATTGTTGGTGAAGCTGGTCATGCAGAATTCAATGCCTTCCCGTTAGAACAAATCGCTCCACTCAATATGCCTGATTTCTACAAAGAAGCCATTCAAAAAGCCTCACATTTTTAGGCGATAGCACAATTTTACTTCGCACAACACGCTGTGCCAAATCATTTATGCGTTGAAATAGCTATCTTTGGAAGATATCTATTCTGCTATCATAAAAACATGACATATAGAGCTATCCTCTTTGACATGAACGGTGTACTAGTTGATGACGAACACCTACAGGAGCAAGCATTCCGACAAACCCTCGCGAAACTCGACATCCCATTAACACCAGAAGATTACATTAGCTATTTTATTGGCAAGACAGATCATAAAGGTTTTGTAGACTACTTCCAAGCGTTGAATTTGACCTTTGATATTAACTCACTCATCGCCCAAAAAGGTATAAATTACGAAAAGCTAGCTTCTGGTGGTATTCGAGGATACCCTGGTGTGAACGAATTTATCACAGCTGCAGCGCTGAGGGGCGTCGCATTAGCGGTCGTTACGAGCTCGATGAAAAATGAGGCAAGGTCGGTATTAGCAGGGCTAGAATTAACTGACTACTTTACCGAAATCGTAGCAGGAGATGATGTCACTAACGGGAAACCAGATCCTGAGGGTTACCTAAAGGGAGCATCAGCTCTTGGTGTCACTCCGCAAGAATGTATTGTTATTGAAGATGCTCCCAGTGGGCTTAGAGCAGCAAAAGCTGCTGGAATGTTTTCAATAGCTGTTTTAAATACTCATGATGCAAGTGAGCTATCCGACGCAAACATCATCACCGAGAAGCTATCGGCAGATCTAATTGATGAATTAATTTAGTTCCAGCTTCGTACATCAGATGGTGTTATAAGATTATGCTTTTTATTGACATTTTATGGTATTTATGCTATTATGTAGAGATCAGTCCCCTGATAGGCCTTAGGGCTACCTTTTAGCCCTCGCACCCACCCAGAGAGGTTCTCATGAGCGACACAATCGAGAAGTTCTATCCGGGAGACATCGTGTCTCTGAACGGACTCATCCGCCACATCGTCCGCTGGTCGAAGCCCAGCAGCTCGATCGAGGTCAGCACCGAGTCCTACGGTGCCGGCACCATCATCTGCCACTACAACGTCGGCGATGCGGAGTTGTCCATCAAGCTGATGAAGCGCGGCAACGTGTTCCGCTACCGGTTCGGCATGGATCTACTGCCGTTCAGCAACTACGCTGAAGAGGCGCGGTTCTGGCGAATGATGCAGATGCTCGAGGAAGTCCGCAACCCCGCCGACGGTCTGTTCTACACCTGGACGCGCGACCAGGCGATTCAGGGTCTCCAAGCCGGCATCATCGATGCCTTCCTGGAGTCCAGCGGCGGACCCGGAATGCAGCCGGACGACACCAGGCTCGGTGGCTACAAGGTCACTGATCCCACGGCCGGCGCACAGCTCCGCACCAAGTGCCTGGCTGCGCTACGCGGTGAGACCCAGCTCATCTGAGACGGCCTCTCACCCCACCCCCTCTTAGGCATTTCCCGAAATGAAAGTGCCCTGGAGGGGGCATTTTCATTTTGATTGAACTATAGGCGATTTATTGATATTCATAAACGAACCATACTCAGCTATACTGAATAATGATGATACACATGCTTATAGCCATACACGTTGCACTCCTAGTAATCTCTATCGTTGCTACAGTGGTTTCTACGATTGCCGCCGCTTTTGGTGTGCAAATTTCAAAGATGTTTAACAGAATCAATATCCTAGTAACAACTGTAGGCATTAGTGCAGGAGTTATCTTATTGATTGATAAGCCACTTGGTGTTCGCTGCATTACGCTCACAGCTTACCTGGCACTTTTTGGGCTAACACAAGTATATATTCGACGTCGCAATAAGCGATTGTCTGCGACTACTCTCTAGAGCTTTCTTGCTCAATTGCTTGGGCTTTTTCAGCTTTACCCATCGTATCTTCAACTTCGGCTGCTGAAATTGTAATCGTTGATCCAGGCTTAACGCTACCAGCAAGGATTGCTTTAGCGACATTGTTTTCAACGACACGCTGAATAACACGACGCATCGGCCGAGCACCTAGGCGTGGATCGTAGCCCTTTTCGACTAATAATTCCTTAGCTCTTGGTTCGACTTCAACGTTGATCTTTTGCAGAGCCAACGTCTTGTTGACACCCTTAACCATCAAGTCCACAACTTGCAGAAGTTCAGTCTTTCCAAGTGGGGTAAATGTTACAATTTCGTCGAATCGGTTTAAAAATTCAGGTTTAAATTGATTTGAATTAATCAGCTCATCTATAAATTGCTGCTCAAACTGTTCCATGGAATGACCGCGTTCAATGTATTCGCAAATGCGATCTGCACCAGCATTACTCGTGGCAATAACTATAGTGTCGCGGAATGAAATTTCACGGTTTTTTATATCACGTAGAACACCTTCATCTAACAGTTGAAGTAACGTAGTAAGTACGTTCGGATGCGCCTTTTCAATCTCATCCAACAGCACCACACTAAACGGTTGCTTCATTGCTTGGGCAGTTAAGCTAGTTGGGTCATCCGCTCCGTCAGCGATCAAACGCGCTACATCCTCGTTACGAACATACTCGTTCAAATCAAGACGAATCATACGGTCTTCGCCATCAAAATATACATCCGCTAATGCCTTTGCAAGCTCAGTCTTGCCCACACCAGTCGGCCCTAAGAATAAGAAGGTACCAATTGGCCGATTCTGATTGCGTACGCCAGCCCTAGCACGACGCAACGCATCACTCACCACACTTACTGCTTTGGTTTGATTAATCATCCGCTGATGAATCAAATCTTCAAGATTAAGCAGCTTCTCACGCTCATCTTCATCTGAAGCTGTACTAACCTTTACTCCGATAGTTTGTTCTATAGCCATCTGCACGGAATTAATGGTTACAAGTCCATTTTCACTATAGCTGGCTGCTGATTCAAGTAACTTTAAGGCTCGGCCTGGCATAGCTAGATCATGAACATACCGTTCACTCAATCGATACGTCTCCTCAAGCGATTGATACGTATAGGTCACTTTTCGTACATATTCATTGATTATTAATTGATATTGCATCACTGTTATGGTTTCTGCTTCGTTTGTTGCTACTACATTTATACGATTCAATGCATTAGCAAGGGCACTGTTACGTTGGCTGATTTGAAGATAACGCTGCTCATCCATAGTGAGTATTAATCGCAGGCGACCAGCTTCTATAATTGGAAGTAGGACATTAGCGATGTCCACCGACCCCATGCCTTCTTCAAAGAACAACTGCGCATTGTCAAGGCAGATGATTACATTTTTAGCTGCATACGCTTCACCAAGTACTTGCATTATCAAGTCTTCCAGCTGGCCACGGCCGGGTGCAGCCGATATTAAAGAAGCTGCATCAAGCATTACTACTTGACGAAACTTTAAACTACTAGGCACATTAGAGGATGCGTCAAGGAGCTCACTCGCAAAGGCATGCACGATCGTAGTCTTACCCACACCATTGTTCCCGATCAAAGTGGCATTTTGACGACCATTCGATGAGAAGGTGTCTATTAACTTATCTAAGACTTCCCTATGAGATTCAATATCAGCCGTTACCGAGCCATCAGCAACCTGTTGGCTAACGTTTACACCTAGGCGTGATAAAAGCGGAGTATAACCGAATGACCAATCACGACCAATACCCCCAGTATGCCGCACTTTTTGATGATCTTGTATTGTGTCATCAATTCGGCGCTTCCATAATATGCCCTTTTTAACATCTTCAAGATTTATATGATTATGAGCAAGCAGACTTTCATACTCGGGGAATTGTTGGATTAATGCGCAGATCAACATACCTGCCGTAAGTTCACTTCCCCCAAACTCCGCATGTACAGCCATGGCATCTTGCCACACTTTATCGGTTGCTGACTGTTCCTTTGAACTAATTTGCTGCAAGAAATTCGGCGTTATCCCGAAACGCACTGCAAAAAACATACCTGTCCTTGTGTGTGCAACAGCAATAGCAATGTCACTCGGTGTTGGCTGCTTTGGTAGATGTGCTAAAACACCAGCCTCTAAAATATCTTCAATTGATCCTCCATTTGGATGAATTGCTATATTCGTAAGCTCCCCTCTCGCCCACACTATGATCATAATTGGCCAAGCCGATAGCCCAATTAGTAACCAACCTAATGAGATCATTAGACCAATGAGGATAATTCCGCTTGCAACCAAAAAAAATGCAATTATGCCTACTGTCCAAATAGGTAATCCCTGAAATTGCACAGCAAGCCGTGCCTTAGAAGCACGAGGAGCCGTATAGTTAAACATTATCGCCATGAAGGCACCCATCCCGAAAGCGTAATTACAAAACCAACGAATGGTAAGAGCGGCGTGATCAGCCACACTACTAAAATAAAGATGCTAAGTACTATCTGTATAGTCAGCCACATTATGCCTACAACAATTAACGTTAGACGTACAATAGCACCAATGACGCGTGAAAGTTGTCTATCAAAGAAAGCTCTAAGTTGCACAGCTAACGGACCATTCACTTTTCCTGCGGATATTTGACGAAACGGTGCAAAAAGCGTTGACATCAGCAATCCTATCGAAAAATAGTCATAGGAGTTTTCAAGTCGAGTTCTTAACTTTGCAAATTGAACAGCTAAACCAGCCCCATACCACCACGAGAGTGCCCACACAATTACCATATCCATATTGTACCCTACTTTAGCCCTTGATTTAGGTATAATAGAACCTATGGTTAAACCACCGATTCCACTTACCACACTGCTTGGAAAAACTGTTCGCGAAATTGCAAAGCTGCGTGGAGGTGGTTCAGCCTTGCCTGGTTTGTTCGTCGAGTCGATTGATAAAGACTTTCTTTCTACCCGTTTAGCTCAGCTACCACAGGGAGTTGTGTTAATTAGTGGCACAAATGGTAAAACAACCACGACTAAAATGGTCGTTGAGTTACTAGAATCACAAGGCCTAAAGGTCTTCACGAATCGAACAGGCAGTAACTTTACTAGAGGTGTGGTTGCCGCTTTATTAAACGATGTTGATATGCAGGGTAAGCTTACTGCCGACATTGCCGTGCTAGAGCTTGACGAGGCACACGCCGTCCGATTTGTTAAGGCTGTCCAACCTCGCCATAGTCTACTACTAAATGTCATGCGTGATCAGCTAGACCGATTCGGTGAGATTGATGCAACAGCCGCATTGCTGTCGACTGTAGCAGAACATACTACGCAAACTATTGTCATCAACCGAGAAGATCCACGCCTTGTTAAAGTAGCCAGCAACCTTCCTGCCACCAAGGTTCAATACTTTGGCCTAGACCCATCGCTGCAGCACTTTTTTCCAGATGACGATTCAATGCGCAATCAAACCTTGGCAGTAGTCAGCAAGCTTCCTGCAAGCAGTGTTTTAAAGCAAGTTGACGGACACAAAGCCAAGATTGCACTTCATAAACAAATTTTAGAAGTAAATCTTAAACTCGATGGTGTTTATAATGTATTCAATGCCGTCGCAGCAATCAGTCTTGTGTCGGCTATTTTAGGTAAGGATCTTGATGTTGCAAAACTCATTCATTCACTGGAAGCGATCACTCCCGCATTTGGACGTGGTGAAATTCTGACTGTTGACGGCCAACCCCTCGAGCTAGTGCTAGTAAAGAATCCTGGTGGATTTCGGCTTGGTTTACAATCGTTTAACCCCAAAGGCTACGCAACCATGATTGCAATTAACGACAACTACGCCGATGGTCGTGATATGAGCTGGCTCTGGGATGTTGACTTCGATAGCCTAAAACCTTCAATATCTCACGTTAGTGGCATTCGAGCCTACGATATGTCACTCAGATTACAATATGATGAGATTGAAATCACTGCAGTAATTCCAGACCTAGCAGATGCATTAAAAGATTTCATTGCACACAATAAATCAACGCCAAAACGTATATATTGTAGTTACACAGCTATGCTAGCTCTGCGTCGTGAGCTTTCTAAAATAACCAAGGTGGATCATATATCATGACAAAGAATCTTTCTATCCTCCAGCTATACCCTAAAGATATGAATATCTATGGTGATTGGGGGAATGTGTTAACCATCATGCGTCGCGCCCAGTGGCATGGTTATACGCCAAAGCTTTATGAATATAATCAGGGTGATACACTGCCCAAAGACATCGATATTATCATCGGTGGTGGTGGCCAAGATTCAGGGCAAGATAAAATACAAACCGACCTACTGGCTATTGGAACTCAGTTACACGAGCTTGCCGATAATGGAACACCCATGCTTGTAATCTGTGGACTTTACCAGCTATTCGGACATTTTTTTCGTACTAAAGAAGGACACGACATCAAGGGTATTAGTATATTCGACCTTGAAACCCATGGTGGGTCTGAACGCATGATAGGTAATATTGTTACTGGCAGTGAGCAATTTGGCGAGATTATAGGCTACGAAAATCATAGCGGCCAGACTTTTTTAGGTAAGAATACCCAACCACTCGGAAAAGTAATAAAGGGTGCTGGCAATAATGGTCAGGATGATTACGAGGGAGCTCGTTACAAAAACGTGATCGGTAGTTATATGCACGGATCACTACTTCCAAAAAATCCCGCTATCGCCGATTGGCTCATAGAAACAGCAGCGCAAAGAAAATACGGTGAGTTCACTCCAACCGTCATTGATGATCGTTTTGCAACCAACGCTCGCTTGGTAGCATTGCAACGACCACGTTAAACTTTGAAAACATGTGCGTTTGGCAACTTACCCAGCTCAGCTTTTGCAGGTTCGCCACGGCTTGTTGCTACAAAAATACAGCCAAATTGATTGTGTGAAACAACGAGTACTGTCTTCGCATCTAGCTTCGCAATCTGTTCACGAAGTTGCTCAGCGCGTTCAATCATCCCTTTGGTTGACTCTGCACCCATCTGAGCATAATCTTCCTCTGTAGCACCTTCTTGTAAGCTACTTGGTTGACCTTCGTACTTACCACGAAAACGTTCGATTGCAAGCTTAGAAGCAATAATTTTGCTTGGGTCATATCCAATTTTGCTCGATATAGCCAGCGCTGTTTGATGTGCGCGTTTCAAAGGTGAAGAGATAATTACATCTATCGTAACACCCGATGCTGCTAATTCACTTCCAGCTTGATCAGCTTGTTGTTCTCCTAATTTGGTCAGTACAACATCGGTATGGCCAGCACATATCTTATCTTCGTTAGCCGTACTTTCACCATGCCGTACAAAATACGTATCCGTCACGAGCTTTCCTGTAACTTTTTCAATTCTGCCACTACCTGTTCACCATGGCCAAGCGGTGTTACGCGGCCATAGACTTTCACCACTGTACCTTCAGGATTAATGATGAATGTTCGACGCAGGATACCCTCTTTACCGAACATTTTTTTGCCCCAAGCGCCGTAGGCATCAATAATTTTGCGCTCGGGATCTGAAATCAAGGCAAAGTTTAATGAATATTTAGCTTTAAACTTTTCGTGTGAATTCGGTTCGTCCATACTAACACCAACTATCTCTGCGCCAAGGTTAGCGATGTCGTCACGCGCGTCACGCAAGCTACATGCTTCAGCCGTACAACCAGGCGTGTCATCCTTTGGATAGAAATACAGTACCAGCCACTTTCCCTTATAATCCGCAAGTTCGTGGGTAACTCCGTTTGAGTCTTTGGCTGAAAAATTGGGTGCTTCGTAAGGTGGCTGTTTCATACCTCTATTATAACACTGGTAATCTTTAGAATTTTGGGCTATAATCGTCCAAGTATCCACACTATCGGGGTGTGGCGCAGTTGATAGCGCGCTCGGTTTGGGACCGAGAGGTCGAAGGTTTGAGTCCTTTCACCCCGACCAAGTTGAATTTTAAATCTCCCTAGTGCAGGGGCTTTTTTTATTGTATTGTTTTTCTTTTGTTATGATGGAGTGAATGCGCGACTACATGCTAAATAAGAACTACCTGGCACTTTATATTAATTCCGCAACAATGCAATTTGCCTCGGCGCTTGTGCTGACTTTTGTGGGCGTGAATCTTTTTACCCAAGGCCTACCTCTCTATCTTGTATTTATTTACTTCGGTGCAGAATTCATTGTGCGGTCAATTTTAAGCCCACTCAGCGCTACAGCAGTTAGTAGATTAGGGATTAAAAACACTATTATTGTGTCGAATGTTCTCTTGGTGCTTTATTTTTTAACCTTAAGTCTATTTAGCATCTATCCACTCATTGGTTTCTTTAGTTTTATTTTTCATGCTGCTTCACGCGGACTTTACCATCCAGCAAAGCACTATTTACAGGCAATCTTCATCGAAAAAAATACGCGAGGTCGCTTCCTAACACTTGAAATAGCTATTAATAGCATTAGTGCAGCTTTAGCGATAGGGTTTGCAACGATCTCAGTAACAATTTGGGGCTCTTTCTTGCCTGTTGCCCTATTAGTATCGGCTATGATTCTAATAGCATCATTCTCACTCATCAAGCTACTTGATAGCGTGCATTCAAAGATATCTCTAACTTATGGCCAAGTTATGAAACATGTTCTTTCACGTACTTTTCGGCTTGATGCCTTCGCCTTTACGGGATTTGCCGGTAGCATGGGGTTCAATAATGTCGTTGTTGCACTGCTCGTCTTCTTTGTTGTGAAGTCACTAGAGCTATTTGGATTTATCATCGTCTGTGTATTCTTCATAGAGACGCTACTGACTCTTCTATACGGAAAGTTAATCGATAAGAATCGTTACGAATCTAATAAACTAGCCTCTACTCTGCAAGTAATCAGTTTTGGAACATTCTTTGCAGCCGCAACACCGCTTGGTGTAACACTAATAAAAACTGCCTACGGTGTTGTTTGGAATGCTTATGATAGCAGTTTTACTTCACGTTTCCACGACAAAATGAAGAAGCATGGATTTATCTATGCATGCTCAAAAGAAGTAGCATTATGTTTTGGTACCGGCCTATATTGCTTAACCTTAGGCAGCGTGGCCTACTTATGGAATGACTTAGTATTTGTAGTTTCACTCTTACTTGCCGCACTTGGTGTATTACTAGCGTGGAAGACATTTAGGGATTAACCCTTTTGGTCTTTCGAGATTCTGCATATTTGACAAATCAATAATAATTTGCTATAATAAATCTCATAATGGCTTTCGATCGGACACTCTGATCGGTTAGAGCTCTCTGAGAGGAGATTGCCATGCACCACACAACGCTCAGCAGCTTTACGCCTGCCCTCCGCACCGTGATCACTCACGTAGATCACAGCGAGGGAATCGTCGAGATCATCATTAATCTCGATGCCTCCCTACAGACGCGGGCAGCCATCAAGAGGACTGATCTATCGGCTCAGGAGTGGGATTGGCTCATCAAGGCCCCCAGGTTGTCCACACTTCGCAAGGTCTGGATTCAAGCGGTTCAACTGGATCCCTTGAGTGAGAGACCACTCGAGAACGAGTCCGGAGCCGAGCTCGTGATGACGGTGATCGAGATCGACGGCCTCCAGCTGCCCCTGAGTGACGCCGAGTGACCAAGCCCGCATCAGCGGGGTTCCTCTGGAATACGCCAGAGTGAACCCCGCGGTTGATGCGGGCTAATTAATTTACTATTAATCCTATCTAACGAATATATCCGCGACTTAAAGAATCTGGCTCAGAAGATCATTGCTTATTATGATAATTTATTGTAAAATATAGTAACCTTTCGTCGAGACATCTCTTCGGAGGTGTTACTTGACAAGCAGACAGCGAATTGAAGAGAGGCTGCACCTATGAGCACTGAATCATCTGACAACCGATCGACCCTTTCGCTCCTCCTCACGATTTTGTTTTACGTACTGCCCTACTCGCTTTCAGTAGCACTCTGGCACACCATCGTCATATTCAAGATTCGAAGCTGGTTTCCAAACTTCCCCTGGGGAGAGTTGGACTTCTGGACGAACATGACTATTGGTCTGTTACTACCAGTGTTTGGATTCGTAACTTACCCTGGCAACCGGGATCAAACTAAGCCACCGAGGTTGCCGTATTACCAGATGCTGCAGCTCTACGTTCTGATAGCGACAATCGTCCTATTGCTCGGGTTACTGGTGCACAAGGTCTTCTGAGATAGCGGACCTACAAGCGTACGAATGCTTCGAGTAGTCATGGATCTATAAGGTTTATGGCCGCCAGCTATAAACTTTTCCTGTCTGCTTGTCGCATTCGCTTATATTTACTTGACTTACCCCCCGTTTTGGTATGATAGGAACATGAATCGCCAGCGATTACTCATCATGTTCAGATCTATCTTACTTGGAATTGGCTACATGAGCTGTTTATTCCAATGGTTTTGGATTTTTATAATTGCATTGCCCCCGCTTGTTAAGTCAGGTGCACTTGATACATTTATTGCTACTCCACTCCCAGAACCTACACCTCAAACTAGCCCTCAAGATGAATTATCTCCGATTATCGTACTAGTCGTAGGTGCAATCACATTATTCGTACTTATTTTGACAATAATCATATTCATACGCCTACCCCGCACAATCAGCAAAACTGGCCAACACGTAGTGCAGCACACTGCCGAAGCAATTATTCCAACAATAACTCATCATAAAGCTCTCCCCGCTAAAAAACGGAGAGAGCTCTCAAGGAAGTTAGTCATAGAGATTCAATTAATACTCGTGCTACTTCCTTTTTTTATTGGCCTGCTAATACCACCTATTGATCAGCTCACTAAGCAAATTATTATTATAGTAGCCGCAGTTCTACTTGGCTTCAGCCTACTTTGCTTTGTATGTGCGTGGTTAATTCAACCCGCAACTACTTCGCGAACTCGGTCGCACGTGTCTCGCGGATAACATTCACCTTAATAGTACCCGGGTACTGCATCGTGCTTTCAATCTTGTTGGCAATATCACGCGCTAGCTTAATGCTCGAAAGATCATCAACACGCTCTGGTTTTACGATCACACGCACTTCACGACCAGCAGAAATGGCGTAGGCTTTATCAATGCCATCAAAACCGGTGGCAATATTTTCAAGATCACGCATGCGCTCTGCAAAGTTCTCGGCAGAAATATTACGAGCACCTGGGCGTGCCGCCGAAGCAGCATCTACTACGCGCACCACAAGCGCCTCTGGAGTTGTAGCTTCGATATCGTCATGGTGAGCTTGAATTGCATGGACAATGTCTTCACTCATGCCATATTTTTGGGCAAGTTCTGCGCCGATGTGGTGATGCTTACCCTCGATCTTATGAGTGACAGCCTTGCCCACATCGTGGAGCAAGGTGGCGATTTTCGCTACACGAACATTCGCACCGATTTCCTCGGCAATCATACCTGCAATGTGTGCCATTTCAGTTGAATGCAGTAGTACGTTCTGACCATAGCTGGTACGAAACTTAAGCTCTCCAAGTAGGCGCAGCATTTCCTTTGGAATTCCTACAACTCCAACTTCACGCGCCGCATCTTCACCAGCACGTTCGATTTCTTTATCAATCTGCTTCTCGGCTTTAGTAACGACTTCTTCAATTCGACCAGGATGGATACGACCATCTTTCATCAGCATCTCAAGTGTTAGACGAGCAACCTGGCGCCGTACGGGGTCGAAGCTACTCATTACGATCATGCCTGGCGTATCGTCAACCAAAATATCAACCCCTGTAGCACGCTGTAAGGCTTGAATGTTGCGACCTTCTTTACCAATAATGCGACCTTTCATCTCATCATCAGTCAGCTTGATCGCAGTCACAGTACGTTCAGCAGTGACCTCTGAACTCATTCGCTCCATAGCCGATACAAGTATCGTCTGTGCGCGCTCTTCAGCATCCTGCATCGCATCTTTTTGCAGCTTATCTACCAATCCAATAAGATCGTGCTTTATATCACGCTCGGTCATTTGCATTAACTTATCGGCAGCCTCGGTTTTCTTTAATCCGGCGATTTTTTCAAGCTTATCTTGCTGCTTAGTGCGGATTTCACGAATCTCAGTCTTTAAATCTTCTACCTCATCTTCTTGTGTGCGTAGCTTCTCGGCACGCTTATCTAATTCATCCAACTTCTTGTCTAGACTCACTTCACGCTCAGCTAAGCGATCCTCAGTCTTTTTCCACTCTTTGCGACGCTCTTTTTCAATTTCAAGAGCCTCATCTTTTGCTTTCAAAACAATATCACTGGCTTTGGTTTGAGCCGCAGCCAATTCTTTGTCTGCCTTGTGCTTGCCGTTTATCTTCTGCTGACGATCGTAGGCAACTTTTCCTCCAATACCAAGCAAAGCACCGACAATCGCGATGATTACTTCCATAGTACACTTCCTTTCTTACACGCCTGAAGGCCCGCACCTCGTAGATAAGAATCAGCTAGTTTATATTTTATGCGTTTTAATTTGAGGTAAGTTCACTTGATTGAGACTACGTTCAGCTTTTAGGGAGCGAGCGGGTAATTCGTGAGCGTGATAGTATCAAAATTTTTCAAATCTGGCTTTTTCAAGCTACTTCTATTGTAGCGCCTCACCCAGCCTACTGGCAACGTATTTATTTGCGTGGTTTCGTAATATTGGCGTCACGGCCATAGAGTGGCATCACAAGCTCGTTATTTTCACCGCTATCAAGACGCTTCAAGCCAGTCGGTAGCCAGTCATCCCCTGTGGCTCCAACAATTGGAATACCGTTAGTATCGGCCAATGTATTCATTACCGTTAACCCAATCCGTAAGCCTGTAAAGCTACCAGGGCCACGAAAGACTACAATTCCCGACACATCACTCCAGTTTTTAGCTTCTGACTGCAGTCGATTGCGTAGGAAGCCTATTAGGTTATCAGCTAATTGCCTATCCGCCTGCCACTCCTCGTATTTTTGGTTCGCACCGTCAATCAGCCATGTCTTACAAATCGGTGTCGACGTATCAAGCGCTAGGATCATTTAGTTACTCCAGCTATCCGGTTAATGATTTCACTTGAACCTTCGAGCGTAATGTCTCTATCTGTCTCGGTTGGTGAGCTAAACGTAATTCTTACATGATCTTCTGGTAATACCGATGTAACGATATCGCCCCATTCAATGATCACGACCGTATCGGACTGCCCCAACGACTCTGCAAGCTCCTCGGACATAATACCTGGATCGCTCAACCTATAGAAATCGTAGTGGCTCAGGCGTAGTCCAGACGAACTATCATAGGTGCGGTTAATGGTGAATGTCGGACTTTGCACAGTTTCCTTTATACCCAAGCCAAGTGCAATACCTTTAGTAAGCGTTGTCTTACCGCTACCAACGTCACCAATCAATTCAATACAATCACCAGCGCGCAGAATGGTGCCAATTTTCTGACCCCATAGCTTGGTTTCTTCTTCGGATGCAAGTTGTATTTTCACGTTATCTTAAAGTATACCAAATGCTA
Organism: Candidatus Saccharimonadia bacterium; assembly: GCA_023257815.1. Classification (GTDB taxonomy): domain Bacteria; phylum Patescibacteriota; class Saccharimonadia; order Saccharimonadales; family Saccharimonadaceae; genus UBA1020. Next base: position 51,026 of record JALRBJ010000001.1, on the reverse strand, counting down.
TACTTTAAGATATGGAAGTACGTCCAGCACTCAAGAAAGATATCGAGGATGTTGCGCGCCTACTTAGCATACTTCGAATGAAAAAAGTAACAAGTAAACAGATAAAAAACATATTCTTTGATATTGTCGATTCACCTCATGCAGATGTCATCCTCGCTACTAAAGATGGAGCTGGTGTTGGCATGGCTGTCTTAAATAGTGCGCTCAAACTTAACCGTATAGAATGCAGACTTGACGACGTAATAGTTGATCCTAGCGTTCGAGGAGGAGGTGTTGGTACAAGACTTCTTGAAGCCTGTGATCAATGGGCCTGGAACAAAGGCTGTTATAAAATAGAGTTCACTAGTCGCGCTGAACGACAAGATGCTCTTCGCTTTTACGAGAAGCTTGGGTACACAAAACGTGACAGTTTCATTTACACTAAAATTTCGCCTACAACCGACTATGTCAAGACAAAAGTTATCTGAATATAAAGCAAAGCAGCTCCTTGTAAGTAATTACCAGGGCTTTAGCATTAATCTCAGCACTTTAGATGAAGACGTTGAGAAGCTTGATGAACAAACGCCTTATGTTGTGAAGGTTGATCAAGGAATCAAAAAGCGTGGTAAGCAAGGACTACTGAGGGTTAATGTCAAAAAACAAGACGCTGCTCAGACCGTTACGGAACTTTCCCAAAAAGGCTTCAGTCGTTTTATTGCAGAACCCATGCTAGTCCATGATGACGACGAGGAGCGTTACGTTAGTTTCGAAAAGACTCGTGGTGGCATCATCATTCAATACTCTAAGCATGGTGGTATTGATATAGAAGATAATCCACAAAGCGTCGAGAGTTTCACGGCTGAAACCGCACCTCTGCCAACCACTTTTGTGAACCATATCATAACAACCATGCATCAACAGCATCTTAGTTTTATCGAGATTAACCCACTCATTATAAGAGATGAAGAATGTATCTTGCTTGATGCCGCAGTCTTGGTTGATAGCGCCGGCGCATATGCCAGCGACTGGACAGACGACGATATTGTTGACGTACATAGTAGAACCGAGAGCGAGGAAAAGATCAGCGAGCTGAATCGCAATTCACCAGCATCCTTCTCATTTCGTCTCATCAACCCCAACGGGTCACTGTGGCTCATCTGTTTTGGTGGTGGTGCCAGCATTACTGTCGCCGATGAGGCCACTAATCAGCACAGGGCTAATCTGATGGGTAACTTTGGCGAATATAGCGGAGCGACTGTTGAGGAATCTTACATCTATGCACAGGCTCTGCTCGATGTGATGCTGCAATCAAATGCTTCACGAAAAGCCTTGATTATTGCAGGTGGTGTAGCCAACTTTACAGATGTTAAAAAGACATTTGCCGGTACAATCCAGGCGCTTAGCGAGCGTAAGGATCAAATCGTTGAGCAGCATGTACGAGTTTACGTGCGGCGTGGTGGACCCAACGAAACCGAAGGACTCGCTATGATGGAAATATTCCTTAAAGCGAAGGGACTTTATGGTAGTGTTCATGGATCTGACATCTTGCTAACTGATGTGATTAACGAAGCACTGGAGTATATTGATGCGTGATATAGCAAACATTCGAGAGAATCCGGGAAAGATTCTTGTACTCGGCAGCTATCCTCAAGGTTGTCAAACGATTCTTGATTTTGATTATCTGTCTGGCAAAGAGACACCATCAATTGTTGGTATCGTTACTGGAAGTGGTCGATTCCAAAAATATTTCTGGGGCAATAGTGAAGTCCTTATACCTTGCTTCACTTCTACACTTGCCGCCGCAGAAGCACTTAGCAATATAACGTGGATGTTTAATGTTAATTCTGGCCGACGTGCGTTGATGTCGACTCAAAATTTTTTTGAAGATTTTCCTGATGCAGATGGCGGACATATCTTTGCTGAAGATGTACCTGAAGAACACGCATTGACCTTATTACACGACTACCAACAAAAAGGGAAAACTATCATTGGTCCAGCTGGCGTTGGCTTGATAGTACCTGGCGCATTGAAACTTGGAGTTGTTGGTGGTGTTGACTGGCGACAACTGGAGAAAAATCGACTCACATTGCCTGGCTCAGTTGCAGTACTGTCAGCATCGGGTGGCATGATTAACGAAATCATTACCATGGTGGCATCAACAGATCATCAGATTAGCTTTGCATTATGCTTTGGTGGTGATCGATTCCCATCAACATCACCGAAAGACGCATTTTTGGCTGCGCAGAAAGATCCAAATACATCACACATCGTGTACTATGGTGAACTTGGTGGCCAGGACGAATACGATGTTGCTGATTTACTCAAGACCAAGCAGGTTACAAAACCAGTCATCGCCTACATCGCGGGCGTAATCGGTGAAAGCTTTGAACAACCAGTTCAATTCGGACATGCCAAAGCCCTTGCTGGGTCGAACGATGAGACCGCAAGTGCAAAACGTAAGGCGCTGGCTGCAAGTGGTGTGACTGTTGCACAGTCTATGACTGATTTTGCTAAAGCAATCAAAGAGATTCCAAGCTCTCAACCGACCACTCATTTTGATCGAGCAATTAATACTAACAGGATTGCTAGCAAGTTTTCTTCTACCATCAGCAAAGAAACTGGTGACGGATATGAATTTATAGGTTCTTCGTTACAAGACTGGACAGACCGTGGTGATATTGCACTTCAGATTACCAGTGCTCTACTTGGCAAACAACCAAAATCCCAAGTTACAACCGACTTCATTAGAACCGTTTTCCTTTTACTGGTTGATCACGGACCTCAGGTTTCGGGTGCACTGACTACCATCATAACTGCAAGAGCTGGCAAGGGTGTTGTAGATTCACTTGCAGCCGGCTTGCTAACAGTAGGTCCACGCTTTGGTGGTGCAATAAATGACGCAGCCAATGAGTGGTTCGATGGTGTCAGTGAAAACCTTGATCCTCGTCAACATATTGAATCCTATGCACGTCAAAAGAAGTACATCGGAGGCATCGGCCATAAAAAATACCGACTTGGCTTACCTGATCCACGCACAAAGCAACTAGCTGCTTTCGCAGAGCAGCTCCCGACACATCGCTACTTTGATTACGCAAAATCTATCGAGTCGATTACTACAACCAAAAAAGGGAGCTTAATACTCAACGTTGACGGACACGTTGCAGCCCTTATGCTTGATATCTTAGAAAACGAGGAAGGCTATGACACGAATCAGCTTAGTGGGCTTATTAAAGCAGACTTCTTCAACGCACTTTTTGTTATTCCTCGAACTGTTGGATTCGTGGCGCATTATCTTGATCAAAAGCGACTAGATGAAGGCCTTTTTAGGCTTCCAGATGATGATATTCTGCTACAGTAGAACACGCTAGCGATTTCAGTGGTTACGGGCTATACTAGACCATAAGCGGTATGCGAATTTCTGATGATACCATTGAAAAATTACTAACTGGGGCGGGCAAAGTTACTCCAGAACAAGTTGAAGATCTAAAAAAATCCAGCGAGCGTACCCACCGCCCACTGCAAGACGCAGCGATTCAAAATAAGCTTGTTTCAGAGCTAGAGCTTACGAAACTATTTGCAGAATATGCTCACATTCCGTTTATAGCGGTTGATCCACGAGATATACCAAATGATGTGTTAAATAAGATTCCTGAACGTATCGCCGTTCAGTATCGGGCTGTCCTCTTTAAGATTGACGAAGACGGTACAATGCATCTTGCAATGGATGATCCGGACGATGTCCAGGCTATCGACTTTATTCAGAAAGAAATCGGTGAAAAAACCAAGATTTACATCGCCACACGCGAAAATATCCTAGCATGTCTTGAAAACTATCGAGGTGATGTCGATAAACAACTTAACGATGTTATTGATATTCAGCGAGAAGACGATGGAAGCGAGCAGCAAATCACCGAAGCAGACGTGTCCGAAGACTCACCTGTAGCTCAGACAATTAACCTTTTACTTGAATATGCTATCCGCAGTAGTGCCAGCGACATTCACATTGAACCACGTGAAGGCTATGTGCAAGTTCGATATCGAATCGACGGCGTATTAAAGGAAGTAAATCGTCTACCGCGCAACGTACTTGGTTCACTGATAAGTCGTATTAAGATTCTTGCTAACTTAAAAATCGATGAACGACGTGTGCCGCAAGATGGACGTTTTAAGATAAAAGTTGCCGGCAAACAGTACGCGCTGCGTGTTAGCACCTTACCCGTGAGTGATGGTGAAAAAGTTGTTATGCGTATTTTGGACGAGAGCAACGAGGCAGTCAGCCTTGAGTCACTTGGATACTGGGGGCACTCACTCGAAATAGTCAACCAGGCACTGACCGAGCCTAACGGCGTCATATTAATCACGGGGCCTACTGGTAGTGGTAAATCAACCAGTCTGTTTAGTATCTTGAATATCCTTAACACTCCGGATGTTAATATATCCACGATTGAAGATCCGGTTGAATACAAGGTATCAGGCGTCAATCAAACACAGACCAATCCAAAAGCAGGAATGACATTTGCATCAGGACTGCGAGCCCTACTACGCCAAGACCCAAATATTATCATGGTTGGAGAGATTCGTGACAGCGAGACAGCCAATCTTGGTATTCAAGCGGCTCTTACTGGCCACCTTGTGTTTTCAACGCTTCACACTAATAATGCATCAACCTCGCTTCCCCGCTTGCTTGATATGGGCATTGAGCCGTTTCTTATCGCAAGTACCGTACGTGCCGTTGTTGGCCAACGTCTTATCAGGCGACTCTGCATGAATTGTCGACAATCATTCACACCCTCACCCGAAGAGTTAAGTACCCTCTATAAGACGTTTCGACTAGATGCAAATAACTTTGCTATCATTCACCAGTTAGACACGATTGCCAAAAGTCAAAAGATTGGCGAAGCTACCGACCTCGGAACTACCGAGGCAACCATTACTACTCTATGGCGTGCATCCTCAAAAGGCTGTGATGAATGTAGTAACACCGGTTATAAAGGTCGAATTGGCATTTACGAGGCACTGCAGAACACTGTCTCACTTCAAAAACTAATCGTTAGTAATGCCACAAGCACACAAATCCAAACTCAAGCAATCCTTGAGGGCATGATAACCATGCAAACTGATGGGCTTATTAAAGCACTCCGTGGTCAAAGCACGATAGAAGAAGTCTTAAGGGTGACCAAGGACTAATCTTATGCCAACCTTCAACTATTCGGCCGTCAATCAAAAAGGTGATCATGTTTCAGGTACTATCGAAGCGACTGAACGTTCTGCCGTTATTAAAAGTCTTACCTCCCAAAACCTTCAACCACTAAGCATTAAAGAAGGTACCGAGGGCAGTAGTCTTAGTCTATTCAATGTACTGGGCGGAAATAAGGTCAAGAATGATCATATCGTTATCTTCACCAGAGAGCTCAGTGCAATGATTGGCGCAGGGGTACCAATACTGAGAGCTCTCTCATCGCTACACGATCATACCGATAGTAAAGCGCTCAAGAAGCTCCTTGTTGGTGTTATTAAAGATGTCGAAGGCGGTGATCAGCTGGGGGATGCACTCGCAAAATATCCCAATGCCTTCAGCGACGTATACGTTAATATGGTGCGTGCCGGTGAATCTGCCGGTATTTTGGATGATATCTTAAAGCGTCTTGCCTACCAGCAAGAGAAAAACTCCACAATTCGTAAGAAGATCAAAAGTGCCATGACTTATCCAATGGTACTTGTAGGTATAACGATAGTCGCATTTTTTGGACTAATGTTATTTGTGATTCCTCAAATCGGAAAAATTCTTAAAGACCTAGGTGGTGAAGATGCAGAGTTACCGCTTATAACACAAATCATGCTTGGTATAAGCAGCACATTAATTAACTTTTGGTTCATTATCATTCCACTTGTTATAGCGGCAGTCTTTTTCGCTCTCCGATACTTTAAGACGCCCAGCGGTAAGTCTCTCTTGCATCACGTTATCCTGCGCGTACCTGGTTTAAAGACTATCATCATCAAGGTTGCGATTGCCAGGTTTGCGCGCACATTCTCTGCCTTGATTGGTGCCGGTGTTCCAGTACTTGAAGCCTTAGGTATTACAGCACACGCGATTGGTAATGTCGTCTACGAGGAGGCTCTGATGGAAGCGAGTAAGTCTGTTGAGAGTGGCTCAACCCTATCGGCTGAGATAGAAAAAAACCCCCTATTTCCCGCTATCGTACCTCAAATGCTGGCCGTGGGCGAAGAAACTGGTCAAACAGATACAGTTTTGGTAAAAGTGGCCGATTTTTACGAGGAAGAAGTTGATGTTGCTATCGAAGGCATCAGCGCCATTATCGAACCAGTTATGATCGTTTTTATGGGTGGCATGGTAGGACTCATTGCGGCAAGCGTAATGCTACCAATCGCCAGCTTATCGTCAAGCATCAAATAGAGGCCTCTAGCGGTAGTAATTACCATACCGCTCATGTATACTGAAGAGTAATGTAACTCCGTGGGCAAGACTTGAGGTGGCAAAACTATTTTATAAAGATAAACCCGTCATTGGACTAGATATCAGTCAAACTGGTATGAAAGTGATGTCCGTTGATAGGAAAAAATGGCTTGTAACCGGCTACGGTTCGATTGATCTTGACCCTGCAAAAGTACAGCAAGCTCTTGATGGTGACGATAGTTACCTGCGCAAGAATATTGCTGACCTTGTTGGAAAAAACCTGGTTGGCAACCTTGCAAGTAAGCACGTCGTGTTAGGTGTGCCCGCTGGTCGTACATTTACCCGAACCTTTACAGTACCGCTAGCATCTGAAAAAAAGCTACGCGAAGCAGTGGAGCTTGAAGTCGAACAGTATATTCCTATACCTATGAGTGCATTGTACGTTGACTTTGAGATTATTGAACGATCAAAAACCCAACTAACCGTCCTGATGTGCGCAGTTCCGCAATCAATTGTTGATTTGTGTATCAATGTTGCGGAAAGTGTTGGCTTAAGAGTAGTTATGGTTGAGTCGAGTGTGTCGGCTGTCGCACGTCTTCTGGAAGCAACCGAGGAAGGTCATCTACCGACTGTTATCGTCGATATAGGACCCGCCAGTACAGATATCGCTATCCTCGAAAGTTCAATTCGTATTGCCGGAAGTTTAAATATAGGCGGCAACACATTCACACTCGACATTGCAAAAAAACTCAAAGTACCGCTTGAAAGTGCACATCAATTAAAAGTACTCAATGGTCTTAGTCCAGGGAGCCGTCAGCAGAAAATCTCAGCCGCACTCACACCTAGTTTGGAGCGAATAGTCACAGAAACGCGCAAAGTTATGCGATACTACGACGAACGTCTTTCGGAACATCACAAACTTGAGCAAGTACTGGTGGTGGGTGGCGGTGCAAACGTGCCGGGGATTGGTGAGTACTTCACTAACGAACTCGTTATGCCAGCCCGAGTAGCTAGCCCTTGGCAGCAACTCAACTTTGGAAAATTACCACAACCTGCTAAGCAATTTAGATCACGCTATATTACAGTTGCCGGCCTTGCCAGTGTATCGCCCGAAAGGATCTGGTCGTGATCAACTTACTTCCAGACAGCCATAAAGCTGAAATCCGCGCAGCTCGAACCAACGTGCTATTAATTCGTTATATTGCAATCCTTATTGCTGCCATAACCACACTTGGAGGACTCGTAGCAGGATCGTACATTGCTCTAAACGGTGCGCGTGACTCTGCAGAACAAAAGGTTGCCGAGAACCAACAGCGCGTTGGTCAATATCAGTCTATAAAAGCTCAAGCTGATGCATTTCGTTCAGATTTAACAGTGGCTAAATCAATCTTAGACCAACACATTTCGTTCGCTCGATTAGTCTATAAAATCGCTGATGCAGTACCCAAAAATGTAATACTTGATGGTCTTGCCCTTGATCCGCAAACGTTCGGCACAAAGATAACAATCACAGCGAGCGCGAAGTCGTTTGAAGATGCAGCCAAGCTTAAAGATTCATTTGCACGTAAACAAGATGTGTTCTCCAGCGTTGAAATCCAGTCAATCCAATCGGGAGCCTCAAACGGATCAGGCACAGACTACCCTGTTAAGGTAAATTTGGGTGTTGTTATCAATAAAGGGGCTGCTCAATGAAAAACGGGATGACAGCAAGAAGATTACGAATCGTTCTGTTTATCATAATGATAGCCATCGTAGCAGCAGCAGCAAGTGGCTTCTTGTATGTAAAATCAGGGCTTGAGCACTACGCAGCAACCATAAGTCAACTCAACGCAGATGCAGCATCAGGGGATAGCAACATTCAAACCTTACGAGGCCTTAAATCAAAACTTGAGCAAGAACAAGAGGTTATCAAGAAAACTCAGTCTGTTGTGGCTAATAGTGCTGATTTTGCCGATAAAGTTATAGGAAATATCTCAAATATTGCAGCTCAAACTGGAGTAACAATTACAGGGGTTGAGTTTACGGATTCATCAGGCTCTGCCGCTCCGACAACAAGCGCCCCACCGCAAGCAACAGGCACCAGCACAACACCCGCTACAGCTAGTACGCCTGGTGTTACTAAAAGAACCGTTTCGGTATCGATTAAAACTCCGCTAGAATACAGCACACTCATGCAATTCTTGGGTGCACTCGAAAGTAACGACCTCAAAATGCAACCCACAAGTCTAACATTATCAAAAGATCAAGGCAGCCAAGTAGGTACTCAGTCACTTCTAATAGAGGTATACGTAAAATAATGAAACAAAATCTTAACTTCGCAGAATTACTAACACCACTTCTACGTTTTATGCGACGCTTTCATACGCTACTATTCTTCCTGCTAGTAAGTGGTGGCTTGTTCGCAGCCATACTTACACTTACGTCAATTATTCAGATGTCATCGACCGTCGCATCAAGTTCTAGTCAAGCCATTAGTGGTCAGTTTGACGAAAGTACCATCCAACTACTAAAACGTAGCAGTGTACCACCCGCTCAGATTGGTGAACGATCAAATCCATTCGTTGAATAGTCAGCTTGCTATAGTTATACTATAAGCGTATGCTTATTTCACTTGAACGATTAATTGGAACACCTGTTATGAGTCTACAGACCGGTGGCGAACTTGCGCATACAAGCAAGGTTGTTATTGATCCAAGGGATCTCACCGTCGTTGCCTATCAGCTAGAGGGGCAGACCCTTAATGAACATCCATCATTTCTTCGTCCAACAGATGTCCGTGAACTTTCCACTCTGGGGTTTATTGTTGATAGCAGTGATGAATTCGTAGGACTTGATGACGTTATAAAGATCAAGCAAGTGTACGATTTTAAATTCGAACTCATTGGTATAGACGTAATCGATGAGAAAGATAAAAAGCTTGGAAAAGTTGCAAGCTTTACTGTTGATGCGGGAAGTTTTTCAGTTCAGCAACTCGTTGTTAAGCGTCCACTCCTTAAAAGCTTCAACGAAACAGAACTTTTAATTCATCGATCTCAAGTTGTAAAAGTGCATAATTCATTCGTGCAAGTAAAGTCTCTTTCAGCAAAAGAACCGGTTAAGGATTCTATTCGTGAATATACAAATCCCTTCCGTAATACAAACGTACAGCCAGAAGCTATAGATTTTGAAACTCGCTGGCCTTAATCTTGAACTGCTAATGCATCCTTTATATCATCGTAATTAAAGCCTTGTCTGGCAAGATAGGCTATCAGTTTTGGTTCGTCATACTTTGATTGTTTTTTAGCGATTATTTTCTTAAGTTCCAAGCCTTCATCTCTGTCAGATTCCTCAAAGACCTGATCAATAATTAGCTGATTCACGCCTTTTTGGCGCAGTTCCGCAATAAGTTTTCGTTTACTAATTCCTTTGGTCTGATTACGATTCTCCACCCAAAACCGTGTAAACTTTTCATCGTTCACATAACCTCGATCAACTAAACGGTTAAATGTCCTATCCGCATTTGCTTGGCTTACTCCCGCTCTCTCCTTAAGACTGCCGTCTTTTGCCTTGTATCGGCTCGTTAGAGTTTTACGCTGCATATAGTCACGTACTTCTTTACCAGAATGTGGCCGCATCAAGCAATACTCAAGCGCACGAGCGTACAGTTTACCAAACTGACTCTCATTCTCAAGCTCCAATAGCTCTTCTTCCGAGTACTCGTTCCCTATTTTTATACCAAGTTCACTGATTTGAGTGATATCAAGCGAAAAGCTGTACACGCCATCTACTGAGACATTTACCCTGTCTCGGTTTTTAGCTTGGGTTGAGATGTTAGTGATTTTCATTGAGCTTAAGCCGCTCAAACGCCTGTTTTAAGCCGTCAGTAATACTATTGGGGTGTTCATTAACCAACTTAGCAAGTTCACTGATGGTCACCCATTTTACACTAACCACCTCTTCAGGTTGAAGTATAAACTTTGCGTCATGAGGAATCGTAGATGTGTAAATTTTAGTAAACCGATTAAGCTTTTTATTGCCATCTTCAGAGTAGGCACGAAAGTATGCGGCTTCCGCAAGCTCAGTCGAAAGTCCTAGTTCCTCCTTCAGCTCTCTTTTACCAGCAACGAGGTAATCTTCGCCTTCATCAACATGACCAGCTGCTGAATTATCCCAACAGCCTGGAAAAAGTCTTGCATGGGGTACCCGTTTTTGAATCAAGATGTTACCGTGTTCATCAAATAGCATAATTCTGACTATACGATGCAGTAAGCCGTCTCTGAAAATCTCATCTTTGTTACCACCACGTGTAGGATTGTCATTCTCGTCTACAAGCTGAACTAATAAGTCGGCCATCAAACTAGCCTTCTAATTCAGCTACTCTTTTGCGAACTTCTTTTTCGATTTCCGCAAGAACTTTTGAATTCTCTTTTAAGTACACTTTTACAGCTTCACGACCCTGGCCGATTTTGCCATCTTTGTAGTCGTACCATGCACCTGATTTGCCAACAACGTTATGTAGTGCAGCAAGATCTAGCACATCACCAGTCTTAGAAATACCTTCGTTATACATGATGTCGAACTCGGCAATCCTAAATGGCGGCGCAATCTTATTCTTCACCACTTTCACTTTGGTACGGTTACCAATAATATCTTCACCTACTTTTAGCTGGCCAATACGACGGATATCAAGACGTACGCTGGCGTAGAATTTTAATGCATTACCACCAGTCGTTGTTTCTGGATTACCAAACATTACACCAATCTTCATACGAATCTGATTGATGAAAATGACCGTTGTTTTGCTCTTGTTAATAATACCCGTGAGCTTACGCAGTGCCTGGCTCATCAGACGTGCCTGAAGCCCCATGTGGCTATCGCCCATATCGCCATCAATCTCGGCCTGTGGCACCAGTGCTGCAACCGAGTCAACTACCACCAAATCAACCGCATTTGAACGCACCAACGTTTCGGCAATCTCAAGTGCCTGCTCACCATTATCAGGCTGGCTTACAAGCAAGTTGTCGGTATCAACACCAAGTTTTTTGGCATATGCCGGATCAAGGGCATGTTCGGCATCAATAAATGCTGCCGTACCACCTTGCTTTTGGATTTCGGCAATCGCATGAAGTGTTAGTGTTGTTTTACCTGAACTTTCAGGTCCGTAAATCTCAATAATTCGTCCTTTTGGGTACCCGCCACCAAGCGCCAAGTCAAGCGATAGCGAACCACTCGATAGTAATTCAACATCAACTTTCTTAGCCTCACCAAGCTTCATGATTGATCCATCACCAAATTGTTTGGTGATTTGATCCATCGCAAGACCAAGTGCTTTTAGTTTACCTTCTTGATCTGGTTTCTCTGTTCCCACCGCAGGTTTCTCAGCCTTCTTAGCCACAAGTTTCTCCCTCTCTTACTGCTTACGTACTATTATACGGCCGCGCCTAATAATTTGCTATAATAACTCTTAATGAAACAACGTGGATTCACCGTCATAGAATTACTTTCCCTTATTCTCTTACTCGTCGTAATTGGGGCAGTATTTTGGTCGCAAAAAACTAACATCGAAACAGCTGCTCGTGACGACAAACGAAAGACAGCCATAAACGCTATGTATTACAGCCTTGAAGAAGTTTATTATCCTACTCATAAAAGCTATCCCAAGTCACTAACAGCTTCTACACTCCCCTCTGTTGATTCTGCTGTATTTAAAGACCCTAACGGTAAGATTCTAGGCAAAACTGGTTCAGATTATCGATACGAAGGTAAAAATTGCACAGGTGAGGCCTGTAAAAGTTACTCCTTACGAGCAAAGCTACAAAACGAAGCGGACTTTGTTAAAACTAGTCGCAATCAGTAAATATTTCGCTAACTTTCGTATGGATCGACCGGCCGGCCGTTTTTGAAGGCTTCTATTGCATTGTTTAAGATCGCCACATGCCTGCGAGGATTAGCAACGTAGGCAAATCGATACGTCGTTTCCTCACCTTCGGTACTTAGTCGTACGGTACCGTAATTTAACATAGTCTGCAAAAGACCAACTTGCTTAAAACTGGCGTCTTCAATGCTACCCAAACTAACAGTTTGTTCATGTCGGGCAAACAACCCTTGCTGGATCTCTTGAATCACACTTTCATTAGTCATATAAAAATGATTTTGTAAGTATACCCATAATGCCACAGTTCCACCAAGTGCAACCAGTGCCATCAATAGCAACGTAGGTAACAATATCTGGCCATATGTGGGCATTGCTGTCATGACGCTAGATGGTGTGTCAGGATACAGTACTAGCACGGCTACAAGTGCTACCAATATTGCACCAGTCGCTAGAATTGGTGCTAATAGTCCAATAGGATGTCGCTTAACATCAAGAATCACAAACTCACCATCGCTTAAGTTTAGATGGGGATAGTTTTTGGCGGATTCCTCGCAGCGTTCTTGGTTTTCGGGACTTATCGATAAATTAGCAGCCTCAGGGCTACGCCTTGCATGTACAACTTCTGGTTCATTGGCATATTGAACTCGTATTTGCGGATCATAATTTTCACCTGGCATCGTGTTTGGTGCGGCCGTTACATGTGACTGTACGTCTTGCTTTGCATCGTTTACTTGTGGCGATTGACTCATAAAACTATTATACTACCCTCTTTCTACATGTTTACGAGCTTTTGGCGTAACCCGCCTTCCCCTAGGAGTTCGTTCAACAAACCCAATCTGTAGTAGGTATGGCTCGTAAAAATCTTCAATTGTTGATGTCTCGTCACCTGTTAAAGCCGAAATCGTTGATAACCCCACGGGGCTATCCCCATAATTATCAATAATACTCCGCAGCATCAACCGATCGGCTGGATCTAGCCCCATCTCATCAATTTCCATCATCCTAAGTGCTTTACTTGTAATAGCAGCATCTATTATGCCGTCGCCATTCACATCAGCGTAATCTCGAACTCGCTTAAGCAACCTATTAGCAATACGCGGAGTCAAGCGCGCCCTGGTTGAGAGCATAGCTGCTGATTCCGAATGAATATTCGTATTCAAGATTTTGGCTGCTCTAGTAATAATCTTTGCGATTTCTTCTGGAGTATAGAACTCCAGTCGATATAAATGACCGAATCGGTCACGCAGGGGTGCAGCCAAGCTACCAGTTCGTGTAGTTGCACCTATTACAGTAAACTTTGGTAAGTCCAAACGAACACTTCGCGCTGCCGGCCCTTTACCGATTACGATATCTAACTTAAAATCTTCCATCGCACTATATAGAACTTCTTCTACTGCTCGGCTAAGCCGGTGAATCTCATCAATAAATAGGATGTCGCCGTCATTCAAGTTAGTTAAAATACTCGCCAAGTCACCAGCGCGTTCAATCGCGGGCCCTGCGGTTACACGCAACCCAACTCCCATTTCGTTTGCAATTACAGTTGCCATGGTGGTCTTTCCGAGTCCTGGTGGGCCATAGAGCAGTACGTGATCGATTGGTTCACCACGTTTTTTTGCTGCCGCAATCGCAAGCTTTAAGTTTTTCTTCAGCCGTTCCTGGCCAATATACTCATCAAAGTTCTGGGGACGCAGTGTAACTTCAATAATCTGCTCTTCACTATCGCTATCGTGAACGCCAGTATCTATAATTCTTTCAATTGCCATTCTTATCAATCCTTAGTTCGCCAAATCCAGTCCGATCATCAACCTCTTCGCTGAATAATAAACTATTATCAGCTGCAATTACCAGCTCAGCTGTCGTATGTACAATGGTACCCTCTTTAAGATGACCCCCAACTACATTACCTTCACTGTCAGAAAAAGCCACATGTAGGTGAGTGCGTCCTTGACCAAGATTACCAATTAATGATACGACTTCGTACGAGCCTTCGTATGTTCTTATGTCCTGTGCTGCAGGAGATGCCCCAGCCATCCTTACGACGACCTTACTAAGACTTCCAACAGCACTAATAACAGTTGCTGAATTCAAGTTTTGAGACGCTACGATCTCTTCTATTTTTTCCTTCAAAGGATCGCCTGCTTTCAGCCTATAGGCAAGAAGTTTCACTGCTTCAATGCCTCGGTAACACGCTTTGCCGTTGGCAAACTTGCATCAACATTTTCAAGTGCTTTCGTAGCATCTGCAAGCGTATATCCAAGCGCCATCAAGGCTTCAAGCGCTTCATCATTGGTGTTTAGTTCGGTTTGAATGGCCGCTTTTTCGTAGTGCGCAGGAAGACCAACCTTATCGCTCAAGTCAACTATTACGCGCTCGGCTGATTTTTTACCAACACCACTTGCTTTGGTAACAAATGCAACATCACCATTTGCAATAGCATTGCGTACTTGTTCGGCAGTACCTAGGCTTAAGATTGCAAGTGCTGCTTTTGGTCCGATACCTTGGACGGTAATCAGTAGCTCGAATAGTTTTTTTGCTGCTAACGTACTAAAGCCGTACAGATCTTCGGACTGCTCGCGAACATGATGATACGTATAGAATTTTACGTCCTCACCAAGTAAAGCTGTTTCAAAATCACCAAGTGGCACTTGCAGTTCATAGCCTACTCCAGAAACATCTACGATAACTGATCCTGCAAACTTTTCGGCAATTATACCCTTAATGTGCGCTATCATGGTCTGTTTCCGTTATTACCAGGAAGAGTAATGACGACACAACCTTGATTATTTACCGTTGCTCCAGGCGGCGTGTTCGGGCAATTGTCCTTATCGTCACTTACGCCGTCACCATCGGCATCATCAGGCTCAACACACTTTGGATCATTCGCAGCAAGATTTTCTAGCCCCTCTACTTTACACTGATCAACTACACACTTTGGATCATTCGCATCCAGACTTTCTTTGCCTGCAATCGTACACTTTGGTTGTTGGACAGGCTTATTACTATCTTCGTTTTGCTTTTGAATATTGGATTCGGCCTCACATTTTTTCGGTATATTAGTGGCTAAAAATACATCCGTTTTAGTGCCCATGGTTGTACAGACAGTCTCTTTTGTCACGCCACTCGGCTGCACAAAGCTTGGCGAAGCCGTCCCAATTGCCTGCTTCATCATGTTTCGCCAAATTGGCCCAGCCATGCCAGCGCCACCATTATTCATAATCGTATTATCATTATTACCAACCCATACTCCCACCGCAATATCGGATGTGTATCCTATTGTCCAGGCATCACGGGAATCGTCGGTCGTTCCAGTTTTTACAGCAACGCTCTTCGTGCGTCCATCAGTTCCCGTGACATTCAGTGACGAACCAAATACCGAGCTTCTTGTTTGATTGTCAGATAAGATGTTTGACAACAGGTAGGCTCCATCACTACTAAGAGCCAGGGAACTTTTGTGATCTTGAGTAAAGATAGTTTGGTTATACTTGTTTTTAATAGATGCAATAGTAGTTTTGTCGTAATGTGTGCCCTGATTTGCAAAAGTTGCATATGCGTTGGTCATCTCGGTTAGTGGGACTTCGGCTGAACCAAGTGCAAGGGACAAGCCATAATTCGAACTATCTTTCAGTGTTGAAATACCTAATTTTTTAGCCGTGCTCAGGGCATTATCAATGCCATCTTTCTGTAAGACTTTGATTGCTGGAATATTCAATGACCAGTTAAGTGCTTGCCGTACGGTAACATTCCCACGGAATTTACGATCAGCGTTTTGGGGCGAATAGCCCCCTCCAAAATCAGTCTTTTTATCTTCTAGCACTGTAGCTGGAGTAATTTTGCCACTCGCAAGAGCATCGGCGTAGTAAATCGGCTTAAAGCTTGATCCAGGCTGCCGTAAAGTTGTGGCCATATTTACCTTACCAAATTGTTCATTATTATAATCCGCACTCCCCACCAGAGCCCTGATTTCACCTGTCTTTGGGTCAATCGCAACCAAGCTAGCATTCGAGCCACCATTCCTTTGGATGAAGCTCATATTACTATCGACTGCCGCATTCGCCTTCTCTTGTAGGTCAAGGTCAAGCGTCGTTGTAACCTGGTAGCCAGAACGAGTCACCTGTTCTTCGCCATATTTATCGTACAATTCACCAAGCACCATTTCGGTAAAGTGCGGTGCTTCGTTCTTAATTACACTACTACCAGATGCATACGTAAGCTGTTCGGCGAGTGCTGCAGTTTTTTGCTGTTCAGTTATATAGCCATTGCGCACCATGCGTGTAAGCACTGTGGTTTGACGCTCTTTAGCAAGTGTCGGATCGCCGCTTATTGGCGAATAGGCACTTGGCGCTGGCAATACTCCAATTAACATAGCGCTTTCTGCCAGGGTAAGCTGATCAGGTGTTTTATTGAAGTAATTCTTAGCAGCCTCTTCGATGCCAAATGAGTTCTCGCCATAATATACCGAGTTCAAGTACATCGTAAGAATCTCGTCCTTGGAATAACGTTGCTCAATCGCCATGGCAATCACAAGCTCCTGATACTTACGCATGATGGTCTGCTGTTTGGTCAGTAATGTATTTTTTGCAAGCTGCTGTGTAATAGTTGAGCCACCGCCAGTAATGTTACGAGCAACTACATTGGTATAAAGTGTTCGGAAGATACTTAGAATATTAAAGCCAGAATGTTTATAAAACTCTTTGTCTTCAGATGCAATTAATGCATGCTCAGCATCGTCAGATATTTTACTTAGGGGCACCGTATCGCGTCGCTGGGCATTATCAGTCGAAAAGAACACCTTACCATTCTTGTCCATCAGAACCACACCGGTATTATTACGATTTAGTAGCCGTTCTTGATCGCCTATATCGTTATAGTAGTATAGATACGTTAGAATTGGCGTAATAATCAAGAAAGCCAAAATCGGAGCGCTTATGACAAGTGCTTTTTTGGGCTTACTTAAGCCGGCAAACCATTTCCAACGTCGATTCACAAAACGCTTTGTTCTGCTAATCAAGCCAACTTTTTTTGTGTACTTACCTTGTCGATACATACCTAGCTAGTATAGCAAAATCATCATAAATCAAGTAGCCGCTGCGAGGGTAGGTAACAGCGACTACTCAAGCGCGGTAAGGAGTAACCACCCTCCTAACCAATTGGCCTACCGCCACGAAATCACTATAGTGTAGCTGGCTGATATTTGGCTGAAAGGAGCTAAGTCTAAATTCGACTCATCATTAAATGAGTAATTGCTGCCGCTAAAGCATCGGCAGCATCATCCGGTTTGGGTACTTCTTTAAGCCCAAGCTGCAAGCGTACCATTTCTTGTACTTGTTTCTTGTCAGCCTTGCCGTAACCAGTCAACGTCTGTTTGATCTGCAACGGGGTATATTCGGCAATTGACAGTTTTGCTTTGCGGCCAGCTAACATCGCCACACCACGTGCGTGACTTACACTCATAGCAGTTGTGACGTTACGTGCAAAGAACAACTTTTCAATACTCATTACGTCCGGCTTCGTCTCGGTTATGATTTCAGTTAATCCATCATAGATTTCTTCAAGCCGCTCATCTAGCGGTGTATGCGGCGGGGTACGCACTACACCAGCCGTTACAAATTTTGGTGTACTGCCACTTACTTCAATTACACCAAATCCTAGAATGCCTGTGCCAGGGTCTATGCCAATGATTCTCATGTTAGCAGTATACGTTAGAATCTACGCGCCACAAACCGAACGAGTCGTCTACTAAACATGCCCGTTTCATGACGCCACTCCCATAAAGCGTAGCCAACTGCAACGATTGCAACACCCGCAAATGCCAACCAACCAAGTGTAGTCTGCTTAGCTTGACCTTCGTTTTTAATAGGAAAATCAGCTACCGTATTAGTTGTTTTGTTACGACAACGGTTCGTTGTAGGGTTACGTTCTTGATTGGCACTACACGGCGTAAGTTGACTGGCTGTGGTTATGATTCGGCAGCGGTTAGTCACAGGACTGCGTTCCTGGTTTGATGCACAAGGCGCAAGCAGTGATTCACTTGTAGCGAAGTTGCGGCACCGATTTGTATCCGTGCTTCTATATTTACCTTCGCCGCAATCGGCTGGTGAACTCGCAATCTGAACTTTATTACACAAACCCGTATCAGTATTCCTAAAGTAACCATCATCACACGGTAGATACTCTAACCACACGTTTGCTTCGTTTGGTGTAACTCCATAGCTTTGCACCCATACTCCGTTTACGTAAGCAAACGATGAACCTTCTGTCAGACCATCATATGAAATGCTATCAACTTCAGCTAATAAATCTGAAGATAAAGCATATACTATTCCTGTTGTTGTTTTGGTAAGTGTAAGTTCAGTGTCTTTTATGTAAACTGTTCTGTATTGGCCTGGTTCTAATGATTCATTTGCAAAAATATACGACTTGCTTGTACTGCGATTAGTCTGCAAGGCACAGCCATTTAGGTTAATTGTGTCCGCCGTGGGGTTATAGATTTCAATAAATTGATCCTCTGTTGCCACGTTAGCTGCTATCTCATTAATATGAATACCCGTACATTGGTTGATCGCTACCGGAATAGCAAATTGATTCGGCTCATTGCCAGGCTTGGGATAAATTGTCCACTCCCAGCGATTTGCCTGTTCATTATAGCTCCAGGCCTGATTGTCATATCCGCTACTCGATGAATATGATACAAGCGAAGACTCATATCGAGTCGTGCCATATACGTCCTCCAACCATACCCAACTCCCGCTTCCACTAAGTGTAATTGGGAAACTCATAAAATTCCCTGGCGCCAGATTGCCGCTTAATATTGTCGTATTAGTGCTCGTTGATGACTGACCAGACGAACCCGTGCGTAAACGAAACTTTGATAAATCAATAGAAGTCGATGACATATTGTGAAGCTTTACATAGTCACCACAATCTGGGAATGAGGCAAAGGGCGAACACGTTGGTGAGTCAGGATAGATCTCTACAATAGCGAGTCCAGGTACTGTAGGCGCCACATACAGCGAGTCACTTACAACACCAAAAGACGCTGTTGGCACAAATGCCGTAAACGTTGTTAGATAATTGCCAGTTGAACTCGATATATTGCGATTAAAATAAAACGTTGCCGGCGTACCAGCCACACGTGGTGTCGACGTGGTGATTGTAGGAGAAACAATTTCATTGCTGTAATTCAAAGCTATGGGTGGCAAGAGCGATAACGAGAGTGGCACTGGATCGGCTGGTGAAACAGCGTCAGTAAATGTGAATGTTGCATTTGGTAGTGTAATCGCATTCGCCACTGTTATATATTTATTTGGTGCAACTAATCCACCTAAGGCAGCGTAAACTTGCTGACCACCCGTTTGTTCAACCGATACCCGCCAGCCATCAAGTGACACAACAGTACTTGATGAGTTAAATACCTGCATGTATTTTAGTGAATGCCCTGAAAAAGAATAACCCGTAATAAGCAACGGGCCATTTATTTTTACTGGACTATCGTTTGAAGGAACAGTATCAAGAGCGCGCGCAGGCAAAGCCAGAAAAAGAGCTAACACGACTGCTATACTACCCACCCCAAGTCGTTTCATATGCTAGCAGTATGCATGCATTAATGTTGTACTGTCAAGCTTCAACTTTATAGTTGAATATCGGCGTTAGTATGGACGTTCACAACATCGTCCACATCATCAAGCGCATCAAGAACTTTTTCTATTTTGTCGACGGTCTCTTGGTCGCTCACTACAGTCGGTGTATTGGCAATGTATTGCAGCTCAGCATCCTCAATAGTCAGTCCGGCATCAAGTAATAACTTGCGAACACTCATTAGATCTTTTTGATCTGTATACACAACGATTTCGCCATCTTCTTCAATTGCATCTTCGGCACCAGCATCAAGAATTGTGAGTAGTGCATCTTCGCCACTTGTTGCTACACGTATTACGCCTTTACGTGCAAACTGAAACATCACACTGCCGGCATCGGCAATACGTCCACCGTTTTTTACTAATGCAGTTTTAACTTCAGGTAGTGTACGATTGCGGTTGTCGGTCGCAGTTTCAATAATAATTCCTATACCGCCTGGACCATATCCTTCATACGTAATTTCTTCGAGTGCCGCTGCTGCCTTGTCAGCCACACGATCAATTGATCGCTGAATATTTTCTTTTGGCATGTTTGCTTGGCGAGCTTTTTCGATCGCCATAGCCAGTGCCGGATTCATATCAGGATCAGTGCCACTACGTGCAGCAATCGCGATTTGATTACCAATGCGTGTGAATACCGCACCGCGTTTCGCATCATTAACGCCTTTGTCGCGTTTGATTTTAGACCATTTATTATGACCAGCCATTAATGATGTATTATAACAGATTGAAAAGGGCTATTCCACTAAGCTTGTAGAGCCAAGCGACAGCTTTGTTTTTCGCCACATATACCAACATCCGAATATAATACATCCGTACACTGCTACCGTTACGGTTGGAACAATCTGCAGTGGCTGTACAGCCCATGGCATATTACCCATAAATGTGATTGTGCTTGTCATATATTCTAATAGCCCACGAGCCGGTAGGCCAATATACTCTGCAATCGAAGGTGCCGCTAAACCACCGATGCCAGCAATGAATGTAAGCAACATAGCAAGTGGTACAAACGGCAAGATTATCATATTTGCAATCGGAGCAATTACACTAAACTGACCAAACGCCTGTAAGAGTATTGGCAACGTGAAGATCTGTGCGGCAATCGTTTCAATGAAGATTTGACGCAGCGTGTTCTCTTTTTTATCACCAAAAAAGAAAGCATTGAGTAACGGAGCTAGAACCATTACTCCAGCAAACGCTGCAAAACTAAGCTGCCACCCCAGATCACCCCACACATAGCTTGGCTGCCATACTACGGTAATTGCCATAGCAAACGGTAATAAGACTAATGGGTGGAATCGACGACCGTAGTACCAGGCAAATAAACTTAGGGTAGCGATTAGCCCAGCTCTACTCATGCTGGGACTAAGGCCAGTAATTGCAATAAATGAACCAACCATACCCAGTGCTGCCAGTAACGATAGATACTTCGACACTTTCTCAAAAGCCCTACGGGCTAGTCGTACTAAAATTGTTAGATTATAACCACTCGCAACAACGATATGAGTTAGCCCAGCTGCCTGCAGTGCAGTGTCAAGTTCAGCCGGCAATCCACGCCTTTGACCAACTAAATATCCAAGCCCTAAGCTAGATTGCGGCTCAGGAATTGCTAGCCTTGCAGCATCACCAAACCAATTGCGAATTGCTAGTGCTACGTCAGGCATATCAGGTGCTTCAACCTTTTTAATCGTTGCGCTATAAGCGGTAGCAGCAAAATTACCGAAGCCTTTGTCTAATCTTGCGCTTATAGTAATCACATCACTGCGCTGAATCTTCTGATTCTTACTATCTGTCGTTACCCAAATCGTACCGCTAAGCAATGCACTATTGGTAGTTGCGTTTGTGAGTCGTAGCACTAGTTGGCCACGTTTGTTGGTATCAACATCCTCTGCAACCGTACCGCGAATGATGACTACACGACCGATCAACCTGTCGTAGGCATGCAGGTCGGCCGCTACATAAGATCCGCGCCACAATCCGATCACAAATCCACCTAAAATGGCCGCGATTATCCACACAGTTACCCTACGCCATAATGCAAGCAGTACTAATCCTGTCCCCGTAAATAACCAGCCAATTGAACTAAATACTCCAACTGGTATTTCTTTGGCCAGCCAAACTCCAAGTACGATGCCAATCGATGTTACAGCGATAGTCCAAGAACTATGAATGGGCTTATGAATTATCTGTCTAACCCATTGGTGCATAGCTGCTATATTCGTAAACTCTACGTTCAGCAAGAATATCTGAATTTCTTAGTTCTTTAGGATCGATAAACACTACCTCATCACCGTCATCACCTGCTGCAAAAAGCATATTCTCTGGTACGACTTCAAATATTAGTCGTACTTGCCATACATTTGCATGCTCCAAAAAATGTGGATTTTCCGTAGCGATAATTCTATACCTAAAATTGCCTTTTAAACTTACCTCTTCGTTAAGTTCACGACTAATAGCAGTCTTTATGTCTTCACCATGATCCATGCCACCACCAGGCAAATCCCACCAAGCTCTGCCACTTTCTTTAACAACCAGAACATCCCCATTACTGTTTCGTATCAACCCTTTGATTGAAATACGAAACAAATAATCATCTTTACGATTCAAATGACTCTGATTAATATAGCCATGCGCATTGTTATTTAGCATGAGCATGATTATACTCTATCTTCTTATCCATGAACGCTCGTAATGAAAAACGCCAGACCAAAAGGTCTGACGGTTTTCATGGAGGGTCCAGTGGGGCTTGAACCCACGACACCCTGCTTAAAAGGCAGGTGCTCTAACCAGCTGAGCTATGGACCCACAGCAGATTTGTACTCTATAAAATGTACTTTAATAGAGGTAGATTGTCAATGCTTATCGCCGTGTTTACCACGACGAGTCGAATGTACACTCAGTAAATCGATTAATGCGATTACCAAACCAACAGTGATTATGTATACACGATTATCATTTACAAACTCATACACTTGCTTACCATCACCAATTAGTACCATAGCAGAGCTAAGCGGTTCTACCAGTAACGCAGCCGCTAAAACAGCGAATAACAATGCCCCAATGATACGTTGATGTATCTTATGATAGCTTGGGCCACTAAAAAGTAGTACTATTGCAGGCAACAAAACCAACATAACCGAGACCACAGTAATAAGCGGTGGGTTCTGAATCACTAACCCAGCATCACGCACAATCGGTGTTAACTTAGCCGCCCAAAGATTGCTAAGCATTGAACCGGCCGCAAGCGCCAACCCAAGCACACCAAAACGACGCTTGGTGAAGTACGCTAATGCGAACAAGACAATCGCAACCGCAAGAATAATCACTGCAACATCCATAAGTACATGATGCTACAGCTTTATGACTTAGGCAAGCTACGCGCCGATTTTATCTTTTTTCGGGCGACGTTTAGCGTTCTGTTCAATGTATTCAATTATCTTTTCGGCAACATTTCGGTTGGTTACCGATTCAGGCGTCTTAATGCTTGCAGACGAATTTACCTCAAGCACAAGTGGGCCACGTTCGCTCCGCATCATATCTACACCACAAATTGGTAGTCCCATAGCTTTCGCTGCCTTAATTGCAGTTTTGCGCTCTTCTTCGGTTAGTTTAACAGCGATACCTTCGCCACCTTGATGAGTGTTTGAACGGAAATCACCGTCTAAGCTTTGTCGCTTCACACTTGCTACAACGCGACCACCAACTACGAGCGCCCGAATATCCGTACCGGCAGATTCCTTAACAAATTCCTGCACCAAAAAGTTCACGCCTTCTACATAGAAAGCCTGCATAACGGCTTTAGCAGCCTTTGGCGTTTCAGCAAGTACAACGCCGTTACCGTGTGTTCCACGCGCTACCTTAATAATAAGTGGTGTACCGCCAGCAAGATCTACGATGTCATCGAAGCTAGCAGACTCACGAGCAAATACGGTCTTAGGAATCCCTACGCCAGCTTTTGCAAGCACTTGATAGGCGCGCAGTTTATCGCGGGAACGGTTGATGGCCAAGCTACTAGCAGTCGTGAAGGTACCCTGTGATTCGAACTGACGCACGATGGCAGTACCGTATTTGGTATAACTTTGGGCAATTCGAGGAATGATGGCGTCGAACTTTTCCAGGCTTTCACCTTTATAGCGAACTGTAGCTGTATTTTTTTCAATTGCAGTATAGGCATCTTTGTATTTGATAACCTTTACTTCGTGGCCACGCTTTTTAGCTTCTTCCTTGAGGCGTTTTGTAGTGTAGTTACCTGGACCATTACTTAAAATTGCGATTTTCATACATGCTCCTCTTTAACACCTTGCTGTAAAACCATTGATCGCTCCCGCTCTTTTTCTTTAAGCGGAGAACCTTTGGAAACATCAACAATAAATTTTCCCTGTAGTGTGTTGCGTCCGATCAATACTGGATATACCTGCGTGCTACGATCGGCAAGCGTAAATGTTGCCATAATCTTGCGACTCCTAATAATGATCGGTATTTTTACTTTATAGCGAATCTGTTCGTGACCCATTGAACTAGCTACTCTAACACGATCGAAATGTTTAAATGTTTGAATGTGCTGATATATATCATACTCTGGATCCGTCAAACGAACGATCAGACCATTATCAGTCTCTTGTATATCTGTTGCCCAGATCGATGATGTTTTGGCTCCTGTGTCTATACGTGCATGAAGAAAGCCGCGACCGCATGTAGGAAACACTACTCTCTCAGCACGACCAATGATCGTCTTATCTTTACTTTTTACTGTCATTTATGTTATATTATAGCATAGTTGTTAAAAATAATCAAGCATCATAAGGAGCAGTAATGGCCCGTCTTGCAGATGTCATAGCTAAGTATTACTATGACAATTTTGATTCCCTGCCCGGGGATAAACAGTTCCATTTTGTATCACGCCTTGGGTCTTGGGCCAGAGATTCTAGAGCAGTCGATAGACTCGACCAGCTCCGCAGTAGAATGATACCGGAAAATCCTGAAGTATTCTTTAAGGATTTGATTGACAATCCTCCAAAGGCGAAGATTAATGCTGCCGAACGTCGTGCTCCGTATTTTGCCAAATATCCCTCTTTGCGCGGTCGCATGCTTGCACTATTTCGAGTAAGGCACTTACTTTATCACTACGACGTTGATACGCGCGAAGATCTTCTCAAGCTTATTTCAATCGACGAGCTTTACAAGCTATCAGATAAATTGATGAGCGATACCAAAGCGCTGATGATACTTTCTACGTATGCTATCAATTACATTTATCTCGTTGAGGTCATTCTTTTCCCTCGTGGTAAAGATATGAATGAATTTCTTGATCGTGTTCTTGCCGAAGCAACACATTACGGTAAAAATCCCGATGATACACTACTCATGATCTATCTATTTACTCACTGTATTATTGGGCAAAGTAATTTTTATCAAAATAAGGTACAGACCAACCTTTACCCTCAGTACAAAGTTATGCTTGAACGGATAGAAAATACAATATCAAGAAGCCTAAACACAGTGAATCTTGACAATAAATTTGAGTTTCTTGTGTGTTGCAAGCTAGCAGATTATGAGACCATTCTTTCTACAATAGTCGAAAATGAAGCAAGGCAATCGAAAAGTCCGGATGGTGACTTTTTAATTGATACTATTAATGACACGGCTCAGTCAAATAAGACTTCCTTCAGCGACTCCGAGCACCGTAACGTCCTCTATATTATGAGTAGTTCTGAGTTTCAGCCCGTCACTCGATCAAGAAGCAAGTTGATATAGC
Organism: Candidatus Saccharimonadia bacterium; assembly: GCA_023257815.1. Taxonomy (GTDB): domain Bacteria; phylum Patescibacteriota; class Saccharimonadia; order Saccharimonadales; family Saccharimonadaceae; genus UBA1020. Next base: position 25,389 of record JALRBJ010000001.1, on the reverse strand, counting down.
GCCGCACTACTTCTTGTTTCTCAGCGGGAAATGCGCCGCTATTGAGCTGAGGCTGTGAGTTAACTTCCAAAAATGCATACTCGCCCGTATTTTCGTTATATAGTAGATCAACGCCAGCAATTCCCATCCTTAGGTCAGACGCGATAGCGTGGGCTTGTTCTATACTCACTGATGGGAAAAACGTCTCGGGTACGATTTCTGCAGTTCCACCTTGAGAAGTATTATTAAGATGCGATTCTCTGTTTGCCCTTCGACGGATAATAAATGTCTCGGCTCCGATACATAATATACGATAGTCGCAATCATTGGGGAAAAACTCCTGTGCAATAAACTTCTTCTCCGATGAATCATTCAGTATCGCTACAGCAGCATCAAAACTGTTCACGAGATAGTTATCATTACCATGTGAGCCATAGCTATCTTTTAATATAAATGGTGTAGTTAATTCGGTCTCAACAACGCGACGCAAAATATCTGGTCGCATAGCGTAGACGGTTTTAGTGAATTGCACACCAAGTTCATGAAACGTTACAGCCTGCGAAACTTTTGAAGCTGGTCGATATGGCGTATAGTCATTGAAGAATTGAATATTGTTGAGCGTACAATACCTACTTACACAATACGCAAGCTCGTTATTTATCCGAATCTTACCCCTAAATACAATCAGATCATACGTATCAAGACTACATTCATTGCGGTGATCGTAGATCGCAAATCGATCAGGAGCAATAACAAAGCTTAGGTCATCAAAATGTGCGTATGATGCCGTTACATTTTTAACTCCCTTGATAAAATAGCTAGCATACCCCGCCATAACCTCTGATTCGCCGTGATCAGTATTTCGACCACCAATAATAAGTACACTTCGTGACATAGTTCTAGAATATACTTTTTTTCTTTAAGCCACCAAATTGCTCAAGTAGTTCTTTTTGTTTTTTACTCAACTTGGTTGGTGTATCAACAATAATTGAAACAATATGTGCACCCCGCCGATCACTGCGAAGATGCGGTACGCCGTGACCCGAAAGCTTAAAGTCGGTGCCGCTTTGCGTGCCGTTAGGTATCTTCATGCGAACCTTACCATCAACAGTCTCGACATCAATTTCAGTACCAAGTGCAGCATCGATCATACTCACATGCTCTTCACTAAGAATAAGATCACCTTCACGCGTAAAATGCTTGTGAGCCTTTACCCGAATATGAACGTATAGGTCACCCTTCGGACCATTAGCTGTCGCCTCGCCACGCTCTTTTAGGCGAATGGTCGCACCATCATCAATACCGGCGGGCACTTTAAGAGTAATGGTCTGCTTACGACGTTCAGTACCTTTACCGTGACACACAGTACATACTTTTTCGGGCACCTTACCCCTACCACTACAGGTTTCACAGGTAACTGCCTGCTGAATTGCACCGAACATAGTATTGACCACTCTGGTTTGCTGACCTGCGCCTTTACACGTTGGACAAGTCTTAAGTTCGTGCCCAGGCTCAACTGTGCTTCCATGACAATGCGAGCATTCATCATCCATATCAAAGGCCATGTCGCGTTCGACGCCAAATACTGCTTCTTCAAAACTAAGTTGAATCTGTGTTTCTACATCGCGACCACGCACCGGACCACGCTGACCGCCCTGGCCACCACCAAAAAATTGGCCAAAAATATCACCCAAGCCACCATCACCAAAATTGAATTCAAAGCCGCCCTGGCCACCACCAAATCCTTCAAATGGATTTCCACCTGAATAGCCACCACCAGATGCACCGCCTACGCCTGCATGGCCAAACTGATCATAACGTTGGCGTTTTTGTTTGTCTTTTAAAACTTCGTAGGCTTCGTTGACTTCTTTGAATTTTGCTTCATCACCACCTTCTTTGTCGGGGTGGTATTTTACAGCAGCTTTTCGAAAAGCCTTCTTCAGTTCATCATCACTGGCATCTTTAGAAACGCCTAGAACTTCATAATAATCTCTTTTTGACATCTGTTATAAGTATAGAAAATTAGCACTCAAAATACAAGAGTGCTAATCCTGACTTTCCTAGAAATGCTTGCGAATGTGCGAAAAGCTGAAGTCCCAACTGGCATCAGTTTTCTTGTGTGGATTGAAGATGTTGTCTGGATCATAAATGCGCTTAACTTCCTTCATGATTCCCAGTACTTCTTTGCCATACATCTCTTCAAGCCATGGGCCGCGTATTAGCCCATCGTTATGTTCGCCGCTCACGCTACCACCATAGTTAATCACAAGATTGTTAACTTCCTTCATAGCAGGCTCAAGCTTCGCACGCTCCTTTGGATCCTCGATCTTCATTAAAGGGATCACGTGAAAGTTTCCATCACCCATGTGGCCTGCAATCGTTGCGAATAGCTTGTACTTTTTAATAATTCGGCGCAACTTCGGCAAAAAGAGTGGTAGATGCTCTGGCGGAACTATAAAATCATCAATAAATGGTGCAGTATGCTTATCTTTTACTTTGCTGCGTAGTAGCTGAAAGCTGTAACGACGCATTACCCAAAACTTTTCACTTTTACCTTCAGTTGGCGTTTCTTCAAATCCGTTAATTTCATAACGAGCTTTGTATTTAGCAAGATCTTTGTGCAAGGCATGGATTTTACTACGAACTTCATCTTCACTATTACCATTGAATTCAACCATCAATACAAGTTTTGGGATACCGCGCAGTAGCTGTAAACCATCTGGAATCAAATTAAATAATAAGCGGACAAACCTAAACGGACCAAGCAATTTTAAGAAACTCGGCATGAACTTAATCGATAGCCAAAGTGTCTTGTCGTCAAAGCTTTCAAACGTTGCTGGCTTATGTTTTAACACTGCAGGAATTAATTCCCCTAAATCATCAATGTCACGCAGGAACATAACGAGCAAGCCTGAATGAGCACGATGCGGCACTAGCTTAAGAGTCCCCTCGCTAATTAAGCCCAACGTTCCCTGAGCACCAACGAATAGCTTGGTTAAATCAAAAATACCGGTTTCACGATTCCATACATTCCATAGGTGATAACCTGTTGAATCTTTACTAACCTTGGGCTTAGCTTTTTGAATTGCTTCATAGTGTTCTTCAAGTAATTCAAATGTCTTTTTATATACACTACCTTCGAAGTCTTTTTGTTTCATTTTCTTCTCAAGCTCGGTTTTGGTAAGCGGCCCAAACGTGTATTCGTTACCATCGCTAAGTACCATCTTGAGCTCTTCCACAAAGTTGTCGGTCTTACCAAATTCTAGTGACTTCTCACCACCCGAATTATTGCTCATCATACCGCCAACGCTGGCGAGATCCCGACTCGCAGGGTAGCTTGGTAGCAGCGCATCGTGCTTTAAAGTCTCAACTTCAAAGTCTTTATACAACATACCAGGCTGAACTATCGCTTGGTCACTACTGACTTTTAAGAGTTTTGTCATATGCTGAGATACATCAAGCACGATTGATTGGCCAATGGCACCGCCCGACATATCGGTACCGCGACTGCGTGGCGTAATGCTAAGGTTTGGATGTTCTTCCTTATTTTCGCGCACGAATTGCACTGCTGCTTTTAAGTCATCCGCATCCTTTGGGAAACCCACAACTTCTGGTATTAATTCAAATAAACTCGCATCATGACTATAAAAATCACGAGTCTCTTCATCTATTTTTAATTCGCCCTTAAAGCTGCCTTTTAGCTTTTTTTGTATATCCATTACACTTATGGTAATTAATCCAACTCAGATTAACAAGTAATAACGCGAATCTTGTATTGTATACTCGTAACAAATGGCTACACTCACTCAGCGCTTTAATCGAACCAGTGGTCGTATTTTTGGTACAGTGCGTGCTGAATGGCGCGAACTGTACCACCGCTACTTTGGAAAAATCAGACGATTCGAAGGCAATGCCGAAGAGATCTGCAATCAAATCGTTGATGAACTATGGAACGGCGACTTTTATTTAACGAGTCTTGGGCACTTTGACTTCTTTTGGATGCGTGACTTTGGTACGACTGCTGAGTCACTCGTAAAGACCGGACGCAAAAAGCACGTATTACACACTCTAAAATGGGCGTTGATGCACTACCGAAAATCAGCCGGAGTAACTACCTGTATAGACAAATACGGCAACTGCTTTAATGCGCCGATGCACGCAGTCGATAGCCTCCCTTGGTTATTACACTGTCTGCATGTATCTGGATACGACCTGAACAAATCCGAACGTAAGTTCTTAGCGCATGAACTACGTAAATATTGCAAAAAATACCTTGATACGACCGGCCATCTGCGTCCAATCAAATTCGCCGAAATGCGCGATGCCGTAGTGTATGATCGGAGTGCCTACGCCGTAACATTGATTGCCAGAATGGCCTACTGTGTAGAACAGCTTGGTTTACAAGACTTTCCATATTCATTACAAAAATACCAGAAAGAACTCATTACACGCTACTGGAATGGACAGTATTTCAATGCCGACCGCTCCACAAATGCATTTAGTGCTGAGTGTGCCCTATTTCCGTTCTTCTTAGGTGTAATCGAAGACGAGGCATTAGCAGGTGCAACACTAGATTATATAACCGATAATAATTATGATGACCCATTCCCAATGATTTACACCAAACAACCAGGTGAGTTTACGTACCACTGGTGGATGACCGCACCATTTATGCCTGAATATGAAGGCAATACTTTGTGGAGCTGGCACGGCATGTTCTACCTACACACGCTGCGTCGGTTTAACCGCCCAGAGTTTAAGAAGCAACGTGAACGGTTTGCTAAAGGTATGATTGAACAACACGGTACCTTCCCAGAAATGCTTAATAAGGACGGCAGCTGGTACTACGCACCAGTGTACCGCGGTGACCCTGGTATGGTTTGGGCTGGAATTTATGTTGATTTAGCTCGCCTTGAACATACTCATTAAGATAAAAATATATTCTGGCTGACAAGCGTTGACTTAGAGTGCACTTTAAGTTGTACCATAAGAATATGTCAGATAATAAACCCTACACTATCACCGAGACCGCTAATAAGCTTGGTGTCTCAACTCATGCGCTACGTTACTACGAACAATCCGGTCTAATCATGCCTACCCGTTCAAATAATCGGCGCTCATTCACTTCGGCAGATATTGAGTGGCTAGAAATTATATTATTACTTCGTGATACTGGCATGTCGATCCGTGGCATACGAGAATTACTCAATCTACGCCAAAGAGGGTTCGAGGGTATGCGTGATCGCATTGCTTATTTTAAGGCGTATAAAACAGAGCTTGAGCAACAGATTATGTTTCGCCAACGTGCTATCAAGACAATTTCCCATAAGATCGAAAAGCATACTAAACAACTTAAAGAATACGAGGAGAAATAATGAATTATTTAAAAGATACTCACGTTATGGTAATTGGTGCTAGTTCAGGCATGGGAGCTGCCACTGCTAAAATGATCAGCGAGCTCGGCGCCCACGTAATATTAGTTGGTCGCAACAAAGAACGCCTTGAGCATGTGCGTAAAGAACTATCTAGTAAATCAACGATTATAGCTGCAGATATTACTCATACGGCAGATCGAGAGAAGATTATCAATGCTTTGCCTGAACTTGATCATATTATTTTTACCGCTGCAGATCTTTCTTATGTACCTTTTAATTCGTTCGACCAAGGTGCTATGGATCGTGCTATCGGTTCAAAGATTACCGGACCATTTTTTCTTATTCAGGCACTTGCATCAAAGATTAAGGATAAAGGAAGTGTCATATTCGTGTCAGGCGTAGCCGCTGAGCGTCCGATTCCAGGAGGTACTGTTACAGGAATGGTCAATGGAGCAATTAATGCAATGGTACGTGGACTTGCTCTTGAGCTGTCTCCAGTAAGGGTTAATGCGGTATCTCCAGGCTGGGTCGACACACCGTTCTGGGATCGGATCGGCTCGCAAGAGCAAAAAACAAGTCGCTTTAATGCCATGCGTGAAAAGCTTCCTTCACACTACATCACCACGCCAGAGAATATTGCATCAGCGATACTATCGCTCATTACCAATCCCGCAGTTAATGCTTCAACGATGTACGTTGATAGTGGACAACGTTTAATATAAAATATCGATTAATTTATGATTCAGGTCTTATATAAATTGACAAAAAATAGTTAATTTGTTGTAATAATCTATAATGTCCCTAGTGATATATTCCTTGTGTATGCAAGGTGGTTGATCGGTGCTCCGATCGATATCACGAGCTGACCGAGTCAGTAGCGAACAGAAGGGGTGAGACGTATGTCCACCACAGTAATTGGCGGTGAGTACAGAGTCTTGGGCGGGCCCAATGCCAAGAGGCTCATTCAAGCCTTTGAGCTTGCATACAGTGGAGTGAAGATTGAGGAGAAGACTGTTGTCTTCAAACTCCGATCGACGAGCACCAATAAGGTACACAAGCTGCGCATGCGGGTTACAGCCCTCAAGTACGAAAGTGAGGCACAGGGATCGTTCCTGATTGAGGGCAACAACGTCGGCCGCACCGGCGGCAAGGTTCGTGGCTTCTACAAGACTGTGGATCGTGAAGGCTTCTTCAGGATCATCCCCTAACAACAAGGCCCCGCATCAGCCGGATGCGGGGCTCATCACATTCTAAAGAAGTATTACTTTTTCTTTTTGTCGTCTTTTTCGTCTACAACTTCGCCTTCTACCGGCTCATCCTTGTCTGATTTTTTCTCACCGTCTTCAGAGGCAGATGCGTCCTCTTTAGCAGCTTCTTCGTAGAGCTTGGCACCGATTGGCATAATCGTATCGGTTAGCTTTTTGGCTGCAGCTTCAAGCGCATCCTTATCAGACTTATCGTCTTTTTGAATCTCTTTGGCTTTTTCGACTGCATCTTTGATCACCTTTTTGTCGTCGTCAGAGATCTTGTCTTTGTACTCATCTGGCATTTTTTCAGCCTGGTATATAGCATTCTCTAGCTGATTACGAGAGTCAACCGCTTCGCGCTTTTTCTTGTCTTCATCGGCGTGAACTTCGGCTTCTTTTTGCGCCTTTTCGATATCTTCTTTGCTCATGTTGCCACTGTCTTGGATAGTAACCGAGTTTTCTTTACCAGTACCCTTATCCTTAGCGGTCACATTCAAAATACCGTTGGCATCTAGGCTAAATGTAACTTCGATTTGTGGCACGCCACGTGGAGCCGGAGCAATGCCATCCAGCACAAAGCGACCTAAGCTCTTGTTGTCACTGCTCATTTCACGCTCACCCTGAAGTACATGAATCTCAACCTGTGGCTGATTATCTGCAGCGGTGCTAAACGTTTCTGACTTACTAGTTGGGATGGTTGTGTTACGTTCAATCAACTTAGTTGTTACTCCACCCATGGTTTCAATACCAAGGCTTAGTGGTGTTACATCTAGTAGAAGTACGTCCTTAACGTCGCCCTGCAATACGCCACCTTGGATTGCAGCACCAATTGCTACTACCTCATCTGGATTAACACCCTTCAAAGGATCTTTACCAAAAATGGCTTTTACTTTTTCTACTACAGCCGGCATACGAGTCATACCACCAACTAACACTACCTCATCGATTTCACTCGCTTTTACACCAGCGTCTTTGAGCGCTTTTTCTACAGGCTCAGCCAAACGATCGATCAAATCAGCCACCAGCTCTTCTAATTTGCTCTTCGTAAGTTTGTATTCAAAGTGCTTAGGACCATCAGCATCTGCGGTAATGAACGGTAGGTTGATTTCGTATTCACTGGTGGAAGAAAGTTCCTTCTTGGCCTTTTCAGCCTCATCCTTAAGGCGCTGCATAGCTGCTTTGTCACCCTTAAGATCAATGCCTTCTTCTTTGTTGAACACTTCTAGGAAGTGGTTAACGATGCGGTTATCAAAGTCTTCACCACCAAGGTGCGTGTCACCATTGGTTGAGCGAACCTCAAACACACCATCGCCAAGTTCAAGGATTGAGACGTCAAAGGTACCACCACCAAGGTCGAATACCGCAATCTTTTCATCTTTCTTTGATTCAAGACCATACGCAAGTGCTGCAGCTGTTGGTTCGTTAATAATACGCTTAACCTCAAGGCCTGCGATCTTACCAGCATCTTTGGTCGCCTGGCGCTGTGAATCGTCAAAGTAGGCAGGTACAGTAATAACGGCCTCGGTAACTGATTCGCCCAAGAAGCTTTCAGCATCAGCCTTAATCTTGCTTAGAATCATAGCCGAGACTTCTTCTGGAGTGTAATCCTTATCGCCCATTGTTACCGCCACGCCATCACCTTTTTTGACGATCTTAAATGGCATGATGTCGATGTCTTTTTTAACTTCGTGATCGCTAAATTTACGACCAATCAAGCGCTTAACACCATAAATAGTGTTAGTTGCGTTAGTTACGCGCTGACGCTGTGCAACCTGACCGACCAAACGTTCGCCTTTTTTATTAATAGCAACGACGCTTGGTGTTGTGCGGTTACCTTCTGCATTAGCAATTACTTCCGGCTTGCCAGCCACCATGTAGGCAAATGCTGAGTTTGTTGTTCCTAAGTCAATTCCGATTATTTTTCCCATCGTGTAATTCCCCTTTTTCAAGTTAGTAAAAGTTTGAAATATTCTTATTTCATTTTAGCACTCCTCGCAAGACAGTGCCAAAACTATCCTTAGTGTATACGAATTAGCACTCTCATGTCAAGAGTGCTAATTGATGTTTTTCTGACATTTCATAGCTTGACCAGACAATTTTTAGTACTATAGCAGCAAAGGCCATGGATATACCTTCTTTGACCATAATGATTGTAGTAGCTCTTTTTTTTAGTGGCTTATTACTCAACCGATCAACTAAGTATAAATGGTTGGATCACTCCTCTTTTGCAAAGCAAATTAAAGAAGTACTTGATGTTGAAGATCATAAGCGATCTATCGAACGACAACGACAGTACATCGCGAAACTACTACGAAAGTTAGAAGCATCGCCGCTAAAACGGCCGTTTAACTACGGTCGCAGCCGACCAAAACGATCAATCTTTCTTATAACATTCATTGCTTTTCATATTTGGCTACATTTCTCTAGTCCCTACGCAACACCTAACTTCGTTGATCAACCATACACAACTAGCGTGAAGAACGGCCAGATAACGTACATGCAAAAGTATGAAACATGGGTATGGAGTAACCCGCTTGCCGACCTGTTAGGCTACTACAAGCAAGGCTTCTTAATAGTAGAAAATACACTCTTTGGCGGTCAACGTATTAACGCAAAAAGTTCTGGAGCTATTATTGATGAAATCCATGCCATCCGTTTTGATCCGTCTAAACCGTACCTTATATCCGGTGATCAGTTCAGTGTATTATATCCACGCAATCTTGGTGTCTTCTACAATCAGTTACTTGACCCTAGTACTGCTCATTCAAAAAAAGACTGGGAAAATCGTCAACGTATCTATTTACAGTCAGCACTATTTGCGATCGATGGTTTAGCCGATAGTGATGTGCCTAAAACCACTCTTGTGCCAATTGGTCCACATACTGTTATTTCTACACAGGTACACCCAGGTGACGTAGGCTCTGATTCGGTGTACGGTGTACTATACGCGCTCGATGCTATGCATACGAACAGAACATCCGGTGAATATAGCGTTCAAACTATCTCGGCGATTGATCGATTATTGGTTGAAAAGCGAGCAAAACTGCAACACATTGTGAATAGTTATATAAAAACTGTTCAAGATCCTAAAACCGGTTTCATTCGTAGTGACATAAAGCTTGCTTCGGCACGAGATGGTGTAACTCGAAAGAGTAGCTTCTACGACAATGTAATACTGTGGAAGACGCTGGAATTAGCCAATAAACTCGGTATTTATAAAAGTCCTCAAACCCAGCTTGATTCACTAAAGACGGCTATAAAAACGCGCTATTGGAATGAAGCGAATGGCTACTACAATAACGACCTACGCGAAGCAGAGTTTAGTAGCGACTGGTTAATAGGCTACGTGGCTGGATTTTTTGATCTTACTAATTCAGAGGATTCGTCTCGAACAATTCGTACAATTAATTATATTAATGCACATCGTATCGCGTCACCACTCCCCATCAAGTATCAATCAGGCACTTCTGAAGAAATGCCATTCATCATCGAAACATTCGTTCCAATATATGGTAGCGAGGCAATTTGGAGTTATTGGGGCGCGCAGTACATCACACTGCTGTTGAATGTCAGCGAAACATCACATGATCAATCCTATAAAACTCAAGCGAGAGAATTCATTGAAAAATATAACCGTGTGATTGTACGAGATGGCGGCTTTGCTGAAACATTTTCACCTGATGGATTATTTTTTCAACACGGAGTATATAAAAGTATTCGCATTACCGGCTGGGTAGTCCAATTTGAACATGCGACTGAACTCTCAAAAAGAATCAAATAAAACGCCTAGAGTTACTTTCTGGTAACCTTTACCATGGCATGTCGCAGCGGATGGCTGTTCAGTATGTAGCCTGATTGTAAGACTTCGGCAATGATTTCATTTTCGCCCTCAGAATCCTCGTCAAACTGAATTGCCTCGTGAAGCTCAGCATCAAACTTAGTACCCGGAGTAGCCTCAATTCGCTTCAAGTTCAGAGCTTCAAGCGATTTATCGAGTTGCTTGGTAAGTCCCACTACGCTCTGTACCCACGCATTATCTTTAATTTCTTGGGGTGCGTGTACGATTGCGCGTTCTATGTTGTCGATAGTCGGTAGAAGCTTTAAGATTGCACTCGCTTGACCAGCTTCACGAGCAGCAGACTTTTCTTGCTCCATGCGCCTGACATAATTTTCAAAATCTGCACGCGTACGCTGCAAATCTTGTGTCAACTCACTGACTTGTTGCTCTAACTCTTCTTGCTTCTTACTTTTTGGCATATTATTACTTCTTCCTCTTCATCAATTTTTGATCGGCATTATTTTCGCGCATAAGTTGTTCAATCTCTTCCTGGCGTTTTGCATCGCGTAGCCTATCTTCTTGTATTTCCTCTATAATCTTTGCCATTTTTTCTTGGCGTTTATTAAGTCGGTCTTGTAGAGTTCCATCTTCAAGTGTTGGCTGCTTTTGGATATCTTTCATGAATCGTTGCTGTTTTGAAGCGAAACTCATTTTGCGATATTCGCGGTAAACAAAAAACAGTCCAACCACAACTAATAGAACAATGACAATTCCAGCACTATCTCCCCCGCTCATACTTATAGAACCTCTTCAAGCATGGCACCTGTTTGACGTACCAGACGCATCACACGCGCATAACTCTGACGAGTTGGACCAAGTACACCAATATAACTGTTGTCAGAAAAAGGCGAACGGAAACGACTGATAATAAGTGTAGCCCCTGATGTTTTGCCAATCGGGTTCTCGCTTCCAATGAACACGTTCAACGGCTCATTTGGTGCAGCCTCTCGCAGCCATGGCTCAAGATTGTCAAGTAGACGAGCAACGCTCTGGGCATTCGTGCCCTGCAAAAATTCCGGCTGACTAAATAAATTGCCCATCCCGCTTAGATATAATTCATCTCCAATCGTGGCTAATCCTAAATTCTGAGTCAAATCAACCAAGCTATCTACCGCCGAGCGAATTGCCCTGTCGGCACGCTGCCCTGTACCAGAAACGCGCGCTTCGATCGCTCTCGCACTACGATCGATTCCAATCAGTGGCTGATCTTGTTGGTTCGTAAGAAGGTTCACGTAGAATCGATACCCTTTATCCGTAGGAATACGCCCCGCGCTCGTGTGTGGCTGAGCTATAAGATCAAGCTCTTCAAGCTTTGCCATCTCGCTACGAATTGTGGCACTCGAAACATTAAACAATTTAGCTAACGTTACACTGCCTACAGGCGATGCGACCTCTGCATATTGCTCAATGATAGCCGTAAGGATAGCGATCTGACGTTCTGTCATACTGCTATTATAGCGTCACCTTGGCACTCTTTCAAGGTGAGTGCTAATTTTGAAGCATTCCCAAAGTAGCATATACTACCTAGCATGGACTCAGATCAATTAGCTCAGATTAAGAATTGGCTTGGTAAAGGCTCAATTAACATTTTTGGAAGGCCATTTGCCGGCAAAGACACTCAGGCAGCGAGACTAGCAAATACATTTGGCGCCACAGTACTGGGTGGTGGTGACATCTTAAGAAATTCGGTTATTCCAGAACATGTCGACGCCGCTCTACGTCGTGGTGCACTCATTCCAAGTGACGATTATGTCAATATCGTTCTACCCTATCTTTCAAGGGAAGAATTTAGCAATCAGCCTTTAATACTTAGTTCGGTCGGTCGGTGGATAGGCGAAGAGCAAGGAGTAATTGACGCACTAAAAAGAGCTAACCACGACTTAAAACTCGTTATCTACCTTGATATTAGTGAAGCTACTGTACGTGAACGCTGGAAACGACTTGAAGATCACGATGATCGCGGTGGTCGCTACGATGACACTGCCGATGTGCTCGAAAAACGATTAACGGAGTATCACGATAAGACTTTACCAGTGCTTGAAGAGTACAAAACAAGAAACTTATTGTGTGTTATCAACGGTGCTCAAACACCTGACGCAGTCTTTGACGATATTATCAACCAGCTTGCTATTTTGAGTAAACCTTAATTATTTGCTATACTGCGATTAATGAGCTTCTGGCAACAAATAGCAAGAACGGCACGCTCTACTTTGGAGTCGAATAGGTTTTTCTATACCTCACTTACACTTTTTGCAATTGGTGTGGTGTGGACTGCGCTTAGCAGCATTTATCCGATGGCTTTTGACGAAGAGTTTCACTATGGGCTAATAAAGATTTATGCTACAAGCTGGTTACCTTATGGGATTGAACACACCTCTGATATGGCACAGTACGGCTCAGCGACCGCTGATGCTTCATACCTATTTCATTATTTAATGAGTTTCCCCTACAGACTATTCCATAGCCTTGCGCTCTCCGATCAAACTATCATCATCTTACTACGGTTGATAAATATCAGTTTCGTAACCAGTGCGCTTGTACTGTTTCGCAAAGCACTTCTCGGTGCTGGAATTGGGAAAATAACCACAAATTTAAGCATGATCTTCTTCATGCTTATACCCGTCCTCAGCTTGCTAGCTGCACAAATCAACTATGATAACTTGCTGCTGCTTATAGTTGCTTATGCCCTGTTGCTTACAATTACTATAACCAGGAATATTCTGACAAATAAAGGCTTGCCAGCAAGCGCCACCTGGATGCTTCTCATTATGTTGCTATATGGCATGTCGGTTAAATATGCATTTCTGCCAATCGTTGCGGGTATTGGTTTTTGGTGCATTGGACTTATCTTTTTCACGCGGCAAAAATTTAAGACTAAGCTCCTTACCCAACTAGCTCAATTTACTCAATCAACTAAGAGATTGAGTAAACCTACTAAGATACTACTTATAAGTACTGGTGTGTTAGGAGTCTTCTTTGCATCGCACTACGTGGTAAATTATGCCAGTTATGGTAGTCCGATCCCATCTTGCGAAGCCGTATTTGATGAAAATGCATGCATGGCTTACGGTCCATGGAACCGCAATCGTCTCTACGCGATCGCGAAAGATACATCGTTTCAAGCTCTATCGTTACCAAGTTACATTGTTGTTCACTGGATACCAGGTATGACAGAACGTCTCACTTTTGCCGTTGCAGGGAAAACAAATGACTTTCAGACAAAAAGTCCTTTGTTAGTCGTATTAATAGTGTTCGTTACGCTCACAATTATTGGCTTTATTTGCCTCATTATACGATTATTTTTCAAGCGATCAACCGTAACATGGTTCACATGGTTCACGCTATTACTTTGTATGGTTTATGCTGGCGTCCTGGTTAGTCAACTATACGGTGACTATAAGAATACTGCCATACCAGTTGCTATCAATGGTCGCTACCTGCTATTGCTACTGCCATTATTTGGTGCTGTATTGATTGAATCTATAGCTATAGTGGCAAAACGAATACCATCAAATATAGCTTTGCTTCTTCTTCTAATCGTACTACTTCTACTAGTTTTTGGCGGAGGAGGCGTTGGTACTTATATCATACAATCCGAAAGTCATTGGTGCTGGCCAGGATTTGGCCAGGCTAGTCATGCGATATTACAGACTATCTGGAACGGTTTTACGCTGCACTAGTCGCGCTTCAGCATTACCGTAAATGCCTCTGAAGGGATGTCTACTTTACCAAACCTTTTCATGCGTTTTTTGCCTTTCGCCTGTTTGGCTAGTACTTTCTTTTTACGGCTAACATCGCCGCCATATAGTCCTGTTGTTACGTCTTTGCGATAAGCGCTCACGTCTTCACGGGCGATGAATTTGCCACCGATCGCTGCCTGCAGACTTACTTGAAAGTTCTGCCTAGGAATAACATCCTTAAGTTTTTTTACTGTTTCACGCCCTAACGACACACTTTCGGAACGATGTGCCATGACGCTCAGTGCATCAACGATTTCACCGGCTACGTAAAAATCAACTTTAACCAAATCTTCTGCCCGATAGCCACTTAGTTCATAATTAAAACTACCATAGCCACTTGTGACCGATTTAAGTTGATCATAAAAATCAGTTAACAAATTGGCAAGTGGCGCCTCAAAACTAATAAGAGCACGTTCATCTATATAGCTTAGATTTTTTTGTAGTCCACGTTTTGACACAATCAATTGGATTACCACACCTATATAGTCAGTTGGCACAACAATTTCGCCATTAATCCAAGGCTCACGAATTTCACTGATTTTTGTCACAAGAGGTAAATCTGATGCTGATTTAATATCGATTTGCTCATCATCGGTCATTGTTATTTGATAATCAGTACTCGGATTGGTAACTACTAAATCAAGATCGTATTCACGCTCTAGGCGCTCACGAATAATATCCATGTGGAGCAATCCCAGGAATCCTATGCGCACGCCAAACCCAAGTACTGGTGAATTCTCTGGCTCAAATTGCAAAGCAGAGTCACTCATAGCTAGTTTTTCAATAGCATCTTTTAGTTCGTTATAATCTTCGTTTGAAACAGGAAAAAATCCAGCGTACACGAACGGTCGTACATTCTGATAGCCAGGCAACATATCGGCAGAACGACTTCTTTTTACCGTTATGGTATCGCCAACCCTGGCATCACGAGTCGTTTTTAAGTTAGTAACAATATAGCCAATCTCGCCAGATTCAAGTGAACTATTTGGTTGCATCATAGGCTGCAAAGCGCCGACTTCAAGTGCTAAGCCATGCGCACCAGTTGCAAGCATTTCAATCGTATCGCCTTTTTTTATTGATCCATCAACAAGCCGTGTATATAAGATGACTCCACGATAATCATCATAGTAACTATCAAAAATTAATGCGCGAGTTGGATTAGTAGCAATACCAGTTGGTGGTGCAATCCGACTAATTACGGCATCAAGTACCCCTGGAACACCCTCGCCCGTTTTGGCACTTATCTTTAAAATATCGTCCTCATCGCAACCAAGTAAGTTAACAACTTGGGCTGTAACCCGCGGAACGTCAGCAGCAGGCAAGTCAACTTTATTTAGAACTGGAATAATTGTTAGGTCAGCAGCAAGAGCTAAGTATACATTCGCCAAAGTCTGTGCTTGTATACCCTGGCTTGCATCAACAACTAAAACTGCGCCCTCGCACGCCTCAAGACTACGACTAACTTCATAGCTAAAGTCAACGTGACCTGGTGTATCAATTAGGTTAAGCTCAAAATCGCTGTAGTTCATACGAACAGGTGCCAGTTTGATCGTAATGCCTTTTTCTCGTTCTAAATCCATGCTATCAAGCAATTGGCTCTTCATATCCCGTTTACTAACGGTACCCGTGATCTCAAGTAAGCGATCGGCAAGCGTTGATTTGCCATGGTCAATATGAGCAATGATACAAAAATTTCGAATTTTAGACTGATTCATTATCGCTTACTATTCCCGCCGGTCTTCATGCGCCTGAATGCATTCGTTAATTTACCGTATTGCCGGATTACTGGCTCTACCTCATGCAACTTTAATAAACGACTAAACATAATGTAAGAGCCTAAGCTAACAGTAACAATTAAAACAAACTTTGGAAATGTGAAGTAGAAGCTACTATCATCACCCGCTTGGAGCGGCAAAAATAGCACCATTATATAACTCACGATAGCCATAAAACCTGTCGCACTTGCCATACGCCAAACGGCATTCCAAAAGGCACCATTTAATAATCCTGGTATGCGCATCGACATAACAATAAACAATATTACCACTTCAACACCAGCCATAATTGACTGCGCTAATGCAAGTCCAAATGGACCCATATTCAGACCAGCCGTAAACCAAATAGCGAGTAGAATATTAAATCCGATTGCAAAAAGTGAGATATAAAGCGGTGTCTTGGTATCTTGTTGTGCATAAAAACTACGAGCAGCAATGTAGTAAACTGAGCGGAATAAGATAGCAACAACGAGGACACCGAGTAACTGCGCCATAAGCAAGTCACCACCAGACTTGATAAAGTTGACCAGGTAACCACGCGTGAAGAACGTTACTATCGCCACCGGCAAACTAAGCCAGATTATCACACGTAGAACACTCCTGAGTTCCTGGCGGAACAGATCCAGTTTACCCTCCGACAAACGTTCGGTCATCTTTGGAAATGCAGCCGTACTAATCGCAACACCAATCAGATTAATTGGTGCCATCTGCAATGTCATTGCTTGATTATATGCACGAACCGTACCAGCTGCCATGCGACTCGCTAGATTTGTCTCAACAATCCCTACGAGATAATCCATACCTTGATCAAGCGAACGTGCAGGTAAAAGAGCGAGCACCCTACGGAATCCTTTATTGCGCCAATAGATTTTGAATCGATAGTCAAAACCTAGACCAATCAAACCAGCGCTACTAACTACTAGCTGCATGATTGAACCAAGCACGACGCCAAGTGCAACACCCATAATGCCACCTTCAAAAACCTGCCAACCAAACAAATTAATACCGTTCGTAAAGAATACAATACCAATGATAATACCGATGTTATAAATGGTTGGCGCTAGAGCGTAAAAGGTAAATCGACCAAGTGCCTGCTGAATACTTGCGATAACAGTTGCAATAGCAAATAGAAAAGGGTTGACTGCAATAACACGCATCATGCTTACGGCCAATGCCGTACCTGACTCGCTTAATCCTGGAGCAATCACATATCTAATAAGTGGTTCTGCAAAAATGATAATAAGTACACTCGCAACAAGCGTAGCAAGAGCCATTAAATTAACCATGCTGGTAGACAACTCCCAGGCAGATTTCTTATTACCACTCGCAAGTCGCTGATTAAACACAGGGATAAATGTCACACTCAGAGCACCTGACACCAATATGAAATACATGAAGTCTGGCAAAATGAATGCAGCCGTATAAGCATCAAGTCCAACTGGATACGTGTCGTAGTAGTAGCCATTCAAAAGACGTTCACGTAGGAAACCGAATAGCATTGATGCCATCGTTGAGCCTGCAATAAGAGCAGCCGCAAACTGCACAGTCAGTTTGCGATTGGCTCTAGCAACAACACTTTGAACTCGACCCATTGGGTTACCTTGATTATGCCGCGTGCAGCATGACTTCCTTTGGGAGCTTAGTTTCTTTTAGAATTGTATTGACGACATCTTCTTCAAGAGTTTCTTCTTTCAGTAAAGATGCAGCAAGTGCCTCTAGACTTGGCATGTTATGTTTAATAACAGCCTCAGCACGCTCAGCCGCTTCTTTAATCAAAGCTTCAACCTCACGGTCAATTTCACGAGCGGTATCATCACTATATGGACGTTCGTGAGTGATCTTATCGAATACCATACCGCCGCTATCATCATGAAATACTTGGTCTCGAAGTTTTTTGCCCATGCCTTGCTCAATAATCATATCGCGGGCAATTTCAGTCGCCTTGCGAAGATCAGATCCAGCACCTGTAGTAATTCCATCACTACCGTACTTAATTTTCTCAGCGATACGGCCGCCCATGGCTCGCGCAAGAATATCCTTGAATTCGTATACGTTTGTGTAGCTCTTGTCTTCAGGTGGCAAGAACCATGTAACACCACCAGTCCCACCACGCGGAATAATTGTAACCTTGTGTACAGGATCAGAATCGGGTAGAACATGACCAACGATTGCATGGCCAGCTTCATGGTAAGCAGTCAGTTCTTTTTCTTTATCATTCATAACTTTAGCTTTACGCTCTGGACCAATTGCAACCTTTTCGAATGCTTCAGTTAGGTCTTTATTCGAGATCATTTTAGCGTTGCGTCGTGCAGCAATAATCGCCGCTTCATTCGCAATGTTCGCTAGGTCTGCACCGCTACTACCAGCTGTTTTTGCTGCTAATTTATCCAGGTTTACCGTTGGATCAGTCGGCTTATTCTTGAAATGAACTTTCAATATCGCTTCACGATCGCGACGTTCTGGCAGCATAATATTCGTGCGACGATCAAAACGACCAGGACGCAGCAAGGCAGGATCAAGTACATCTGCACGGTTGGTCGCAGCTAGTACAATCACGTTTGTACCTGTTTCAAATCCATCCATTTCAACCAAAATTTGATTAAGAGTCTGTTCACGCTCATCATGGCCACCACCCATACCACTACCGCGCTTACGACCAACGGCATCGATTTCATCAATGAAGATAATCGCAGGCGCATTCTTTTTAGCCTTGGCAAATAAATCACGCACACGGCTAGCACCGACGCCAACGAACATCTCAACGAATTCAGAACCAGAAATACTAAAGAACGGTACATTCGCTTCACCCGCAACAGCCCTAGCTAGCATCGTCTTACCCGTACCTGGATTACCTACAAGTAGTACACCCTTAGGAATCTTTGCACCAAGTGATTGATACTTTTTAGGGTGCTTCAAGAAATCAACAACCTCTTCAAGGTCTTGCTTAGCCGAATCATTGCCAGCGATATCAGCAAAGACGACCTTTTCTTTATCTAACCCGTAGAGTTTGGCTTTGCTTTTTCCAAAACCTAAGGCCTGATTATTCTGCCCCTGGGCTTGGCGCATCATAAATAGAAACAGAAGACCGATTAAAACGACAGGCAGCAAAATACTTGCTACTGCCCAGATAGCATTTCCCGTTTCAGATGGCTTTTGAATATTCACATCGACTCTGGCATCTTTATTAAGCCCCTGATCATAAATACTTGAGCTTGATTCCTTAGTCGATTTTTCGGTCGCTTTATCTTGACCTTTAGGCGTGATCTTAACGTCATCACCTTGAATCTCAATTTTTGATATTTCACCTTTGTTAGCTCGTTCAGTTACGCTTTTGAGCGAGACTTGCTTTAAGTTTTCTTGTGGTGTTGTCATAGCGATCGCACCAAGCGTCGCTACCACCAATAGCACCCAGAATAAACCCAAACGAAGCACATTGCTCGTGCGTTTGCCGGATGATGGTTTTTTTACAGCCATTTGATTAAATAACTATCCTTTCTTGTTCAGCCAGAACCTACAAATAATAATTCAGATTCACTCCCTTAAATATAGCAGTTATAAGGGGTGTTTGACAATGAACTCACGTGAAGTAAACGTAATTCTACAATCAGCACCTGCTTCAAAAATGTGGCCTGGTTTCGCCGTTTTAATCGCATGAAGCATCCTTAGCCTTTGAGGCCGAGTTAATGACACACCTTGTTCGTGTAGCCATGTGCGCAAAAGCTCAATGCTGGACTGCTCGTCAATCATAGTTAAAAAATAACGAGAATTGCTCATATAAATTAATGCTTCCTCGTCAATCTGATCAGCTAACATAATCTGGCTATCATGAAGTTTGACTAATTGGCTTCGCTGATCTGAAGATAGAATTGGCATTTTTCTGCGCACACGATTACGTAAATATTTGTCCGACATATTCGTCCTGTCTTCAACCCACTCTAGTTGATTCTTAAGTGCATAGTTATAGATATACTTCTTAGTAAATGCAAGAAGCGGACGTTCAATTGTTTTGTCGCCCATCACTGCAAGCCCCCGCCAGCCTGTACCGCGAGCTATGTTGATGATAATCGTTTCGAGTACGTCATCTTGATGGTGTGCGGTAACAATTCTGGCTCTATGTTCTTTTGCTGCTATGCGCAAAAACGCATAACGACGCTCACGCGCCAACATTTCACTCGATGCAGCGCCCAATTCTTCACGCTTTGATATAAATGGCAAGCCATACGAGTTTGCAAGCGCTTCCACAAACCGTGCATCATCTGCTGAGTCGCTACGAATTCCATGATCAAAGTGAGCAACAATCAGTTCGTCTTCGGCAGATTTTACAAGCATATCAAGCAATACCACCGAGTCCACCCCGCCACTCACTGCTACTAAATACCGCATATCAATTCATTGCTTTAGAAATCTTAACACCAACCCAGATTCCAAAAAATCCGCCGATCATCCCACCCAAAATACTCCAACCACTTAATAAATCATTGTCACCAAATAGTACCGGAATATACGAACCAATAGCGCCAAAGACCGCTGCACACAGTAATAAAAGTGACTTATTCATCACTTCTTATTGTACTCTACATATAGCGAGTACTTCCAAACGGTACTTTTTCGTGTATCATCTGCGTCTTGAGTGTATCTGCGGAATGAATTATCCGCCGTCCATAGCGAGCGTTAATTTCATCAATCGCACCAGTTATGGCTCTTTCACGGGCTAGTTCATCGCCAAACAATCCAAGCTGTTTATTCTGTGCATCAGTCGGCTCAAGTCCATAACAAGTAATTGCAATCATTTTTATACCGTCTGGTGCCGTAGCAAATAGTTGCTTCGCCTGTGCAAAGATCGCTTCGTTAGAAAAAAAGGGCAAGGAAGCCATGTGTTTAGCATGCCATCCTCCCCTGTCATATGTTCTAGCGTACACCATAACACCGCGTGCTTGCATCTGTTTTGACCGGATTTTAGCACCTGTTTCTTCACACAAATGATGGAGCCGCTGCAAAATTTGATCATGTGGTAAGTGGTATTGTTCTAATACATATTGTCGGCCAGCGGTCTTAAGTGGAAAATCTCGTTTATCCACTTCCCATCCTCGTAAGCGTTTATACCAGTGCGAGCCATCAATGCTCTTAAAAACAACGTTTTGTAACGTCGCCTCATCTGCATCCAAAAACTGTAAAGGCGTAAAAATACCAACTGAATTTAAACGTTTCTCCAGCCTGCCAGCAATGCCAGTTAAGTCAGTCAGTTCTAAACTAGTGAGTACCTTTCTTAAGTTTTTGTGAGTAATGACATCGAGTCCATTCGGTTTATTAAGCGAGGCAGCCGTTTTAGCTAAAAACCTATTTGTGGCAATGCCAACGTTACAATTCATAGCTTTACCCACCTCGTTCCATAAACGTTGCTTGATCTCGTAGCCTATTTCCGCTAAGTCTCGCTTAGCCATATCCGGACTGGTTTCGGCAAAATCGATTACGCCTTCGTCAATACTCTTCATGCGTACATGCGCCGAGTAGTCATTCATGATTCGCATTAATTGATGGTACACAAATTTATACTTAGGCGGATCACTTTCTATGCCAACTAATTCTGGGCAAAGCTGCTTAGCCTCTTTTAAACGCATCCCCAGCGTTACTCCCATGCGTTTTGCTTCGTAGCTGGCAGTCACAATCATGGTATGTTCTGTACGACGATTCACAATTGCTACTGGTCGGCCGCGCAGCAGTGGACGCGCCTGTTGCTCAACCGTCGCAAAGCAACTATTAAGATCTATATGAAGAACTTTCGGCAAAGCCGTATTATACTGTCCACTCATACCCGATCTGCCTCCATAAGAAGCCGCCACGTCAATCGTTCGGCGTCAAACTCCAACCTATAATCAGCCCCACCATCAGTCACATCAAACATATGAACCATGCGTGTACCCTGCATAGTTGGGTGGCGCAGTCCAATTTCACTTATTTCAACAATTCGGCCACTAGCACGACGGAACTTAATCGGATTACAAGGATTTAATCCGGCACCAAATGTGGCCACCACCTCAACTCTCTCATTCAAGAAAACTTCATCATTCATTATTAATCTACCTCGATTTTGTTATTAGTCGAGAAACGCTCGTAGATTTTTTGCCCGTCGAATTTGCCCGTTTCTTAGCAAATTAGCCGAAGACAAATAATTAAATGATGTTACCAGGGACGCTTAGCCTAAATCAAACCAGTGTGTGTAGCAAATCGTATTTCTAATTATAACAAATTTAAATAATTACCTTGACTGTCATAGTAATATGCTATACAGTGTAATTATGATCGATAGTAAATTATCATCAGATTTGCTCCGTGGGCATACCGATACAATCATCCTAAAGCTTCTAGCAGATGGTGATAAGTACGGCTATGAAATCACAAAGCTCATCTTTGAGCAATCTGATCAGCAATACGAATTAAAAGAAGCGACCATGTATTCTAGTTTGAAGCGACTCGAAAACGATGATCACATTAGCTCATACTGGGGCGACGAAACACAAGGTGGACGTCGCAAATACTATCATATTACAGCGAGTGGTCGTGAGCTTTACGTAAACAACAAGCAAAGTTGGAACCAAGCAAAAGAAATTTTAGGCAAATTGTTATAAGGAGAAATAATCATGGAAGACAACCTCAAGAAATTTTTAGACAATGCATTCAAACCCTACGGCAACTTCCCTGCTCGTCAAGACGTCGAACAGGAACTGCTAGCTAACTTAAGAGAAAAATATAAAGATCTAAAATCTGCCGGTAAAAGTGATGATGAAGCGTACCAGGCTACGATTGATTCGTTTGGCGAAGTTTCAGAAATCATGGATAACGTACAGCACAACCCCGAAAAAAAACCCGATGGCGACCATCGACCAGTTGGCCGCACCTTGCGCGAGACATTCAAATTCGCCAAGCGCAGCAAATCAAAATTTTCGATGACCGAGTTAAAGCAAAGCGACCTAAGTGACACTGAACTTCCCAACTCTGAGTTTAACTTCAGCTCACTCAGCGAAACTAATTTTGATGGCTCGAATTTAGCGGGATCAACTTTCAATGGATCAGACATGCGAAAATCAACGTTCAAGGGATCAAATCTAGTGAATACATCCTTTGGTGGCAGTGACCTAACGAACGTTAACTTCGATGGTGCAGACTTAACAAATGCTACATTCGCAGGTAGCGATACCTCGGGCGTGTGTTTTGACAATGCCAATTTAACAAATATAAAATTCAAGGCAGTCGCTCTTAAAGGAGCTACTTTCAAAGATGCAACGTTAGATAACTCAAATTTCAGCCATTCCGACTTAACGAATGTATCCTTCGATAACATGACACTCAACGGTACCAATTTCGACAGCACGTCACTTAGGAAAGCGTCGTTCAAAAATACCATACTTCAAGACGTATCATTCCGTCATTCCGATGCCAAACACACCGTTTTTGACGGCGCAACGATGGACAAAGTTACATACGCACTACTAAAGGGTGCAAAAGCAGACTTAAACAACGTAAAAGTTCAGTAGGAGGAAACTTAGTCATGTCAAATCAATCGGCGGCAATTACTGTCAGCCAACTTAAGAAATCCTATAAAAAGGTAAATGTTTTAAAAGACGTTTCGTTTACCGTACCCAAAGGTTCGATATTTGCCTTACTAGGCGCAAACGGTGCTGGCAAAACTACGACAATTAATATCTTAGCTACACTACTAAAAGCCGATGGAGGTACAGCAGTTGTTGATGGTAACGATGTAGCCAAAAAACCAGATAACGTACGAAAACGTATTAGTCTAACCGGTCAATTTGCAGCCGTTGACGATATTCTAACGGGTCGCGAAAATTTAGAGCTTGTCAGCGATCTACGTCACATTAAAAACCCAAAACAGACCGTTGCTAGGCTCCTTGCGCAGTTCAATCTTGAAGAAGCCGCTGATCGACGTGTACAAACATATTCTGGTGGTATGCAACGACGACTCGACATTGCTATGAGCCTGATTGGTAGCCCATCAATCATCTTTTTTGACGAACCGACTACCGGTCTTGACCCTCAAAGCCGTAATGGTATGTGGCAGACCATAAAGTCACTCGCTAATGCCGGCACCACCATATTCCTTACTACCCAATATCTTGAAGAAGCTGATCAACTTGCAGACAATGTTTGCATTCTTAACAAGGGAGTTATCGTCGCTGAGGGTACGCCTGCCGAGTTAAAGAAACTTTTACCCCACGGTCAAATAGAATTAAAGTTCCAAGACCACAAACAGCTTTTGGCAGCAGCCGCGCTTCTTAAGCGTTACAAGCCAGAACAGAACAACGAATTACTTTTGCTCACAGCCAACACAAACGGAACAGTAGCAGAACTTACGCAGCTGCTTAGTACATTAGAGAAGGCTGGTATCGAAGTTACTGAATTCGCACAAAAATCACCAACGCTCGATGACGTATTCTTTAAGGTTATTAACGAAACAAAGGAGAAAAAGTGATGAATATGATACGTGATACATGGGTTATGGCAAGACGAAGCCTGCGCCACACGACTCGCAGCATGGATACGATCATTACTGTAGTAATCACACCTATCGCTATGATGCTACTGTTTGTGTACGTATTCGGTAGCTCGTTCGAAAAGTCACTAGGCGGCGTGAAATACATCGACTTTATTACGCCAGCAATCATCATCATGACCGTCGTTAGCGGAATCGCCTATGCCGCCGTACGTCTTAGTATGGATCTACAAAAGGGCATCATAAATAGGTTTAAAGCAATGCCTGTTGCACCGTCGTCAATTCTTGGCGGCCATGCCATGTCATCAACCCTTTCCAACCTGTTCTCGTCATTCCTTGTGCTACTTGTCGCTCTTTTAATCGGATTTCGATCAGGTGCAGGAATCGCTGAATGGCTACTATTCGGAGGTATCTTAGTCCTGTTTACCTTAGCAACAACCTGGCTTGCCATCTTATTCGGTTTATTCGCAAAAACTATGGAAGGTGCTGGTGCATTTAGCTATATATTGCTGTTCTTAATCTTCCTTAGTTCTGGTTTTACACCTGTAGACAACATGCACCCTGTGCTACGATGGTTTGCCGAAAACCAGCCGATGACCCCTATCATTGAAACAATGAGGTCATTATTAACAGATGGTGTGGTAGCAAGTAGTGCAGGGGCTGCAATTGCCTGGTGCGTAGGATTATTGGTGACATCGTATATCTTGGCGCTAAGAATTTACAAAACCAAAACTATATAGCGCTTATTGTTGCAATGTGGTGAACAGGTTCATATAATCTAACCATTCATCAATCGGCGGTTCGAGGGCGTTCCTGCCTCACTTCCAAACGATGAATCTGATGGATACAAGTAGTTTCACATGTGCGTCACCCTGCTTAACTGCGGGAAGATCCCGTCGCAAGATGGCATCCTTGCTGTGACGTCT